>NZ_CP108101.1:1532280-1838736 GCF_036195325.1 Streptomyces sp. NBC_00234 | reverse complement strand
CGAGTGGTCGTGCTGCGCGGCGAAGGCCAGTCCTTCTCCGCGGGACTCGACCGGCAGGCGTTCACCCCGGAAGGGTTCGACGGTGAGCCCTCCTTCCTCGACATGGCGCGTGGCTCGGAGGCCGAGCTCGACGCGACCATCGCCGAATACCAGGAGGCGTTCACCTGGTGGCGCCGCAACGACATCGTGTCGATCGCGGTCGTCCAGGGCCACGCCATCGGTGCCGGCTTCCAGCTCGCCCTCGCCTGCGATCTGCGGATCGCTGCCGAGGATGTGCAGTTCGCCATGCGCGAGACCAGTCTCGGTCTCGTCCCCGACCTCACGGGCACCCACCCTCTGGTGAACCTCGTGGGGTACGCCCGCGCGCTCGAAATCTGCGCCACCGGCCGCTTCGTCCACGCCGACGAGGCCGAGCGCACCGGCCTCGCCAACCTCGTCGTCCCCGCCGATCAGCTCGACGGCGCCGCCCGCGACCTCGCCGCCGCCCTCCTCGCGGCCCCGCGCGACGCGGTCGTCGAGACCAAGGCCCTGCTGAGCGGCGCCCTCTCCCGTACGTACGAGGAGCAGCGCACCGCCGAGCGGGCCGCCCAGGGCCGCCGGCTGCGCGACCTGGCGGGCGTCACCGACTGACCGCGTCCGTCGTCAGCTCGCGGCCACGGCGGTGACGAGGACGCTTACCGGCGGATGGCTCTCCACCGCCGCCGTCACCGCCGTGCGGACCGCTCGGGCCACATCCAGTGCCCGGTGGTCCCCGGCCGTCGCCACCTCGACCCGGACGTGATCCGCTCCGGTGTGCACGGCGCTGCCCAGCACCCGTGTCAGTGCCACGACGCCGGGGACCGCGGCCGCCGCCGCTCCCGCCGCCCCCTCCGGTTCCCCCGTACGGATCTCGGCGGCCGGGGCGGCCACCGGCTCCGGCATCGCGTCCAGCAGTTCCGTCACCCGGAGATCGATCTCCGTGACCACCATGCCGAGCCGCCGCCGTGCCGTGTCCAGCAGCGCCGAGCGCAGCGCCTCGGCCGTGACGGGCAGTGGCCGGTCCATCGTGGCCGAGAACTCCGCCTCGATCCGCAGCGGCCCGGCCGGATACGCGCTGGGAGGCGCGGGCACCGCCGCCCCGGCCTGCTCCCGGCCGGGGTCCGCGTCCGGATCCGCCGGTCCGATCCTGAGTTCCCCCAGGGCGGCGCCCGGTCCGGCGACGGCGCTCCGCAGCACTTCCACCGCCGCCCGCTCGGCGATCCACGTTCCGTCCTCGGGACCGCCCAGAGGGAGCAACCGGCCCAGGCCGAGTCGCTGCCGTACCGCAGCCGTCCATCCGTCGACCCGCTGAGGGCTGTCCGCCGTCGTCATGGCACCCACCCTGCCGCATCCACGGCGCGGAACGGGGCAAGCGCACTTAATGTGGGCAGCGAAGTCCCATTCCTGTCCCGAAGGGAAGAGCGGCGATGACCGAGAGCCAGCAGCGCACCCCTGACAAGGAAGCCGCCGGAGACGACCGCGGCAAGTCCCAGCTGACCAAGCGTGGCGGTGGACCCCCCGCGACGCGTGGCCGCACCACCATCGCCGACGGAGTCGTCGAGAAGATCGCCGGAATGGCCGCGCGCGACGTGGTCGGTGTCCATGCGATGGGCAGTGGTCTGTCCCGGACCTTCGGCGCGGTCCGCGACCGTGTCCCCGGCGGCAGCAGGTCCGTCTCCCGCGGGGTCAAGGCCGAGGTGGGCGAGTCGCAGACCGCACTCGATCTGGAGATCGTCGTCGACTACGGCGTGTCGATCAGCGACGTGGCCCGCGACGTGCGGGAGAACGTGGTCGCGGCGGTCGAGCGGATGACCGGACTGGAAGTCGTCGAGGTCAACATCGCGGTCAGCGACGTCAAGCTGCCGGATGAGGAGGACGACGAGGAGCAGCCCGAGCCACGTCTCCAGTAGCCCTGCGCCGAAAGGCAGTTGAGGAGCGCACGATGAGCATGGCTGTGGTCGGCCTGATGGCCGGCATGGCACTGGGATTCGCCGGGTACTTCGGCGGATTCGGGGCCTTTCTGCTGGTGGCCGCGCTGGGAGCGGTCGGCTTCGTCGCCGGCCGCTTCCTGGACGGCGACCTGGAACCCGGTGACTTCTTCCGAAGTCGTGAGCGCGGCGACTTCCGAAGTCACGAGCGCGGCGACCGGCGACGGTGACGGCGGTGACCGGCCGGGTCGCCGCCGCGGAACGCGGGGAGACCCGGATCGCCGACCGGGTCGTAGCGAAGATCGCGGCCCAGGCGGCCAAGGAGGCGATCACCGACGCGCCCAAGGAGGGCGCGTCCCCGCGTGCCACGGTCACCGTGCACCGGGACGCCGCCCGTGTACGGATCAGTCTGGAGCTCGGGTACCCCTCCGACATCGGCCGCCAGTGCGGGGCCGTGCGTCGGCGCGTCGCCGAACGGGTAAAGACGTTGGCGGGAATGGAGGTGCCCGAGGTGGCCGTGCAGGTCGAGCGGCTCCACGGCACAGGACCGGGCGCCGCGGCGCAGGGGAGGATCCGATGAGCGAACCCCAGCACGGCGAGGGCACCGGGAGCACCGAGAGCGGCACGCAGCGGCTGCCCACCGCCGATCCCCTGGTCAAGGGCGGTGTCCAGGAGCTGGACCAGTCGTCCTCGTCCGCCGAGCACGACCCCGTTCCGACCCTGGAGCACGGCGGCAGGGCCGGCAGATTCTGGTCCGCCCGCCGTATCCCGGCGGCCGTACTGGCCCTGGTGGTGCTCGGCGGCGCCGGAATCCTGCTCTACGACATCGCGGCGGTACGCGCCGACCACCCCGCGATGCAGTGGCGGCGCACCCTCGCGGACGAGCTGGCCGAACGGCCGCTCGACGACGTCTGGGTGCTGACCGGCGCAGGCGTCGCGGTGGCGCTCGGGCTGTGGCTGATCCTTCTCGCCGCCACTCCCGGGCTGCGCGATCTGCTCCCGATGCGCCGCGACCACGTCGATGTCAGGGCGGCGCTCGACCGGACCGCCGCCGCCATGGTCCTGCGCGACCGGGCCGTGGAAGTGGCCGGTGTGCAGTCCGTACGGGTCCGGATGGGCCGGAGCAAGGTGGCGGTGCGCGCCGTATCGCACTTCCGTGAACTCGATGACGTACGGGCCGACCTGGACTCCGTACTCGGGACGGGCATCAAGGAGCTGGGCCTGGCCAGACCGCCGAGCCTCTCCGTGGCCGTCCGTCGGCCGGCGAAGAAGGGGTGAACGGCGTGCGCAGGACCGTCAACCGGGTACTGCTCGGCCTGGCCGGGCTGGTGCTGATCGTCGTCGGCGGCGCCGTCCTCGCCGCGGGGCTCGGCGTCTCCGTGCCGTCGTGGTGGCCGTGGTACGGCAAGAACGACGTACTGCTCAGCGAGGCGGACCGGGACCGCTGGCGCGACAGCGGCTGGTGGTGGCCGACGGTGATCGCGGTCCTCGCGGTCGTGGTCGTCCTCGCCCTGTGGTGGCTGCTGGCCCAGCTGCGCCGTGCCCGCCTCGCCGAGGTGCTGGTGGACAGCGGGGACGGCGAGGGGGCTCTGCTGCGCGGCCGGGCCCTGGAGGGCGTGCTCGGCGAGGAGGCGGGCACCCTGGACGGCGTTGCGCGCGCCCACGTCGTACTGACGGGCCGGCGCTCCGCGCCGCGCGCCAGGATCCGGCTGCTGATGGAGGCTCACGCCGCCCCGGACCAGGCGCTGCGCGGCCTCGCCGACGAGGCGCTGGCCCATGCCAGGGACTCGGCCGGACTGAACGAGCTGCCGGCCGAGGTCCGTCTGAAGGCCGTCAAGCACCGTGCGGAACGGGTGAGCTGACGCCGGGACGGACCCGGCGCGGAGCGCTCAGAAACCGTGCCGGGAGCCACCGTCGACGGGCACCATGAGGCCCGTCAGATAGGACGCGGCGGGGGAGAGCAGGAAGGCCGCGGTCTTCCCGAACTCCTCCGGCGTGCCGTAGCGGCGCAGCGGAATCCGGGCCTCGTTGGCCGTACGGGACGCTTCCGCGTCGCCGGACAGGGCGTCGAGCTCGCGCACCCGGTCGGTGTCGATCCGGGCCGGCAGCACCCCCACGACGCGGATGCCGCGCGGGCCAAGCTCGTCGGCCAGGGACTTGGCGAAGCCCGCCAGGCCGGGGCGCAGCCCGTTGGAGATGGTCAGGCCGGCGATCGGCTCGTGAACCGAGCCGGAGAGCACGAACCCGATGACCCCGCCTTCGCCGAGCGCGGCGGCGGTCGTACGGGCGAGACGTACCGCCCCGAGGAAGACCGACTCGAACGCGGTCCGCCACTGCTCGTCGCTGTTGTCCGCGAGGAAGCCGGGCGCGGGACCGCCGACGCTGATGAGAATGCCGTCCAGCCGGCCGAACCGTTCCTTCGCGGTGTCCACGAGGTGCTGCGCGGCTGCCGGGTCGGCGTTGTCGGCGACGATCCCCACGGTGTCGGGCCCCAGTTCGGCGGCTGCCGCCGTGACGCTCTTCTCGTCCCGGCCGGTGATGACCACCTTCGCGCCGTCCGAGGCCAGGGCACGCGCGGTGGCGTTGCCCAGCCCCCGGGTCGCGCCGGTGACGATGTACACACGGTCCTTCAGTCCAAGATCCATGGCCCTATCCTGCCGGGTCCTGTGCGGCGAGTGCGACCGCGGTGTTCACCAGGCCGATATGACTGAACGCCTGCGGGAAATTGCCCAGCTGGCGCCCGGCCACCGGGTCGTACTCCTCGGCGAGCAGCCCCATGTCGTTGCGCAGGGCGAGCAGCCGCTCGAAGAGCTTCTCCGCCTCGGCCGTCCGGCCGGTCCGCAGCAGCGCGTCCGCCAGCCAGAACGAGCAGACGAGGAAGGCGCCCTCACCGCCCGGCAGCCCGTCGACGGACACGCCGTCGGTGCTGTAGCGGCGCACCAGGCCGTCGCTGCCCAGTTCCTCCCGCACGGCGTCGACCGTGCCGATGACCCGGGGGTCGTCCGGCGGGAGGAATCCGGTCCGCACGATCAGCAGCGTCGCTGCGTCCAGCGCCCTGGAGCCGTAGGACTGCGTGAACGTGTTGCGTACGGGGTCGTAGCCCCTCTCGCAGACCTCCGCGTGCACGGCGTCCCGCATCGCCCGCCAGCGGTCGGCGTCGCCCGGCAGATCCGGTGTCTCCTCCAGGGTGCGCACCGTGCGGTCGGCGGCGACCCAGGCCATCACCTTGGAGTGCACGAAGTGGCGGCGCTCCCCGCGGATCTCCCACAGGCCCTCGTCCGGTTCGCGCCAGGTGGACTCCAGGAAGCCGAGCAGGCTGAGCTGGAGGTTCCAGGCGTGCGACTTGTTCTCCAGCCCGGCGTCGCGGGCGAGTCTGAGCGAGTCGATGACCTCTCCGTACACGTCGAGCTGCCGCTGCCGGACGGCCTCGTTGCCGGTGCGGACGGGCTGGGAGTGCTCGTATCCGCGCAGCCACGGCAATTCCGTCTCGGGCAGTCTGCGTTCGCCCGCCAGGCCGTACATGATCTGGAGGTCGGCCGGGTCCCCGGCGACGGCCCGCAGCAGCCAGTCCCGCCAGGCCGCGGCCTCGTCCAGATATCCGGCCGAGAGCAGGGCGCCGAGCGTCAGGGTGGAGTCCCGCAGCCAGCAGAAGCGGTAGTCCCAGTTCCGTACGCCTCCGATCTCCTCGGGCAGCGAGGTGGTGGGGGCCGCCACGATGCCGCCCGTCGGGCCGTAGGTGAGCGCCTTCAGGGTGATGAGGGAGCGGAGCACGGCCTCACGGTGCTTGCCCTTGTAGGTGCACTTCGCCGACCACTTCGCCCAGTCGGCCCGCGTGTGCTTGAGCGCCTTGTACGGATCGATCAGCTTGGGGCGGGGCGCGTGCGAGGCGTGCCAGGTGAGCACGAACGCCACCTTCTCGCCCTCGGCCACGGTGAACGAGGAACAGGTCGAGAACTGCTGTCCCCAGGTCTTGACCGGCGGGTCGCTGCGCAGCCACACGGAGTCGGGACCGGCGACGGCCACCCGGTGGCCGTGCGAGCGGCGCATCCAGGGCACGACGGAGCCGAAGTCGAAGCGCAGCCGCAGCACGGAGCTCATGTCCACCGTGCCGCTGACACCCTCGACGATCCTCATGAGGTCAGGGGCCTTGTCGCGCTGGGGCATGAAGTCGGTCACCTTCACGGTGCCGGTCCGGGTCTCCCAGAACGTCTCCAGGACGAGGGAGTCGCCCGCGTAGCCGCGTCGCGTGCAGGTGTCCGTGCTCTCCGTGCCCTTGGGTGCGATCCGCCAGTGGCCGTTGTCCTCGTCGCCGAGCAGCGCGGCGAAGCAGGCGCCCGAGTCGAAGCGGGGCAGACAGAGCCAGTCGACGGAACCGTTCCTGCCGACCAGGGCGGCGGTCTGGAGATCGCCGATGAGGGCGTAGTCCTCGATGCGTGGGGTCACGCTCTGGCGTGTTCCCGAACCTGCGGCTTGTTAAGCAGACCCGCGATGACGGGTGGTGGGCTTCCTCAGACCGTCGCGCCGGCGGTCGCGGGGTGCTCCGGCTCCCCGGCGCTCTGGCCCTGAGCCGCGGCCTCCTCGCGGTCGCGCTTCTCCCGGCGTACGAGAACCACCCAGCCGACCGGTACCGCGGCGGCGAACAGCCACCACTGGACGGCGTACGCCATGTGCGGGCCGATGGAGCTGTCGTCGGGGGAGGCGATCTGTTCGGGGGTGTCGCCGGAGGGCTCGGGCCCGGTCTGTTCGAGGTAGCCGCCGAGGACGGGCCTGGACAGCAGCTCGGACTGCTGGGCGCTGTTGATCAGCATGACCTGGCGGTCCGGCAGCCCCGACAGGTCCTTGATGCCGCTGCTGCCCGTGGTCTCGTCGGCCTTGAGCCGGCCGGTGACGGTCACTTCGCCGCGGGGCGGGGCCGGGACCTCCGGGAACGCCCGCTGGTCGCCGTCGGTGGGCACCCAGCCCCGGTTGACCAGGACGGTGCCGCCGCCCGTGAGGTCGAGCGGGGTCAGGACGAGTGCCCCGATCCGCTCGTCCTCGGAGGTCCGGCGCCGTACGACCACTTCGTGTGCGGTGTCGAACGTCCCGGTGGCGGTGACCGCGCGCCAGTAGTCGGCTCGCGGGACGGTGTGCCCCGGGGAGGTCAGCCCGGCGACCGGGACCGGCTTCGCCTTGAGGTTCTGCGAGATGAGGGAGTTCTGCGCGACCCGGTGCTGATGCCGGTGGAGCTGCCAGAAACCCAGCTCGACCATGGTCGGAATCAGTACGAGCGCGAGCAGGGTGAGAATCACCCACTGCCGGGTCAACAGGAAGCGGTACACCCCATGACGGTACAACCGGTGTCATGGGGTGCGGTACGGAGGGGTGGGGGTGGGGCCGGGGAGGCCCGTCACACTTTGTCCACGATGCCCGCCCTTCCCTCGGCGCGGGCGCAGTGGGCGCCGCAGTACCAGTGGCCCTCGACCTCGACGCCCTGCCCGATCACCTGGACCCGGCAGTGCTCACAGATGGGCGCCATGCGGTGAATGGCGCAGGAGAAGCAGTCGAAGACGTGCACCGCGCCCTGCGCGTGCACCTCGAAGGACATGCCGTAGTCGTTTCCGCAAACCTCGCAACGTGCCATGCGCCACAGGGTGGGACGCGAGGCGGCGGCGGGCGAGCGGATGGCGGGCGAGTCGCGCCCGGTTCACTCCGATGACGGTGCCGGAGCCACGTCCCGCAACAGATGGGTGAAGGCGCTCTCCTCCAGGATCGGCGTGCCGAACGACTTGGCCTTCACCGTCTTCGACGTCGCCGCGTCCGGGTCGTTGGTGACGAGGAGGCTGGTCAGCCTGGAGACGCTGGTCGCCACGTGGAGTCCGGCCTCCACGGCGCGGTCCTCCAACAGCTCGCGGTCGATCGAGGTGTCCCCGGAGAACGCCACCCGCATGCCCTGCATGAGAGGTTTGTCCTTCTCGTACCGTCCCGGATTCGGATACGGGCACGCCGGGCGCTTGCGCGAGGCACGCCAGCTGTTCTGACCGTGCGAAGCCTGGTAACCGATCCGCGGGGTGACCGGGGAGTCGGACCACTCGGTCAGCGGCCGGCACTCCAGGAGCGGCAGTCGTACGCCTCCGAGAGCCGCCGCGTGCAGGCTCGGGCGGAACGCCTCGGCGAGCACCCGGGCGTCGTCGAGCGCGTGGTGGGCGCGCTGCTGCACCACGCCGTAGTGCGCGGCGAGCGACTCCAGCTTGTGGTTGGGCAGCGGGAGCCGCAGTTCCTTGGAGAGGGCGATGGTGCACAGCCGCTGTTCGACGGGGGCGACGACGGAGGCGCGTGCGTACTCCCGGGCGATCATCGACCAGTCGAACGCGGCGTTGTGCGCGACGAGCACCCGGTCCGCGAGCCGCGCGGACAACTCCGCGGCCACCTCGGGGAAGAGTGGGGCGCCTTCCAGGACATCGCTGGTCAGCCCGTGGATCCAGACGGGGCCGGGGTCCCGCTCGGGATTGACCAGCGTGTACCAGTGGTCCTCGACGTTGCCCTGGGCGTCCAGCCGGTAGACGGCGGCGGACACTATCCGGTCGTCGCGCGCGAGTCCGGTGGTCTCCACGTCGACGACCGCGTACCCCTGTGGGTAGGCGGTCGGCCACGGCGCTGCAGTCTGGCGGTCGTCGAGCATGGTCACAGAGAATACGGGCCGGGACCGACAGTCCCTATTCGGCGGTCTCCGGACCGGGGCCGGAGCCGATCAGGGACTGCGCCAACGCGCGTACGGAGACGGTGAACAACCGCTCCGGGTCGGCAGGCCGGGCCAGCGCCCGCGCCAGCGCCGGATCGTGCCCGGCGGCCGTGGCCCACAGCTCCTCCTCGCCCGGCGACTGGACCGGTGAGCGCTCACGGTTGCGCTCGACGAGCAGGAAGCCGACGACCTGGAACTGCACGGCGCGAACCGCCTCGGCGGCCCGGGCGCCGCGCAGCCCCGCGGCGTGCACCTCGTGGACCAGGGCCTGCTGGGCAGGCAGGAACATCCGCTCCGTCAGTCCGCGTTCGTGGACCATCGCGATCAGATGGGGACGGTCGCGCAGTTCGCGCCGCAGGCCGCGGGCGATGGAGACGACCCGGGCGACCGGGGTGCGGCCGGTGGGACGGATCGCGCCCATCTCCTGGACGGTGCGTTCCACCAGGGCGTCCAGGAGCGATTCGCGGTTGCCGACGTGCCAGTAGATCGAGGTGACCGCGGTGCCGAGCTCCGTGGCGAGGCTGCGCATGGTGAGCGAGCCGGGCCCGTCCCGCACGACGAGGGCCGCGGCGGCGTCGAGCACCTCCGCGCGTGTCAGGGCGGTGCGTGGCATGGAGCTCCCCGTTCTCGTACGTGCACGGCTCTTTACCCTTCACGGCTCCCGGTGTAACTGTGTTACAGGCTACCGACGAAGGGTGGTACGACATGGCACGTGTACGGTACGGCGCGCGCACCGGGGCCGAGATCGCGGAGGCCCGCGCGGCCGGCTCCCGGCTCCCCGACATCTGGTCCACCGGTGTGGTCGCCCTCTGGGAGAGCGACCCCGACGCCGTGGCGGCCGTCCTCCCGCCGCCCCTGAAACCGGCCGAACGCCCTCTGGTGCGCGCCAACATCAGCAAGGTCGACCTCCCCGGCTATCCGCTCGGCGCGGGCTCCGTCGCCGTCGCCGCCGTGCACGACGGGCACGAGGGCTGGTATCCGCTCGTCATGCCGATGACCCACGAGCGGGCGCTGACCGGTGGCCGCGAGGTCTTCGGCGAACCGAAGAAACTGGGCGAGGTCACCGTCGAACGCGAAGGTCTCGTCGTCAGGGCCGCGCTCGCCCGGCACGGCATCGCGTTCGTCGAGGTGCGCGGCGCGGTCGACGGACCGCTCCCCCTCCCCGAGCCGGAGACGAAGCTCGACTTCTACTTCAAGTTCCTGCCCGCCGTCGACGGCGAGGGCTTCGACGGCGACCCCGTCCTGATCCACTGCACCCGCCACGAGAAGGTCCGCAAACTGGAGCGGATCACCGGCGACGTGGTGCTGCGCGAATCGGTCTACGACCCGGTCGCCGACCTCCCCGTACTCCGCCTGATCGGGATCACGCTCGGCGAGAAGACCAGCGACCAGAGCGGCAGGGCCGTCGAGCGGGTGAGCGCCGAGGCGCTGCTCCCGTACATCCACCAGCGTTACGACGATCCGCAGCAGATCCTCGACGGTCCGCCCGAGGAGAGCGTCCGATGAGGCTGGAGGAGGGGCAGGTCGCCGTCGTCACGGGCGCCGCGAGCGGCATCGGGCTCGCCATGGCCCGGAGGTTCGCCGGGGAGGGGCTGAAGGTCGTCCTCGCCGACGTCGAGGAGGAGGCGCTGCGCAAGGCGGCCGACGAACTGACCGAGGGCGGCGCCCAGGTGCTGGCCCGGATCACCGACGTCGGGGAACGCGACTCCGTCGAAGCGCTCGCCGACTCCGCGTACGAGACGTTCGGCGCCGTCCATGTGCTCTGCAACAACGCGGGGGTCGGCTCCGGGGCCGAGGGCCGCATGTGGGAGCACGAACCGAACGACTGGAAGTGGGCGTTCGCCGTCAACGTGTGGGGTGTCTTCCACGGCATCCAGGCGTTCGTGCCCCGCATGATCGAGGGCGGCGGCCCCGGCCATGTCGTCAACACCTCGTCCGGCGACGGCGGGATCGCCCCGCTGCCCACCGCCTCCGTGTACGCCGTCACGAAGGCCGCCGTGGTCACCATGACCGAGTCGCTCTACGCCCACCTCCGCGCGGACGGCGCGCACGTCGGCGCCTCGGTGCTCTTCCCCGGCCCGCACATGCTCCGCACCGGCCTGTGGGAGTCGCACCGCAACCGCCCGGAGCGGTACGCCAAGGAGAAGCCCCGCAGGACCCCGTACCGCAACCTCGGCCAATGGGAGGCCGCCATGAGAGCGGCGGGCCAGGAGGTGGAGTTCACGCACGTCGACGAGGTCGCGCAGACCGTCGTGGACGGCATCCGCGCCGACCGCTTCTGGATGCTGCCGCCGAGCGAGCACAGCGACCAGCAGATCCGTGCCAGGTCCCGGTCCATGCTCGACCGCGCGAACCCGGCCTACCTGGAGAGCTTCGTACTCGACTGACCGGACCGTCCCCACCGAGGAGCAAGCGATGACGGACCCGTACCTGATCATCTCCTCCGACTGCCACGCCGGGCTGCCCACCGAGGAGTACCGGCCCTACCTGGATTCCCGCTTCCACCGCGATTTCGACGAGTTCCTGGCCGGCCGCGACCGCCGCCGTGAGGAGATGACCCGGCTCGGCGTACGCAACGAAGCCTTCGCCGACCAGTGGTTCCACGACAACGAGGAGGGCCTCAGGGGAGGTTGGGACGTCACGCAGCGGCTCAAGGAACTCGACGGCGACGGGGTGGCCGCCGAGGTCGTCTTCCCCGACGCCGATGCCGTGGACAGCCGCACCGCCGCGCCCTTCGGCGTCGGCCTCGGGCTCTCCGGCGACCAGGACCCCGAACTCGGCATGGCGGGTGCGCAGGCGCACAACCGCTGGCTCGCCGAGTTCGTCTCCCAGCACCCCGAACGCCACTGCGGAGTGGCCCTGTTACCCGTCACCGGCGAGGTCGGCCGGGTCGTCGCCGAGATCCACCGGGCCAAGGAGTCCGGGCTCGGGGCGCTGATGATCCCCTCGATGTGGGTGGACAAGGCCCCGTACCACGACCGCCGTTACGACCCCGTGTGGGCGGCGGCGGCCGAGACGGCGATGCCGGTCCTCACCCACTCCGGCGCGGCCCCGCGCCACGAGTACGGCGACCATCTCGGCATCTACGTCTCCGAGGTCACCTGGTGGCCCTCGCGCCCCCTCTGGTTCCTGCTCTGGTCGGGCGTCTTCGAGCGCCACCCCGGGCTGAAGTTCGGGGTCGCCGAGTCGGGCTGCTGGTGGCTGCCGAACCTCCTGTGGTTCATGGACCGCCTCTACCTGGGCGCGCACGGCGGCAAGAAGCTCTCCCCGTTCGCCGAACTGAAGCGCCCGCCGCACGAGTACCTCGACCGCCAGGTCTTCGTCTGCGCCACCAACACCAAACGCCGCGAACTGGCCCAGCGGTACGAGATAGGCGTCGACAACATCCTCTGGGGCAGCGACTTCCCCCACCCCGAAGGCACCTGGCCCGGCACCGCCCAGTGGCTGCGCAACACCTTCCACGACATCCCGGTCGCCGAGACCCGCCGGATGCTGGGCCTGGCCGCGGCCGAGGTCTTCGGTTTCGACACGGCGAAACTCGCCCCGCTGGCCCGGCGCATCGGCCCGACCCCGCAGGACCTGGGCCAGAGCGACGACCAGACGGCGGTCGAGGCGTCGTGGGCGCGCTCGCGCGACGTGGGCCGCCACTGGCTGACCGGCCACGACTTCCCGGTGCTGGGGGCGTCATGACCGAGCGCTACACCGTCATCTCCGCCGACTGCCACGCGGGCGCCGACCTCCTCGACTACAAGCCGTACCTGGAGTCGAAGCACCACGCCGACTTCGACGCCTGGGCGGCGTCGTACGTCAATCCGTACGAGGACCTGGTGGCGGACACCGCCGACCGCAACTGGAACTCCGCCCGCCGCCTCGCCGAACTGGAGGCGGACGGCATCGTCGCCGAGGTCGTCTTCCCCAACACCATTCCGCCCTTCTTCCCCTCCGCCTCCCTGATGGCCCCCGCACCCACCCGGGAGGAGTACGAACAGCGCTGGGCGGGCCTGCGCGCCCACAACCGCTGGCTCGCCGACTTCTGCGCACAGGCTCCCGGCCGGCGCGCGGGCGTCGCCCAGATCCTCCTCAACGACCCGGCGGAGGCGGTGCGCGAGGTCCGCCGCACCAAGGAGGCCGGCCTCACCGGAGGCATCCTGCTGCCGGGCGCACCGCCGGGCTCGGGCGTCCCCGAGCTCTACTCCCAGGTGTACGACCCCCTGTGGGCGGTCTGCGAGGAACTGGACGTACCGGTGAACCATCACGGCGGGTCGGCCTCCCCGCCGCTCGGCGACGAACCGGCGGCGCGCGCCGTCTTCATGGTGGAGACCACGTGGTTCTCGCACCGGGCGCTGTGGCACCTGATCTTCGGCGGGGCCTTCCGCCGCCATCCCGGTCTGAAGCTGGTCCTCACCGAACAGGGCTCCGGCTGGATCCCGGGCGTCGTGGAGATGCTCGACTACTACCACGGGCGTCTCGTGGCCGCGGCCTCGCGCGCGGCCACCGCGGAGTCCAAGTTCGGTGCGGGGCTGGCGGCTTCGATGGGGAACAGCCCCGGCGAGGTGTGGCGCGACAACTGCTTCGTCGGCGCCAGTTTCATGCGTCCGCACGAGGTGCCGCTGCGTGACCGGATCGGCCTCGACAAGATTATGTGGGGCAGCGACTACCCGCACGACGAAGGCACCGCCCCGTACTCCAGGGAAGGTCTGCGCATCGCGTACGCGGGGCTGCCGCGGCACGAGATCGCGGCCATGGCCGGCGGCAACGCCGCCCGCGTCTACGGCTTCGACCTCGCCGCGCTCGACCTGATCGCGGCGAAGGCGGGCCCGACGGTCGAGGAGATCGCGGAGCCGCTGGAGGAGGTCCCGGCCGACGCCACCAGTCCCGCCTTCGCACCGGGCGGGTCGGTCCGCGTCTGGTGAGAGGCCGGAGTGAGACCATCCCCGGGTGACGGACACCGAGGTTCACGACGAAGCCCACGGCAAGGGACTCGGCGCACGGCTGAACTGGCTGCGCGCCGCGGTCCTCGGCGCCAACGACGGCATCGTCTCCACCGCGGGCCTCGTCGTGGGCGTCGCCGGGGCCACCAGCGACCGCAGCGCCCTGCTCACGGCGGGTCTGGCCGGGCTGCTGGCCGGGTCCATGTCGATGGCGGCGGGCGAGTACGTCTCCGTATCCACCCAGCGCGACTCGGAGAAGGCCGCGCTGGCGACGGAGCGGCGGGAGCTGTCGGAGACTCCCGAAGCCGAACTCGCCGAACTCACCGGCCTCCTGGAGGGCAAGGGCCTCAGCAGGGAAGTGGCCAGGGAGGCCGCCCTCCAGCTCACCGAACGCGACGCCCTGCGCGCCCACGCCGAGGTCGAGCTGGGTATCGACCCCGACGACCTGACGAACCCCTGGCACGCGGCGGGCGCGAGCTTCCTGGCGTTCACGGTGGGGGCGCTGCTGCCCCTGCTGGCGATCGTGCTGCCGCCCTCCTCGCTCCGGCTGCCGGTCACGGTGCTGGCGGTGCTGGCCGCCCTGGCGCTGACCGGCTGGTGGAGCGCCCGGCTGGGGGACGCGGCGCCGGGGCCGGCGATCCTGCGGAACATGGGAGGGGGAGCGGTGGCGATGGCGGTCACCTACGGGGCGGGGGCGTTGCTCGGGGCGGCGGGCGTGTAGTCGGCCCTCTTGGCAGAAGTCACCAAAGACTGCTGACGCCACGTCTCGCATACTTGTGGGTAACAACGTCTAGCCGCAGGCCGACCAGCGCATCTACGGTGCTCGCATGGAGCCGAACCTGCCCGATGTCGTGCTGTGGTCAATACCGGCCTTCGTCCTGCTCACCGTGGTCGAAATGGTCAGCTACCGGTTCCATCCGGATGAGGACGCCGCCGGATACGACGCCAAGGACGCCGCGACCAGCGTCACCATGGGACTCGGCAGCCTGGTCTTCGACCTGCTGTGGAAGATACCCATCGTCGCCATCTACACCGCGGTCTACGAGCTGACCCCGCTCCGCGTCCCCGTCCTGTGGTGGACCGTCCTGCTGATGCTGCTCGCCCAGGACTTCTTCTACTACTGGTCCCACCGCGGCCACCACGTCATCCGGCTCCTCTGGGCCTGCCACGTGGTCCACCACTCCAGCCGCAAGTTCAACCTCACCACCGCACTGCGCCAGCCCTGGACCTCGCTGACCGTCTGGCCGTTCTACGTCCCGCTCATCGCCCTCGGCGTCCATCCGGCGGCGCTCGCCTTCTGCTCCGCGGTCAACCTCGTCTACCAGTTCTGGGTGCACACCGAGCGCGTCGACAAACTGCCCAGGCCCTTCGAGTACGTCCTGAACACGCCGTCCCACCACCGGGTGCACCATGCCTCGCAGGGCGGCTACCTGGACCGCAACTTCGGCGGCATCCTGATCGTCTGGGACCGGCTGTTCCGCTCGTTCACCCCCGAGACCGAGCGGCCCGTCTTCGGCCTGACCAAGAACATCGCCACGAACAACCCGCTGCGCGTGGCGACCCACGAGTACGCGGCGATCGCCCGTGACGTCCGGGCGGCGCACACCTGGCGCGAGCGCGCCGGCCGCGTCTTCCGCGGTCCGGGCTGGCAGCCCGCGACGGGAACCGTGTCCACCGGGGCGGCACCCACCGGAGTCCAGGCCCCCGCCGCGGAGGCCACCCGATGAGCGCCCCGGCACCGCGGCGCGGGGACCGGCTCGCCCGGCCCCTGCTCATCGCCTTCCTCGCCGCGGCCGTGGTCGACCTCCTCGGGCTGCTGGCGGACATCCCCCTCGCGCACCTCGTCGCCAAGCCCCTGCTGATGCCGCTCCTCGCCGCGTACGCCGCGGCCCGCCGCGGCCCCCGGCTGCTCGTCGCCGCGCTGCTCTTCGGATGGGGCGGCGACACGCTCCTGCTGCCCGACGACGACCTCGCCTTCCTCCTCGGCATGGGCTCCTTCGCGGCGGGGCACATCTGCTACCTGCGCCTGTTCGGCCGCGCCCGCGGCTCCGTGACCGCCGGCGCCGGGTACGCGCTCGTGCTCACCGGCTTCCTCGTGCTGATCTGGCCGAGCCTGCCGGCCGACCTGCGGATCCCGCTGACCGGATACAGCCTGCTGCTCACCGCCATGGCCTGGCGGGCGGGCACCGCGGGGCGGGCCGCGGCGCTCGGCGGGGCGCTCTTCCTGCTCTCCGACGCGCTGATCGCCACCGGCATCGCGGACTGGCCGCAACTGCCCGCCCCGGACTTCTGGGTCATGCTGACGTACATCGCGGCGCAGTACCTCCTGACCACGGGGGTCCTCGCCCACCGGGCGGATTCCCCGGAGGGCGGCACGGAGGCGTACCGTGAGCGGAGTATCAGCATCTGAGATCAGCGAAGGTTCCCACGCATGCGCGCCACCGTCATCCACGCTCCCCACGACATCCGCGTGCAGGAGGTGCCGGACCCGACGATCCAGCAGCCCACCGACGTGATCCTGCGCGTCCTGCGGGCCTGCATCTGCGGCAGCGACCTGTGGGCGTACCGAGGAGAGTCCGCCCGGCAGCCCGGCCAGCGCATCGGGCACGAGTTCCTCGGCATCGTCGAGGAGGCGGGCTCCGGGGTCAACGGCTTCGCCGCCGGTGACCTCGTCGTCGCCCCGTTCGTCTGGTCCGACGGCACCTGCACGTACTGCGCGGAGGGCCTCACCACCTCGTGCCCGCAGGGCGGCTTCTGGGGGTCGGTCGGCTCCGACGGCGGCCAGGGAGAGGCGGTCAGGGTCCCGTTCGCCGACGGAACCCTCGTCAAGCTCCCGGCCGCCGCCGCGTCCGACGACCACCTGCTCACCGCGCTCCTCGCCCTCTCCGACGTGCTGGGCACGGGCCACCACGCCGCCGTCGGCGCGGGCGTGAAGCCCGGCAGCACGGTCGCCGTCGTCGGTGACGGAGCGGTCGGCCTGTGCGGCGTCATGGCCGCCAAGCGGCTCGGCGCCGAGCGGATCATCGCCCTCGGCCGCCACACCGCCCGTACGGACATCGCCCGCGCCTTCGGCGCCACGGACGTCGTCGCCGAGCGCGGCGAAGCTGCCCTCGCGGCCGTGCGGGAACTGACCCGAGGCGAAGGTGCCCACGCCGTGATCGAGGCCGTCGGCACCGAGCAGTCGATGCGTACGGCGATCGACATCGTCCGCGACGGCGGCGCCATCGGTTACGTCGGCGTCCCGCACGGCAGCGCCACCGGCCTGGACCTCGACGTCATGTTCGACCGGAACATCACGCTGCGCGGCGGGGTGGCCCCCGTGCGCACGTACATCCCGGAGCTGCTGCCCGACGTCCTGGACGGCACGATCGACCCCTCGCCGGTCTTCGACCTCACCGTCGGTCTCGACGGGGTGCCCGGAGGCTACAAGGCGATGGACGACCGTACGGCGCTGAAGGTGCTCATCAAGCCGTGACCGTCTGAACAGCAGGAAGGGCCGGGGACCGCCGTCCCCGGCCCTTCCTCATGTCATCCGGCGGATCAGCGGCGGACGGCGTCCAGCGCGTCCACGATTCCGGCTCCGTAGAAGCCGTTGTAGTTCGTGGAGCCCTCGCAGACCGCGTCGACCGTGCCGTCACCGTTGATGTCGTACGGCGCACCGCACGCGGTGGCGTCCGCCTGGTGCGCCAGCCTCGCCTTCACCTCGAACGCCGAGGCGTACGGGTGGGCCGACTTGATCAGGGCCACGACACCCGCGACATGCGGGGACGCCATGGACGTACCGGCCTTGTAGTTGTAGCCACCGCCCACCGTCGTGGACAGGATGCGTCCGTTGACGGCAGGCGCCGTCGGCGGCTGGTACACCGTCGAGTCGCCACCGGGGGCGGCCACGTCGATGACGCCGAGACCGTAGTTCGAGTAGGAGGACTTCAGAGCCTTCGCGCCCGTCGCGGCGACGGTCACGACGCCCGGCAGCTGGGTCGGGATGTCGAGGCACTCCGCCGGGTTGATCGTGCGGGTCACCGGCGTGGTGTCGTTCGGGCTCGTCGTGTCCTCTATCGCGTCGACGGCCAGGTCGTGGTCCGAGTTACCGGCGGCCGCGACGTTGACGGTGCCCTTGCGCTCCGCGTAGCGGGAGGCACGGCCGACCGCCTCGACCAGGGCGCTCTGGTCCGGGTCGTTCTTGCAGTTGAACAGCCACGGGTCGGTGTAATAACTGTTGTTGGTCACCTCGATGCCCTTTTCGGCGGCCCACATGAAGCCGCACACGACGGCCTCGCTGTAGAAGAAGCCGCTCGGGGTCGACACCTTGATACCGGAAACCTTGACGCCGGGCGCGACACCGGTCACACCGATGCCGTTCTTCGCCGCCGCGATGGTTCCGGCGACGTGCGTGCCGTGGTCGCTCTCGCCGGCCATCGGCCGCCAGGAACCCTCGGTGGTGTCCGGCGCACCGGTCACACAGTTCGCCGAGGCCGCGCGGTCGAAGTTCGGCGCGAGGTCGGGGTGCGTGTCGTCGACGCCCGTGTCGATGACGCCGACGGTGACCCTCTGGCTGCCCTGCGAGATCGCGTGGGCCTTGTCCGCCTTGATGGCGGGCAGGTCCCACTGCAGGGGCTCGAGCGGGTCCTGGTCCGCCGTCGCGTCGGCCGCCGCGGCAGCCGCCTCGTCGGCGGAGAGCGCCTGGGCGGCAGTGCCCACGTCGTTCGTCGCCTGGGGCACGATCGGGTTGGTGCGCGTGGCACCGGCCGACGAGACGCCCCTGACCTGACGGATCGTCTTCGCGAAGTCCGGGTTCTGCGAGTGGACGACGATGACGCCGATCTGGTCGTACGAGATGACGATCGTGCCGCCCGCGGCGGCTATGGCCTTCTTGACCTGCTTCGCCGAGCCGTAGCCGGCCTTGGTGTTGACGACGTAGGACAGCTTGGGCCCGTCGGTCGTGACCGCGGCGGTGGACTGCCCGTCCGTCGGCGCGGCCGAGGCCACCGCCGTCGGGAGGAAGCCCAGCGAGGCGGTGAGTGCAAGTCCGACGGGCAGCGCGAGTGCGCGTGTCCGTCTGGATGCCAGATGAGCCATGGGTTCTCCACATCATCCGTGTCAGGCGACCGGACACGGGGTGTGTGCGGTCGCGTACATGACGAGTGAAGTTATCTCTGATCATCCCGGCGCATCAATGACTAAGGGCAAGTGAGTTCGAAGCGTGTCGTGACGGACATGCGGCCGAAGAGGTGAGCCGGAGACAACGAGAGCGGTGGTGAACCGCTTCGCGCCGCTCTCCGTGCCGTTGTCAGGGAGTCGTATCCGCAGACTCCCGACACAGAGGTCCCCCTTGAAGAACACCCTTCCCACCACCACCGCACCCGCGTCGCGAGGAGATTCCGTGGCTACCGATGCACCCCCGCCGACCAAGATCGGAACGGGCCCCGTCCAACCCACCACCGAGGCGTTCATCGAGGTGCAGGAAAGCCCGGAGTTCGGTGAACTGCGCCGCTCGCACCGCTCCTTCGCCTTCCCTCTGACCATCGCCTTCGTGCTCTGGTATCTGCTGTACGTGCTGATGTCCAACTACGCCGGCGACTTCATGGGTACCAAGGTCGTGGGCAACATCAACGTGGCCCTCGTCTTCGGGCTCCTCCAGTTCGTCACCACCTTCCTCATCGCCTGGCTCTACTCGCGCCACGCCTCCAGCCAGCTCGACCCGAAGGCCGCAGCGATCAAGTCCCGTATGGAGGCCGACGCATGAGCGCCGCCGCTCTCGCCCACCCCAGCGTCCAGCTCGCCGCCGAAGGCGCGAGCGAGCACCGGCCGCTGATCATCACGCTGTTCGCGGTGTTCGTCGTGGCGACCCTCGTCATCACCGTCTGGGCAGGCCGCCAGACCAAGAGCGCCTCGGACTTCTACGCGGGCGGACGCCAGTTCACCGCCTTCCAGAACGGCCTCGCCGTCTCCGGCGACTACATGTCCGCCGCGTCCTTCCTCGGCATCGCGGGAGCCATCGCCCTCTTCGGGTACGACGGCTTCCTGTACTCCATCGGCTTCCTCGTCGCATGGCTCGTCGCCCTGCTCCTGGTCGCCGAGCCGCTGCGCAACTCCGGCCGGTACACGATGGGCGACGTCCTCGCCTACCGCATGCGCCAGCGCCCCGTCCGGACCGCGGCGGGTACGTCGACGATCGTCGTCTCGATTTTCTACCTGCTGGCGCAGATGGCCGGCGCCGGCGTCCTGGTGTCCCTGCTGCTCGGCATCACCAGCGACGGCGGCAAGATCGCGATCGTCGCCCTGGTCGGCCTGCTCATGATCGTGTACGTCACCATCGGCGGCATGAAGGGCACCACCTGGGTGCAGATGGTCAAGGCCGTCCTGCTCATCGCGGGCACCCTGCTCATCACCTTCCTGATCCTGCTGAAGTTCAACTTCAACATCTCGGACCTGCTCGGCACCGCCGCGAGCAACAGCGGCAAGGGCACGGCCTTCCTGGAGCCCGGCCTGAAGTACGGCGCCACCGGCACCTCGAAGCTGGACTTCATCTCGCTCGGCATCGCCCTGGTCCTCGGCACCGCGGGCCTGCCGCACATCCTGATCCGCTTCTACACCGTGCCCACGGCCAAGGCCGCCCGTAAGTCCGTGAACTGGGCCATCGGCATCATCGGCGCCTTCTACCTGATGACGATCGTGCTCGGCTTCGGTGCGGCGGCCCTGCTCAAGCCCGACGACATCATCGCGTCGAACAAGGCGGGCAACACGGCGGCCCCGCTGGCCGCCCTGGAGATCGGCGGCGGTGCGGGCTCCACCGGCGGCGCCATCCTGCTCGCGGTGATCTCCGCGGTCGCCTTCGCCACCATCCTGGCCGTCGTCGCCGGACTGACCCTGGCGTCGTCCTCGTCCTTCGCGCACGACATCTACGCCAACGTCATCCGCAGGGGCAAGGCCACCGAGAAGGAGGAGGTCCGCGCCGCACGCTGGGCGACCGTCGCCATCGGTGTCGTCTCCATCGCGCTCGGCGCGCTCGCCCGCGACATGAACGTCGCCGGCCTGGTCGCCCTCGCCTTCGCGGTCGCCGCCTCGGCCAACCTGCCGACGATCCTCTACAGCCTCTTCTGGAAGCGCTTCACCACCCAGGGCGCCCTGTGGTCGATCTACGGAGGGCTCGCCTCCTCCGTCCTGCTGGTGCTGTTCTCGCCGGTCGTCTCCTCCAAGCCCTCCTCGATGTTCCCGGACGTCGACTTCTCCTGGTTCCCGCTGGAGAACCCCGGTCTCATCTCCATCCCGCTGGGCTTCCTGCTCGGCTGGATCGGCTCCCTGATCTCGAAGGAGGAGCCCGACAAGGGCAAGTACGCCGAGCTGGAGGTCAAGTCCCTCACCGGCGTCGGAGCCCACTGAGAGAAGGAATTCACCGAGCCGTTCCGCCTCCGCCCCGCACTGCCGGCCCGGCCGCGTCGTAGAGTCCTACGACGCGGCCGCGCCGCGCCTCGTGGCAAACGGGCCCCCGTCGATGTCATAGGTCTCGCGTAGTCTCGGAACTGTCAGAACCGCAACCGCGGGACACCACCGGGGGAGGGGGCCCACAGTGCTCATCGACACCTATGGCCGGGTCGCCACCGACCTGCGCGTATCACTGACGGACAAGTGCAATCTGCGGTGTACCTACTGCATGCCCGAAGAGGGTCTGCAGTGGCTCTCCAAGACCGAACTGCTCAGTGACGACGAGATCGTCCGGCTCATCCGGATCGCCGTCACCGACCTCGGCATCACGGAAGTCCGCTTCACCGGTGGCGAGCCGCTGCTCCGCCCGGGCCTCGTCTCCATCGTCGAGCAGTGCGCCGCCCTGGAGCCCCGCCCCAGAATGTCGCTCACGACCAACGGCATCGGACTCAAGCGCACCGCTGCCGCCCTCAAGGCGGCCGGGCTGGACCGGGTCAACGTCTCCCTGGACACCCTGCGCCCCGACGTCTTCAAGACGCTCACCCGCCGTGACCGCCACCAGGACGTGCTCGACGGACTCGAAGCCGCCCGCGACGCCGGCCTCACCCCGGTCAAGGTCAACTCCGTCCTGATGCCCGGACTCAACGACGACGAGGCACCGGAGCTGCTGGCCTGGGCCGTCGCCCACGACTACGAGCTCCGCTTCATCGAGCAGATGCCGCTCGACGCCCAGCACGGCTGGAAGCGGGACGGGATGATCACAGCCGGCGACATCCTGGCTTCGCTGCGCACGCGCTTCACCCTCACCGCCGAGGGCGAGGACGAGCGGGGTTCCGCGCCGGCCGAGCGCTGGACCGTGGACGGCGGACCGCACCGCGTGGGGGTCATCGCCTCCGTCACCCGGCCCTTCTGCCGGGCCTGCGACCGCACCCGGCTCACCGCCGACGGTCAGATCCGCACCTGCCTCTTCGCCCGCGAGGAGACGGACCTGCGCGGCGCCCTGCGCTCGACGGCCCCCGACGAGGAGATCGCCAGGATCTGGAAGCTCGCGATGTGGGGCAAGAAGGCCGGCTCCGGACTGGACGACCCGTCCTTCCTCCAGCCCGACCGCCCGATGTCAGCCATCGGCGGCTGAGGACTCCCACTCCGCCAGGGTCACGACGTCCTTCAGGAATCCGCGTACGCCGAGGAACGAGGAAAGGTGCTCCCGGTGCTCGTCGCAGGCCAGCCAGGTCTTGCGGCGCTCAGGGGTGTGGAGCTTCGGGTTGTTCCAGGCGAGCACCCACACGGCGTCGGCGCGACAGCCCTTGGCGGAACAGATCGGCGTCGCGGATTCGCTCTCGGCGTGGGTCTCGAAGATGTTCACGGGCTCAACCCTAAGTCAGCTGTTCGGGCGGCCGACCGACACATCCCCGCCGGAGAAAAGGCGACGCCGAGCAGCCACGGGGGGAGCTGCCCGGCGTCGGTCCGTCGCTCCGACGGGGGATGCGGAGCGCGTACGAAGTATGCCATGGGGACCGGGGTGCGGTGCACCGGAACCTCATGATTGATCTGAGCTTTTCCTGAGCTTCCGAGGCGTCGACGGATCAGCCGTGCGCGTGCGGACGAGGGGTCTCCCCGGCCGGTCCCGCTTCCCCTTCGGCCTTCGCCGGACCCGCCACCGGAGCGGCCTCCAGAGCGGGCAGCACCGGCGCGGGAACGAAGGTCGAAGGAAGTGAAGTGGCGTTCTCCCGGCCCGCGTTGGCGATGACGACCGCCACGTAGGGGAGCAGCACACCCAGGGCCAGCGCCACGATGGCCACATGCCGCTCGACGTTCCACAGCACGGCCGACAGGACCACCGAGACGGTCCGCACGGACATCGAGATCACATAGCGCCGCTGCCTGCCCCGCACGTCCTCGGCGAGACCCTGGCGCGCCCCCGTGATACGGAAGACCTCCGCGCCGCTCCGCTTCCGCATCATGTTCCACCACCAGATCGCTGTGCCGGACGCTCCCCGGACCGGGCCGCCTCTACGGTACGCCGGGGACGCGCAGGGTTCGAGACCGGGTCGGGCCCGTCCGCGCGGAGCCATGTACGGGCGCCACGTACGGACCCGTCCGGCATGCGGCGCGGGGGCGGCGGGCCGAGACTGGCCGGACGTGCGCAGACTGCGCCGCACGAGGAGGCGAAATGGGCTGGTTGTGGGCAATCATCGTGGGCCTGGTGCTCGGTCTGATCGCGAAGGCGATCCTGCCCGGGAAGCAGGAGATCCCCCTCTGGCTGACGACCGTGTTCGGCATCATCGGCAGCGTCCTCGGCAACGCCGTCGCGACCTGGATCGGTGTCAATGACACCAAGGGAATCGACTGGACGCGCCACGTGCTCCAACTCATCGGCGCCGTGGCCGTGGTCGGTGTGGGAGACATGCTCTGGACCTCGATCCGCAGCGGAAGACAGCGGACCTGACCCGTTCGTGCGCGCAGCACAGCGGCCGGACACGCCTGGGCGTGTCCGGCCGCTGTGTTCTGTGGTCCGACGGTGCGGACGCGGTCCGTACCGGTGTCAGCCGGCCGTGACCTCGATGGCCGCCAGGTTCTTCTTGCCCCGGCGCAGTACCAGCCAGCGTCCGTGCAGCAGTTCCTCGTGGGCCGGAGCGCTCTCGCCGTCCGCGACCTTCACGTTGTTCACGTAGGCGCCGCCCTCCTTGACCGTCCGGCGGGCACCCGACTTGCTCGGTGCCAGACCGACCTCGACCAGCAGGTCGACCAGCGGGCCGAGCTCGGTGACCCGCGCGTGGGGCACCTCGGAGAGCGCGGCGCTCAACGTCGCCTCGTCCAGCTCGGCCAGGTCACCCTGGCCGAAGAGCGCCTTCGACGCGGCGATGACGGCGGCGCACTGCTCGCCACCGTGCACCAGCGTGGTCAGTTCCTCGGCCAGCGCACGCTGCGCGGAACGGGCCTGCGGACGCTCCTCGGTCAGCTTCTCCAGCTCCTCGAGCTCCTCGGGGCTCCGGAAGCTGAGGATGCGCATGTACCGCGAGATGTCCCGGTCGTCCGCGTTCAGCCAGAACTGGTAGAAGGCGTACGGCGTCGTCATCTCCGCGTCGAGCCAGACGGCGCCGCTCTCGGACTTGCCGAACTTCGTCCCGTCCGCCTTCACCATCAGCGGCGTCGCCAGCGCGTGCACCGCGGCACCCGGCTCCAGGCGGTGGATCAGGTCGAGGCCCGCCGTGAGGTTGCCCCACTGGTCGCTGCCGCCCTGCTGCAAGGTGCAGCCGTAGCGCCGGTACAGCTCCAGGAAGTCCATGCTCTGGAGCAGCTGGTAGCTGAACTCGGTGTAGCTGATGCCCTCGTCGGACTCCAGACGCCGGGCGATGGAGTCCTTCGTGAGCATCTTGTTGACGCGGAAGTGCTTGCCGATGTCCCGCAGGAACTCGATCGCCGACAGGCCGGCGGTCCAGTCCAGGTTGTTCACCATGACCGCCGCGTTCTCGCCCTCGAAGGACAGGAACGGCTCGATCTGGGCCCGCAGCCGCGCCACCCAGGCGGCGACCGTCTCCGGGTCGTTCAGCGTGCGCTCGGCGGTCGGGCGCGGGTCACCGATCTGACCCGTCGCCCCGCCCACCAGAGCCAGCGGCCGGAGCCCGGCCTGCTGGAGCCGGCGCATGGTGAGCACCTGGACCAGGTGCCCGACGTGCAGACTGGCCGCGGTGGGGTCGTAGCCGCAATAGAACGTGACCGGACCGTCCGCGAGAGCCTTGCGCAGTGCGTCCTCGTCAGTGGACTGGGCGAACAGCCCGCGCCACTTCAGCTCGTCGACGATGTCCGTCACGGTTCCGTGTCTCCTCTACTCGTGTGGAATGGCACCGGTCAGTCTAGGGCGGTCATACGCCGAGGCTGACCGAGCTCATGTTGAAGTCCGGGATCCGGAGCGCCGGCATGGCGGCCCGGGTGAACCAGTCGCCCCACTCGCGCGGCAGCGTCTTCTCCGTACGGCCCGCTTCCGTGGCCCGCGACAGCAGATCGACGGGCGACTCGTTGAACCGGAAGTTGTTCACCTCGCCGACGACCTCGCCGTCCTCGACGAGATACACCCCGTCGCGGGTCAGCCCGGTCAGCAGCAGCGTCGCCGGGTCGACCTCCCGGATGTACCACATGCAGGTCAGCAGCAGGGCCCGGCCGGTCGTCGCGGCGACCATCTCGTCCAGGGAACGCTCACCGCCGGCGTCGAGGAGCAGATTGTCGATGGCCGGGGCGACCGGCAGACCCGTCAGGCCCGCGGAGTGCCGTGTCGTGGTCAGACGCTCCAGCCTGCCGTCCTTCAGCCAGTCCGTCGGCGCGAGCGGCAGACCGTTGTCGAAGACGGAGGCGCCGTCCCCGGAGGCGTGGGCGATCACGAACGGCGCGGATTCGAGCCCCGGCGCGTGCGGGTCGCTGCGCAGGGTCAGCGGCAGCCCGGACAGCTTGTCGCCGATCCGCGTACCCCCGCCCGGCTTGGAGAAGACCGTCCGGCCCTCGGCGGCGTCCCGCGCGGTCGACGACCACAGCTGGTAGATCAGCAGGTCGGCCACGGCCGTCGGCGGCAGCAGCGTCTCGTACCGCCCGGCAGGCAGTTCGATACGGCGCTCCGCCCAGCCGAGCCGCTTCGCGAGCTCCGCGTCCAGCGACGCCGGGTCGACGTCCTTGAAGTCCCGGGTGGAGCGGCCCGCCCAGGCCGAACGCGAACGGTCGGGGGACTTGGCGTTCAGCTCCAGGGTGCCGTTCGGCTGGTCGTGACGCAGCCGCAGCCCCGTCGACGTACCGACGTACGTCGAGGTCATCTCGTGGTTGGCGAAGCCGTACAGCTCACGGCCTCCGGCCCTGGCGCGGGCGAAGGCGTCACCGAGCGCGGGGGCGAAGTCGGCGAACACCTCGGCGTCCGTCTCGGCCGGGGCGTCCGTGAAGTCGGGGGAGACCGGCACGCCGGAGACCAGCGGCTGGGCGTCCTCGGCCGGACCTGCCCCGCGGGCGGCGGCCTCGGCGGCGCGGACGAGCGGCTCCAGATCGGCGGCGGTGACGGCCGAGCGGGACACCACGCCGGATGCCGTGCCCTCGGCGCCGTCCACCGTGGCGATGACGGTGAGCGTCCGCCCCCGGGTCACCCCGTTCGTGGTGAGCGCGTTGCCGGCCCAGCGCAGGTTGGCCGAGGAGCTCTCGTCGGCGATGACGACGCACCCGTCGGCGGTGGACAGCTCCAGGGCCCGCTCGACGATCTCGTAGGGCTTGCTGACCCGGCTCATCGTCCTGCCTCCTGCGTGGTGTTGAGGATGTTCACGCCTCGGAAGAGGGCGGAGGGGCAGCCGTGCGAGACGGCGGCGACCTGGCCCGGCTGGGCCTTGCCGCAGTTGAAGGCGCCGCCCAGGACGTACGTCTGCGGGCCGCCCACCTTCTCCATCGAGCCCCAGAAGTCGGTGGTCGTCGCCTGGTAGGCGACGTCGCGGAGCTGGCCGGCCAGCTTGCCGTTCTCGATCCGGAAGAAGCGCTGCCCGGTGAACTGGAAGTTGTAGCGCTGCATGTCGATGGACCACGACCGGTCGCCGACCACGTAGATACCGCGCTCCACGCCGCCGATCAGGTCCTCGGTGGACAGCCCACCGGGATCGGCCGCCAGCGACACGTTCGCCATGCGCTGCACCGGCACATGGCCGGGGGAGTCCGCGTAGGCACAGCCGTTGGACCGGCCCAGACCCGTCAGCTTCGCGATCCGGCGGTCCAGCTGGTAGCCGACCAGCGTCCCGTCCTTCACCAGGTCCCACGACTGCGCCTCGACGCCCTCGTCGTCGTACCCGATGGTCGCGAGCCCGTGCTCGGCGGTCCGGTCGCCCGTCACGTTCATCACGGGGGAGCCGTACGCCAGCTTGCCCAGCTGGTCGAAGGTGGCGAACGAGGTCCCCGCGTACGCCGCCTCGTAGCCCAGCGCGCGGTCGAGCTCGGTGGCGTGGCCGATCGACTCGTGGATGGTCAGCCAGAGGTTGGACGGGTCGACGACCAGGTCGTACGTCCCCGCCTCGACGCTCGGCGCCCGCATCTTCTCGGCGAGCAGCCCCGGAATCCGCTCCAGCTCGGCGTCCCAGTCCCAGCCGGTGCCCGTCAGGTACTCCCAGCCGCGCCCGACCGGCGGAGCGATGGTCCGCATCGAGTCGAACTCACCGGTCGTCCCGTCCACGGCGACCGCCGTGAGCTGCGGATGCACCCGCACCCGCTGCTGCGTGGTGACGGTGCCCGCGGTGTCCGCGTAGAACTTGTTCTCGTGGACGGTCATCAGCGAGGCGTCGACATGCGCGACACCTTCGGCGCCCAGGAGCCGGCTGCTCCACTCGGCGAGCAGCCCCGTCTTCTCCTCGTCCGGTACGGAGAACGGGTCGACGTCGTAGGCCGAGACCCAGGTCCGTTCGCCGTGCGAGGGCTCGTCGGCCAGCTCCACCCGCTCGTCCGAGCCCGCGGAGGCGATCACCTTCGCCGACAGCTTGGCCATGGCCACGGCCTGCGAGGCCACCTTCGCCGCGGCGTCCATGGTCAGGTCCACCCCGGACGCGAACCCCCACGCCCCGCCGTGCACGACCCGTACGGCGTACCCCAGGTCGGTGGTGTCCGACGATCCGGAGGGCCGCGCGTCGCGCAGCCGCCAGCCGGCGCTGCGTACCCTCTCGAACCGGAAGTCGGCGTGCACCGCACCGAGCGCGCGGGCGCGTGCGAGCGCCGCGTCGGCGAGGGCACGCAGCGGCAGCGCCAGGAATGACTGATCTACCTCGTGGGCCACGTGGGCTCCCCTTCTCCACCTCTGCACAAATGTCTCCGCAGTGAATCATGGTGGGTACGGCCGCTCGGGGCCTTCGCTTTTCGCTGTCCTGTTTCCCTGCCCCGCGCTCTTCTGTAGGAACCCCACAGTGGCCACGCGGCGGCGCTGTCAGAGGGCGATTCTCCGTACAAGGCACGGTACCGATAGGTTTTCGAGGTACCAGACCGCCAAGGAAAGGGTGATCCGTTGAGCCGCTCGGTTCTCGTCACCGGAGGAAACCGGGGCATCGGCCTCGCCATCGCCCGCGCTTTCGCCGACAACGGCGACAAGGTCGCGATCACCTACCGCTCCGGCGAGCCGCCCGAGGAACTCACCGAGGCGGGCTGCCTGGCCGTCCGCTGCGACATCACGGACACCGAGCAGGTGGAGCAGGCATACAAGGAGATCGAGGAGAAGCACGGTCCCGTCGAGGTGCTGGTCGCCAACGCCGGTATCACCAAGGACCAGTTGCTGATGCGGATGTCCGAGGACGACTTCACGTCGGTGCTCGACACCAACCTCACCGGCACCTTCCGGGTCGTCAAGCGCGCCAACCGCGGCATGCTGCGCGCCAAGAAGGGCCGTGTCGTCCTGATCTCCTCCGTCGTGGGCCTCCTCGGCTCCGCCGGACAGGCGAACTACGCCGCTTCCAAGGCGGGCCTTGTCGGCTTCGCCCGGTCGCTGGCCCGCGAGCTCGGCTCGCGGAACATCACTTTCAACGTCGTCGCGCCCGGGTTTGTCGACACCGACATGACCCAGGTGCTCACCGAGGAGCAGCGCAAGGGCATCGTCGCCCAGGTGCCGCTCGGCCGCTACGCGCAGCCCGGGGAGATCGCCGCAGCCGTGCGCTTCCTCGCCTCCGACGACGCGTCGTACATCACTGGAGCCGTCATCCCCGTTGACGGCGGATTGGGCATGGGTCACTGATCACCATGAGCGGAATTCTCGACGGCAAGCGCATCCTCATCACGGGTGTGCTGATGGAGTCGTCCATCGCTTTCCACACCGCGAAGGTGGCCCAGGAGCAGGGCGCCGAGGTCATTCTCACCGCCTGGCCCCGGCCCACGCTGACCGAGCGCATCGCCAAGAAGCTGCCCAAGCCGGCGAAGGTCATCGAGCTGGACGTGACCAACGACGAGCACCTGGACCGCCTCGCCGGCCTGGTCCGCGACGAGCTCGGTTCGCTCGACGGCGTCGTGCACTCCATCGGCTTCGCGCCGCAGGACGCGCTCGGCGGCAACTTCCTGAACACCCCCTTCGAGTCGGTCGCCACCGCGATGCACGTCTCGGCGTTCTCGCTGAAGTCGCTCGCCATGGCCTGCAAGCCGCTGATGAGCGAGGGCGGCTCGATCGTCGGCCTCACCTTCGACGCGCAGTTCGCCTGGCCCCAGTACGACTGGATGGGCCCGGCCAAGGCGGCGCTGGAGGCCACCTCCCGCTACCTCGCCCGTGACCTCGGCAAGGACAGCATCCGCTGCAACCTGATCTCGGCCGGACCGCTCGGCTCCATGGCCGCCAAGTCCATCCCGGGCTTCGGCGAGCTCGCGGACGTCTGGAACCACCGCTCCCCGCTGGCGTGGGACATGTCCGACCCGGAGCCGGCCGGCCGCGGTGTCGTCGCGCTGCTCTCGGACTTCTTCCCGAAGACGACGGGCGAGATCATCCACGTCGACGGTGGCGTGCACATGATGGGCGCCTGACCCCTTCGCGCGCACGAAGGCCGCGTACCGCTTCCCCGGGACTCCCGGCGGCGGTACGCGGCCGTCGTGCGTCCGGGGGACCTCGGCCCCGCCGCCTCAGGTCGAAAAGATGGTCGATCCACCGCAGAATGTGGTGGAACCGGACTTTTGGTCAGGCTGCGGGGAGGAGACTGCTGTGCACCCCACGCGTCGCCGAACCTCGGCCCTGCTGGCCGTCTCGGCCGCCGTCGCCGGACTCGTCACCCCTGTCGGCGTGTACGCGGCGAACCGGGCCGGCTCCGGGGCCGCCGCCCCCCTCGCCCCCACTCCCGAGCCCGCGGGCTCGGAATGCCGTACGTCGGTCGAGGGCTCCCGGGTCATCGCGTACTGCCACAACCCGTACCCCTCCATCGACCTGGTGCAGCTGCACACCGAGTGCACCCGCTGGTGGGACGTCGACGCGGACGGCAAGGCGGTCGCGGTGGAGCCCGGCCGGACCGTGCGGCTCGACGACCGCTGCTGGAAAGAGGTCGCATCGGCCTGGGTCAGCCACCGCCCGGGCTCCTAGGGCCTGTCCGCGGCCGGACGAGACTCTGCGGACAGGAACCAGGGACTCAGACCCGGTCCACCAGGCAGCTCAGCGCGTGGCTCGCGGCCTCCGCGGCGGCGGTCTCGGCGTCGCCGGCCCGGATCGCCTCGACCAGCCGTGCGTGGTCCATGTGGTTCTCGGGCCGCAGCTCGGGGCCGATGTCGTCGCGGAGGTAGTCGCGCAGCAGGTCGCCCAGGTCCGCGTAGAGCTCCGTGAGCACGTCGTTGTGCGAGGCGGCGACCACGGCCAGGTGCAGCGTCGCGTCGGCCGCCACGAACGCCTCCGCGTCCCCCGCCGCCCAGGTCTCCTCGCGCCGGGCCATCAGCGCGTCGAGCTGCCGCAGATCCCGGTCCGTGCGCCGGACGGCGGCCAGCCGGGCGGCCGAGGACTCCAGCGTCGAGCGCAGCTCGGCGACGTGGCGCGGGTCGGCGGAGGCGAACCGCCGGTGCATCACACCGGCCAGCTCGCTGGTGGCGACGACATACGTGCCGGAGCCCTGCCGGATGTCCAGCAGGCCGTTGTGCGCGAGCGCGCGCACCGCCTCACGGACGGTGTTGCGGGCCACCCCCAGCTGCTCGACCAGCTCGGGCTCGGTGGGAATCCGTGAACCCACGGGCCACTCGCCGGAGGTGATCTGGTTCCTCAGCTGGGCAATCACCTGATCGGCGAGTGCCGAACGCCGCGGAGACGTCAGCGCCATGGTGCTCCTTGTTCGTGATTGGACAACCAATCATCCCATGATTCTATGATGGGCGACATGCCCGACGACGAGACACGGACCCCGACCCTCCACGAAGCCCCCGCCGCCACCCTGCGGAACCCGGCCGCGGCCGAGCGTAAACCGCCCGGCCGGATCGCGGAGGGTCCCGCCCCGTGGCTGCTGCGCCTGGTCATGGTCGGACTCGTCCTCGCCGCGCTCAACCTGCGTCCCGCCATCACCAGCCTCGGCGCCCTCCTCGAAGAGGTACGGGACGGGCTGCACATGAGCGGCAGCGTCGCAGGCGTCCTCACCTCCGTACCGCCGCTCTGCTTCGCGCTCTTCGGCATCATGGCGCCCCGGCTCGCCCGCCGCTTCGGAGCCGGCGCGGTCGTCTGCGCGGGGATGGTCGCCATCGCCGCCGGCCTCGCGCTCCGCCCCTTCGTCGGCGGCACGGCCGGCTTCCTCGCGGCCAGCGCCCTCGCCCTCATGGGCATCGCCGTCAGCAACATCCTGATGCCGGTGATCGTCAAGCGCTGGTTCCCGGACCGTGTCGGCACCATGACAGGGCTCTACTCCATGGCCCTGGCCATGGGCACCGCGCTCGCCGCGGCGGTCACCGTGCCCATGACGGACGCGTTCGGCGGAAGTTGGAAGGCCGGTCTCGCGGTCTGGGCCGTGCTCGCCGCCGCGGCGGTCCTGCCGTGGATTCCGCTCGTACGGGAACGGGGCGACGCGCCGGGACGGCCCTCCGCCCACCGGCCGCAGGACGCCCCGGCTCTCCGGATCACCCGCAGCAGGACCGGCTGGGCCCTCGCCTGCTTCTTCGGCCTCCAGGCCACCGCCGCGTACATCACCATGGGGTGGATGCCGCAGATCTTCCGCGACGCGGGTGTCTCGGCGGGCACCGCGGGCGTCCTGCTCGCGGTCACCATGGCGATGGGAGTACCGCTCGCCTTCGTCATCCCGCGCGTGGCCTCCCGCATGCGGAACCAGGGGCCGATCGCCGTCTTCCTGGGCGTCTGCGGTCTCGTCGGCTATGCGGGCCTCTACCTCGCGCCCGCGTCCGGCGCCTGGGCCTGGGCACTGCTCCTCGGCATCGCCAACTGCGCCTTCCCGCTCGCCCTCACGATGATCGGGATGCGCTCGCGCACCGGCGCCGGTGTGGTCAGGCTGTCGGCGTTCGCCCAGTCCACCGGCTATCTGATCTCGATCCCCGGCCCGCTGCTCGTCGGTGTGCTCTACCAGCACAGCGGTGGCTGGGGCCTGCCCATCGCCCTGATGGCGTCGCTCATGCTGCCGCAGATGGTGGCGGGCGTGCTCGCCGGGCGGGACCGGACGATCGAGGACGAATGCTGAGATGCGACACTGGGGCCATGTCTCCTGTGCTCGACCCGAACCCCCAGAACGGCCAGAAGAAGCTTCTCCTCGTCTTCGGGGCGATGATGCTCATCACGGTGATCATCGGCGTGATCGCCTCGATCGCCTCCCCCTGACGGAACGGGGGGTGGGGGTAGCTCCACCATCCCCTAGGGGGGCAGGGTCAGGGTGAAGTGGGTGGGTCGCCGGATGGGAACGGCGCCGCAGGGTCCGTAGGTTCGGGGTATCGAACCGAAGACCCACGGAGGCGACATGCCGGCCCGTACACACACCCGGTCCACCACGCCCGCGTCGGGCAGCGTCGAGGTGCGGCTGCCGTGGTGGGCCGTCGTGCTGCCCGCGCTCGCGTTCGCCGCCCTCCTGCTGCTGATCGCGGGGCCGGGCGAGGCCCGCGCCGCGACCGGCGATCCGGCGCTCGGCCGGCTGCTCGCGCGCATCATCGACCTTTTCGCCCGCTGACGCCCGTCCGCTGGGCCGGTCGAGTGATTCACCCGCACCGGGCGAGCACGTCAACACCCTGCGCCAGGCGGCACATTTCGTGCGAAGCTGAGGTGTATGAGCGTCGATACACCTCGCAGGATCGTCCTTCTCAGGCATGCAAAAGCGGAATGGTCGCAGGAATCCGACCATGAGCGGCCCTTGGCGGAACGCGGCCGCAAGGATGCGCCCGTCGCGGGTCGCAAGCTCGCCGATTCCGGCATCGACTTCGATCTGACCCTGTGCTCGACCGCCGTCAGGACACGCGAGACCTGGAAGCTCGCGGTCCACGAGTTCCCGCACCGCCCCAAGACCGTGTACGAGGAGAGGCTGTACGACGCCTCACTCGGCGAACTGATTGCCGTGTTCAACGAAACCCCGGACGAGGTCCGTGACCTCCTGGTCATCGGCCACAACCCCGGCATGCACGCGGCCGTGGACGGCCTCTCGGGCTCGGCGACCGGAGACGCCCTGGCCAGGGTGGCCCGGGACGGCTTCCCGACCGCCGCCTACGGCGTGGTCGAGTTCTCCGGCTCCTGGAAGTCGCTGGAGCTCGGTGCGGGCAAGCTCGTCGAATACTGGACGCCGAACGACTGAGGTGCGGACAACGAGGGAAGGGCCCCGGCGCAGCAGCTGCGCCGGGGCCCTTCCCTGTGCCGCGCCCGTTCAGTCGACCAGGCCGTCGGCGGCCTCGACCTCTTCACGGGTGATGCCGAGCAGATACAGCACGGTGTCCAGGAACGGGACGTTCACCGCCGTGTGCGCGGCCTCGCGGACGACCGGCTTGGCGTTGAACGCCACGCCGAGCCCCGCCGTGTTCAGCATGTCCAGGTCATTGGCACCGTCACCGATCGCCACGGTCTGGGCGAGCGGCACCCCGGCCTGCTCGGCGAAGCTCCGCAGTAGCCGCGCCTTGCCGGCCCGGTCCACCACATCGCCCACGACCCGGCCGGTGAGCTTCCCGTCGACGACCTCCAGCGTGTTGGCGGAGGCGAAGTCGAGGCCGAGCCGTTCCTTCAGGTCGTCCGTGACCTGCGTGAATCCGCCGGAGACGACCCCCACTTGGTAGCCGAGGCGCTTCAGCGTACGGATCAGGGTGCGGGCACCGGGCGTCAGCCGCACCTCGGCCCGCACCTTGTCCACGACCGACACATCGAGCCCTGCGAGCAGCGCGACCCGCGCGTGCAGCGACTGCTCGAAGTCGAGCTCGCCCCGCATCGCCTGCTCGGTCACGGCGGCGACCTCGTCCTCACAGCCCGCGTGGGCCGCGAAGAGCTCGATGACCTCGTCCTGGATGAGGGTCGAGTCGACGTCCATGACGACGAGCCGCTGCGCCCGGCGGCTGAGCCCTGCCGACACGACGGCGACGTCGACACCGATCTCCGCGGCCTCCGTCGCCAGCGCGGTCCGCAGCGCCTCGGTGCCCGTGCCGGACACCGCGAACTCGACGGCGGTCACCGGGTACTTCGCCAGCCGGAAAATACGGTCGATATTGCCGCCGGTCGACGTGATCCTGGCCGCTATGGCGGCGGTCGACTCCGCGGTGAGCGGGTGCCCCAGCACGGTCACATGGGAACGGCCGTAGCCACGGGGCCGGTTGTCGCCCGTGCCCGAGATGATCTCGGCCTGCAGCTTCAGCGAATCGGCCCAGCTGTGCACGGTCGCCCGCAGGTCGCCCTCGGTGGTGCCGCCCGAGGTCGGGGAGGTGACCAGGGCGCACAGGACGATACGGCCCCGGGTGACGACCTGCTCGATGTCCACGACATCGACGGCGTACGCGGCGAGTGTGTCGAAGAGCCCGGCGGTGATACCGGGGCGGTCCTTCCCGAAGATCTTCACGAGAAGGGTGGGTTCGTCGATGCCCTGACGGGACTCAGGGAGCTCAGGAGACGGGGGAGACTGAGGTGGCTGAGATGCGCTCATGGTGTTCCCACCGTATCGGTCCGGCTCGCACCCCCGGCCCCCTGTCCCGCCAGCCGGACAGCCTCCGACCGGCCCACCCGATCGCTTCAGGGCGGGCGCAGCCGCCTCGGGCCCGTGGGCACTCCCTGAGCCCCACCCCGAGCGAGCCTGTCCGGTGGCCGAGGGCGCCACGCTCACCCGTGTCCGGGCGGCTCCTCCGGCGGCGCGCCGGGCCCGGGCCCCGGCGGCGGAGGCACCGGCGGACCGATCCGCCCCACCACCGTCGGCGCCCCGTGCACCCCGTCCGGCAGCCGCAGATACGGATTCGTGTCGGGGTTGGCCGCCCGGTACGGCCGCGAAGGGCGATACGGCCCGGCACCCTCCCCGCCCGGATGTCCGCCTCCCGGCAGCGGCGGAGGCAATGCCCCGACCGACCACGCGAGCAGCGCACCCGCCGCACCCGCACCGGCCCCCCACGCCGCCCCCAGTGCCGCCGCCACGCCCGCCCGCCCGTGCAGTTCGATCCCGCCCCCGAAGGCGTCGAAGCCCAGCACCGACAGCGAGGCGTCCGCGGACACCTGGGTCAGCCACACCAGCAGCGGCAGCGCGAGCGCGGTCACGCCCCCGAGCCGCAGCCCGCACCGCACGGCGAACCCGGTGGCGGACCCCCCGGGCGCACGCGGCGTACGGGCCGCCGCCAGCACCCCCGCGTACAGCATCATCACCCCGGCGGCGACCGCCAACAGCCAGACCCGGCCATCGAGTTCGGCAAGTGCCCCGACCGTCACCGGCTGTTCGGCGGAGCCCCGCAGGAGCTCGTCGAAGGGGTCGGGGAGCAGTCCGGACAGCGCACCCGTGGCCGTGCCGTCCCAGGGCACGAACAGCCCGAGCGGTACCCCGAGCCACGCCCCGTTCGGCGCCCCGAGCAGCGCGGCGCCCGCGATCCGCTTCGGATGGGCGTCACCGACCGCGGCGTACGCGGCGGCCGCGCACCCGGCCAGGACCGCGACGAGCAGCACCGAGACGAGCGCCGAGACGGCGGGCCGCATCATCCGGTGGAGCCGCCCGGCGCGGCCCGGCAGCGGTGCACGGGAGGCGAGCAGGGCGATCACCAGCACCCCCAGCACCCAGCAGGCCCCGCCCGCCAGCGAGGCCCCGGTGTCGACGGCGAACCCGACCCGCGCCTCGGCCCGCGAGAGGTCGGCGAGCCGGTCCGGCAGCAGTCCGCCCAGATCCCCCAGCCCATCGGGCAGGCCGCCGGCACCGTTGTCACCGCCTCCCGGCAGCCGGCCGCCGTCGATCGTCACGACATCGTGACCTGCCCAGGCGAGCCCGCCCACCATGGCGACGAACAGGGCCGCCACCGCCCCCGTACGCGCGCCGAGTTCGCCCCAGGAGAGGTCCGCGCCCGTGCCGCGCAGCGAGCGCAGGAAGAACAGGGAGAGGGCGAGCGCGCCCACCAGACCCACCCCCAGCGGGGTCACGTCGAGGGCCGTGTGCGCCGCGGCGCCGTCGAGCCCGAAGGCCGACACGTCACCGGAGGGAGAGACCGTGCCGCCGGCCCCCAGCACCACCACGGCCGCGGTCATCGGCCCCGGTTCGCCGACCGAGCCGGCGCCGAGCAGATGCAGCCCCAGAGCCGCCGCGCCCGCCATCGCGGCCAGGGCCCAACTCACCGAGGCGACCGAGGAGAGTGCCACGTCCGCCCACGGGACACCCCTGCCCGCAGCCCCCCGGCGCCCGCCCGCCCTCGTGTCCGCAGTCATACAGGACCCCCCAATCTGCACCGAGATGCACTGAGTTGACCTATTCGCTCATGATCCGTGCGCACTCGTGCGTGGTTCCCACTGTCCGAGCCTGTTTCACCCGAGTCAACGGTGCGGCGGCAGCAGGTCTCTGCGCGGTCTTCACTCCGCCCGGCTTTCCGATCGGTGACTGCTCCTGGAATAGTTCCCCACGATGTTCAGCATCCCTAGACTCCCTGTGACGGGAGTCTCTCGGGGGACAACTAGTGGGGCGCGGAGTGCCGGAACTCGTACTGGAATTGAATGGCAGGACCTGGACGCTCGATCCGTCCAGGTCGTACACCCTCGGACGTGATCCGCAGGGCGATCTCATGGTCGACGACGCCAGGGTGTCGTGGCGGCATGCCACGATCAGCTGGGGTGGCCGCAGTTGGTTCATCGAGGACCACGGCAGCACCAACGGCACCTACGTGCAGGGCCAACGGATCCACCAGATGGAGATCGGGCCCGGCTCGGCGGTGCACCTGGGCAACGCCACCGACGGCCCCAGGCTCAGCCTCAGCGGAGCCGCCGCCGACATCTACAGCGGCCAGGCCGCGGGTGGCCAGCAGGCTCCCGTCCACCCTCAGCAGGGTGCACCGGCCGGGCCCGACCCGGCTGCCCAGCACCAGCAGCAGGCATGGCAGCAGGGCCAGCAGGGACACGTCCAGCCCCAGGTCCCGCACCAGCAGGGCATGCAGAAGTCGCCCGGAGCCGGCGCACCCGGCGGTTTCCCGGGGGCCCAGCCGGTCTACGGCGACCGCAGCCCGACGACGTTCCACCAGCTGGACCTCGGCCGGGTGATGCGCATCGGCCGTGCGCTGGAGAACGAGCTGGTCGTCTCCGACCTCCAGGTCTCCCGCCACCACGCCGAGTTCCACGCGACGCCCGACGGGCGCTTCGAGATCCGCGACCTCGGATCGCACAACGGCACGTACGTCAACGGCCAGCCGCTCAGCAAGTCCGGGTCCGCGCTCATCGGCCCGAACGACATCGTCGGTGTCGGCCACTCGACCTTCCGGCTGGTCGGCGACCGGCTCGAGGAGTTCGTCGACACCGGTGAGGTCTCCTTCGCCGCCCGTCACCTCACGGTCACGGTCGACGGTGGCAAGCAGATCCTCCAGGACGTCTCGTTCGGCGTTCCGGAGAAGTCGCTGATCGGCGTCATCGGCCCGTCCGGCTCCGGAAAGTCCACCCTGCTCAAGGCGCTCACCGGCTACCGGCCCGCCAACCAGGGCGACGTCCTCTACGACAACCGGAACCTGTACAAGCAGTTCGCCGAGCTGCGTCAGCGCATCGGTCTGGTCCCGCAGGACGACATCCTGCACAAGGAACTCACCGTCACCCGGGCCCTGAAGTACGCGGCCAAGCTCCGCTTCCCCGCGGACACCACCGAGGCCGAGCGTCAGGCCCGCATCCTCGAGGTCCTCGCCGAGCTCAAGCTCGACATCCACAAGGACAAGAAGGTCACCTCGCTCTCCGGTGGCCAGCGCAAGCGCGTCTCCGTGGCCCTGGAGCTGCTCACCAAGCCCTCGCTGATCTTCCTGGACGAGCCCACCTCGGGTCTCGACCCGGGCATGGACCGCGATGTCATGCAGCTGCTGCGCGGCCTCGCCGACGACGGCCGTACGGTCCTCGTCGTCACCCACTCCGTGGCCGAGCTGGCCATCTGCGACAAGCTCCTGGTGATGGCGCCGGGCGGCTCGGTCGCCTACTTCGGTCCGCCGGAGGAAGCCCTCAACTTCTTCGGCTACACCACCTGGGCCGACGTCTTCTCCGCGTTCGAGAACTACCGCGACTACGACTGGGCGGGACGCTGGCGCGGCTCGCAGCACTACCAGATGTACGCAGCGGACATCGACGCGGTCGCCGCACAGTCCGTACACATGCCGCCGCCGCAGCAGATGCGCCCGCCGAAGCCGCAGGGCTGGGCGACGCAGCTGTGGACGCTGATCCGCCGCTACACCTCGGTGATCGCGTCCGACAAGGGCTTCATGGGGCTGATGGTCATCCTGCCGGCGGTGCTCGGCATCGTCAGCGTGGTGATCCCGGCCGACTTCGGGCTGGCACCGCCCACCCCGCCGTCCCGGTTCAACGGCGACGCCGGAACGATCATGCTGATTCTCGCGGTCGGCATGTGCTTCTCCGGCGCGGCCAACTCCGTACGAGAACTGATCAAGGAACGCGTCATCTACGAGCGCGAGCGGGCCACCGGCCTCTCCCGCTCCGCCTACCTGATGTCCAAGGTGATCGTCCTCGGAGTGATCACGGCCATCCAGGGCGTCATCATCTGCGGCATCGGGTTCGCCACCCGCGACCTGCCGGCCGAGGGCCTGATCATGCCGCCGGCCGTCGAGCTCTGCGTCACGATCATCGCCCTGGGCTTCACCTCGATGATGTTCGGCCTGGTCATCTCCTCGCTGGTGAAGACCTCCGAGAAGACGATGCCGCTGCTCGTCATGTTCGCGATCGTCCAGGTCGTCTTCACGGGCATCCTCTTCCAGGTGTACGGATCGCCCGGCCTGGAGCAGTTCGCCTGGCTCATGCCCTCGCGCTGGGCCATCGCCGCCGCGGGCTCGACGCTCGACCTGGCCCACCTCATGCCGCCGTGGGACCAGAAGAACCCCACGGACCTGGACCCGCTGTGGGAGAGCACGGCCGGCCAGTGGGGGATGAACATCTCGGTGCTGCTGTTCATCGGCATCGTCTGCGGCTTCGCGGTCGCGCGCCTGCTGCGCCGCCACGAGCCGGAGGTCATGCGCAAGTAGCGCACGCCGCACGCACGGAACGCCGGAGGGCGGCACCCCGCACGGGGTGCCGCCCTCCGGCGCATGTCCGGTCCGACCAGGTGTCGGTCAGTAGGCGCTGTTGACGTTGTCGATCGAGCCGTACTTGTCCGCGGCGTAGTTGGCCGCGGCCGTGATGTTGGCGACCGGGTCGTACTGGTCCTTGGGCGTGCCGGCGACGTGGTAGTAGTCGAACGTCGGCTTGATGACCTGCAGCAGGCCCTTGGACGGAACACCGTTGATCGCGTTGATGTCCCAGTTGTTGATGGCACGCGGGTTGCCGCTGGACTCACGCATGATGTTCTTGTGCAGACCGTGGTACGTGCCGGGGATGCCCTTCTCCTTCATGATCGAGAGGGCTTCCTTGATCCAGCCGTCCAGGTTGTTGGCGTAGACGGGCTTACGGGCGGCGCTGCGGCTGGCGGCCTCGGCGGAACGCTTCTTGGCGTCGGCCTTGGCCTTCGCGGCCTTGGCGTCGGCCACGGCGTCGGCCTTGGCCTTCGCGGCGGCGGCCGTCTTGGCCTTGGCCGCTGCGGCCTTGGCGCGGGCGGCGTCGGCGGCCTTCACCAGGCTCTCGGCGGTGGAGTGCTGCTCGATAATGCTGGCCTGCACGGTCTTGGCCTGCGGGGCACCGGCGGCGGAAGCGAAGACGACGGGAGCGGCGGACAGGGCCTGCGTGCTGCTCTCGGCCTCCGCGTCCGACGGGACGAGGGAGAACGCGAGGGCAGCGGCACCAAGGGTGGAGACTCCGGCGACGGAGAACTTCTGGATCTTGGTCAGGCGACGGCTACGGCCGGAAGTGCTGGACGCGAACATGCAGACGTACCTCTTCGACTAGCAGGTGTCCTCACGGAGGACGAAGACGGAAGCGCTGCTCTGCGCATCTCCGTCGGGGACGAGTGCAATTCTTAGCGCCAGCAAAATGCCGTGGCAAAGGTGTGACGTACGAAGCTACATAGTGGATCAGGTGCCCGCCATGTCCGCCTTGCCCCCACTCATTCCCGCCTTCTTGCCCCTTTTGTATCCACTAGTCGACTTCGTAAGTGACGTGGGCCCTATGCGCGGGCTCACATAGGGCACGTTACGAACTCACCGGATGTTGCTTCAGCAACGCAGAGCGTGAGGCTCCTCCTCGGGCAGAAGGAGGTGGACGTCCCCGAACTCGTGCCAGAGGTACGCCTGGTGCAGCGCTTCGGCGTACCCGCGCCGCAGCGCCTCCCGGCCCGCGATCGCCTCCAGCATCAGCACGTGCGAGGCCGCGGGCTCGTGCAGCCCGGTCAGCAGGCCGTCCACCGCCCGCACCCCCCGCTGAGGCGTGACCACGAGGTCGGTCCAGCCCTCGGCCGCCCGCACGACCCCGTCCGTCCCCGCCGACGACTCCAGGGCACGCACCGCGGTCGTCCCCACCGCGATGACCCGCCCACCGCCCGCCCGCGCCGCGTTCACCAGCCACGCCGTCGCGCCCGGCACCGAGAACCACTCCGGGTACGGGGGCTCGTGCGCCTCCGCCGAAGCCACCCCCGTATGGAGCGCCAGCGGGGCGAACTGCACCCCGCGGCTCACCAGCGAGGCCACCAGGGGTCCGGTGAAGGGCCGCGCGGCGCTCGGCATCTCCGCCGAACCCCTCCCGTCGCGCGAGGGCACGGCGAACACCGTCTGGTACGCGGACAGCGGCTGGTCCCGCTCCGTGTACCCGTACCGGATCGGACGCCCGTACCGCCGCAGCACCTCCGGCACGTCGAACGGCGTCCGCGCCCACCACAGCCGGGCCTCCGCCGGCGGCCCCAGCGGCTCCTCCAGTACGAGCCCGTGCCCGCCCGGCAGCTGTACGTGCGCCCCCTGCGGCCCACCGTGCCGGGGCAGCGTCGCCCCCGCGCCGTCCGGCCGCCGCAGCTCCACGGACCACCGCCCGTCCTCGCCGCGGGTCGAGAAGTGGACGACGACCCGTTCACCGCCCACCCGCCCGTTCACCGCCGCCGGCAGCGTCGTCGACGTGTTGACCACCAGCACGTCTCCGGCCCGCAGCTGCCCGGGGAGCTCACGGAACGCGTGGTGCGAGACCGCCCGCCCCCGGGACACCAGCAGCCGTACGTCGTCGCGCCCCGTACCCCGCTGCTCGGCCGGAACCCGCGCCGACAGCTCCTCGGGCACCCGCAGGGCCTCCAGAGCGGTCATCGCCCGGCGCCGGAAGGGTCCAGCAGCGAGACCGCCGCGTACCGGCCGCTCGCGGGCCGCCGCTCCAGCAGCCGGAGGAACGCCGGAGCCACACTCTCCGGAAGCGGCCTCGGGCCGTCGTCCCCGGGCACGGCCGCCGCGTACAGCTCCGTCCGCATGTCCCCGGGGTCCACCGCCCACACCCGCAGCCCCGGCTCCTCCTCGCCCAGCACCGCCGCCAGCTGGTCGAGCGCCGCCTTCGACGCCCCGTAACCGCCCCAGGTCGCGTACGGCTCCGCCGCCGCGTCCGAGCTCACCGTCACCACGGCCCCCGCAGCCGAGGCACGCAGCAGCGGCAGCGACTCCTGCACCAGACCCAGCGCCGCCACCACATTGGTCTCCAGCGCCAGCCGCAGCCCGTCCAGCGCGAGCGCTTCCAGGCGTACGAGCGGCTCGGCGCCCAGCGCACTGGCATTGCTCACCACCAGATCCAGCCCGCCCAGCTCCCCGGCAGCGGCCACCAGAGCCCTGCGGTGCGCCGCGTCCGTGACATCACCGGGTACCGCCACCACCCGGCGCCCGTACCGGCTGCCCAGGTCCCGGGCCGTCTCCTCCAGTGCGCCGGACGTCCTGGCGTCCAGCACCAGATCCCAGCCCCGCTCCGCGAGCGCCGCTCCCAGCGCACGCCCCAGCCCCCTGGAAGCTCCTGTGATCAACGCGATCGGCATGACAACCGTCCCCTCGAAACGCCGGCATCCACCGGGTGACCCCCGGTGAAACCAACGTAGGAACACCCCCGCACGCCGCGCCTCGTCCGCGAGCCGCACCGGCACCCCGCACTTCGGCCTAAGCCCTTCCCGGTCCTAGGACCGCGCCCCGTACCCCGCCGAAAGTCCTAGTCCCCACGCCCCCGGCCGGCGCCGTCCACAGCCCGATACGGCTGTCGCGCCCCGCCGGTACGGTGAGGCCATGAGTCATCGCCCACCGTCGGGCCTCGCCGCGGTGAGTGCCGCGCTGCTCGCCATGAGCCGGCATCTCGAAATGCGTGACGTCCTCAAGACGATCGTCGCCTCGGCCCGTGAACTGCTCGACGCCGAATACGCGGCCCTGGGCGTCCCCGACGACCACGGCGGCTTCGCCCAGTTCGTCGTCGACGGGGTCAGCGACGAGCAGTGGAAGGCCATCGGCCCGCTGCCCAGGCAGCACGGCATCCTCGCGGCGATGCTCCACGAGGCGAAGCCCGAGCGGCTCGCGGACGTCCGCAAGGACCCCCGCTTCGAAGGGTGGCCCGACGCCCACCCCGACATGTCCGACTTCCTGGGCCTGCCCATCCAGGACGGCGACGAGATCATCGGCGCGCTCTTCCTGGCCAACAAGCGCTGCCCCAAACCGGCCGGCACCTGCGGCTTCACAGCGGAGGACGAGGAACTCCTGTCGATCCTCGCCCAGCACGCGGCGATCGCCCTGACCAATGCGCGGCTCTACGAACGGAGCCGTGAGCTCACGATCGCGGAGGAACGCTCACGGCTGGCCCACGAGCTCCACGACGCCGTCAGCCAGAAGCTCTTCTCCCTCCGGCTGACCGCCCAGGCCGCCGCCGCACTCGTCGACCGGGACCCCGCCCGCGCCAAGGACGAGCTCCAGCAGGTCGCCGCTCTCGCCGCGGAAGCCGTCGACGAACTGCGCGCGGCCGTCGTCGAACTGCGCCCCGCCGCGCTCGACGAGGACGGCCTGGTCGCCACGCTCCGGACGCAGATCCAGGTCATGGACCGCGCCCACACCGCCCGGGTCACCTTCGAGAGCGCGGGGGTACGGGCCCTGCCCGCCACCCAGGAGGAAGCGCTGCTCCGGGTCTCCCAGGAAGCCCTTCACAACGCCCTGCGCCACTCCGGCGCCGAACACGTCGCCGTCACCCTCGTCCGCAGCGGCCCGGCGGCCGTCCTGCGGATCACCGACGACGGCTGCGGCTTCGACGCCACGGCGGTCCGGCACGCCGGCCGCCACCTCGGCCTGGTGTCCATGCGCCACCGGGCCGGCAGTGTCGGCGGGAAACTCACCGTCGAATCGGCGCCCGGCAAGGGCACCACGATCGAGATGGAGGTGCCCTGTGGCTGACAAGACCATCAAGGTGCTGCTGGTCGACGACCACCAGGTGGTACGCCGGGGGCTGCGCACGTTCCTGGAGGTCCAGGACGACATAGAGGTCGTCGGAGAGGCCGCGGACGGCGCCGAGGGCGTCGCCCGCACCGAGGAGCTGCGCCCCGACGTCGTCCTGATGGACATCAAGATGCCCGGCACGGACGGCATCGAGGCCCTGCGCAAACTCCGCGAGCTGGCCAATCCGGCCAAGGTGCTGATCGTCACCAGCTTCACCGAACAGCGCACGGTCGTCCCGGCACTGCGCGCCGGAGCCTCCGGTTACGTGTACAAGGACGTCGACCCGGACGCCCTGGCCGGAGCCATCCGCTCGGTCCACGCCGGTCACGTACTGCTCCAGCCCGAGGTGGCCGGGGCCCTCCTGGCCCAGGACGACGCGGGCAGCGGTACGGGCCGCGGGAGCACCCTCACCGAACGGGAACGTGAAGTGCTCGGCCTGATCGCGGACGGCCGCTCCAACCGGGAGATCGCCAGGGCGCTGGTCCTCTCGGAGAAGACGGTCAAGACCCACGTGTCGAACATCCTTATGAAGCTGGACCTGGCGGACCGCACCCAGGCGGCATTGTGGGCCGTCAGGCACGGTGCGGCCGGCTGAGCGGACTAAAGCGGACCGTCTCGCTCCGCACGAAGATTCATACTGTCGGGTGTATGTCACCCACACGGCGCATCCTGTCGGGCGCCGAGGCGTTCTCCATGGCGTGCTGCGGCGGCTGGCCGCAGCGTTTCCAAGAGGAGCCTGAAGTGAAGAACCTCAAGAAGGCCGCTGCCGTCACCATGATCGCCGGTGGAATCATCGCCGCCGGTGCCGGTGCTGCCTCCGCCACCGGTCATGGCGCGGGCGCCCACGGCACGGCCGTCAACTCCCCGGGTGTCGGCTCGGGCAACGTCGTCCAGGTCCCGGTGCACATCCCCGTGAACGTGGTGGGCAACACCGTCAACGTGATCGGCCTGCTCAACCCGGCCTTCGGCAACTTCGGCCTGAACCACTGACCGACCCCGGTCGCACGACCGGGCGGGCCCCGTTCCCCGGGCCCGCCCGGCCAACCCCACCCGTCACACCCAAGCTGGCCCGTCACACTGAAGCAGGCCCGTCACACTGAAGCCGGCCCGTCACACCCGAGTCGGCCCGTCACACCCAAGCCCGTCCGGCGCTTGAGGACGGAACCCTCGCACCAGGACCGGCGCCCCGAAATCAAGCCCGTCCGGCGATTGAGGACACAGCGGCCCCGGGCACGGGCACCCCCCCGCCCCGCTCACCGCGCCCCGCGACTACCGCCGCCCCCTCTCGCCCTCCTCCACATACGCGTTGTACGCGGCGACCTGCGCCCGCCGGGCCACCCGCTCCACCGGCCTCAGCGCCTCACCCCGAGCCGCGATCTCCGAAGCCGTCACCGCACCGCCGGGCCCGTTCTCGTGCGCCACCGAGACCAGCAGCCCGACCCGCTGAGCCAGCTCCAGCACCCGTACCGCCCGCGGCGGGTACCCCGGCGCCAGCACCTCGCGCCCCCGCTCGGCCCGCGCCCGGTACGCGTCCACCGCGGCCTCGGCCACCGGCCCGGACCCGGCCACGTCCAGCCGGGCCAGCACGGCCGTCGCATCCCGCAGTGCCTCCGCGAGCTCCCGTTCCGCCTCGCTCAGCGACGGCACATCGGCGGGCGGCGCCTCCCGTACCGGCAGACAGCTCCACACCACCTCGACGTGCAGATCACCCGCGGGCCCCGCCTCGCGTACCTCCGGCACGAGCCCGTACGGCACCCCGGAAGCCACCACGGCCTCCTCCGCCTCCAGCGCCCGCGCGTTGAACTCCGGAGGCCCGCTGAGCCCCAGAGGGTGCCCGGACACCGGCAGTGCGACCCGGAAGCCGGTGGCCCCCAGCGCCCGCAGCCGCCCGAGCGCCAGCGTCAGTCCGACCGGTCCCGCCTCCCCGGGCACCCCCTCCACGCGGTGCACCGCGTCCTCCCCGACAATCGCGAGCGCCGCATCATCCGGTGATACGAGTCCCGCCACGAGCGCGTTTCCCCAGGCAGCGAAGAGCCCTGAGCGTGGTTCCGAAAGCATGGCGACAGCCTAGGGAATCAGGGCCCGGCCCGTCGTCACACCGGCCCAGCGCCTGAAGCACTCGCGGGGTGGCGTAGGTTTTCCCTGGGAGCTGTGCCTACAGGCACGCGACGATCTCGAGACTGCATGGGGAGACAACGCGCTCATGAGCGATGTACTGGAGCTGGTGGACGTATCCGTGGTCCGCGACGGACGCGCTCTGGTGGAAGACGTCTCCTGGTCGGTCAAGGAGGGTGAGCGCTGGGTCATCCTCGGACCGAACGGCGCCGGCAAGACCACCCTCCTCAACATCGCGTCCAGCTACCTCTTCCCCAGCTCCGGCACCGCCAAGGTCCTCGGCGAGCAGCTCGGCGGCGTCGGCACGGACGTGTTCGACCTCCGCCCCCGCATCGGCATCGCGGGCGTGGCCATGGCCGAGAAGCTGCCCAAGCGCCAGACCGTGCTGCAGACGGTCCTCACCGCCGCGTACGGCATGACCGCCACCTGGCACGAGAACTACGACGCCGTCGACGAGGACCGCGCCCGCGCCTTCCTCGACCGGCTCGGCATGACCGAGTTCCTGGACCGCAAGTTCGGCACGCTCTCCGAGGGCGAGCGCAAGCGCACTCTGATCGCCCGCGCGATGATGACCGACCCGGAGCTCCTCCTTCTCGACGAGCCCGCCGCGGGCCTCGACCTCGGAGGCCGCGAAGACCTGGTCCGCCGCCTCGGCCGCCTCGCCCGCGACCCGTTCGCACCCTCCATGATCATGGTCACCCACCATGTCGAGGAGATCGCGCCCGGCTTCACCCACGTCCTGATGATCCGGCAGGGCAAGGTCCTCGCGGCGGGCCCCATGGAGACCGAGCTCAGCTCCCGCAACCTCTCCCTCTGCTTCGGTCTGCCGCTCGTCGTCGAGCACACCGGCGACCGCTACACGGCCCACGGGCTGCCTCTCTCCTAAGGTCTCTGACGCTCCGTCAACTACAGCCGTCCGCCTGCGCCCTGTCGGCGAGGGCACTCGCGGTCCTACGATGACGACGTGGAAATCGACGCGTGGGTGTGGTGGCTGATCGGAGCCGTGGGACTGGGCATCCCGCTGGTCCTCACAGCGATGCCCGAATTCGGAATGTTCGCCGTCGGGGCCGTCTCCGCGGCGATCGTCGCGGCCCTCGGCGGCGGCATCGTGGCCCAAGTGCTGGTCTTCGTCGCGGTATCCGTGGCGCTGATCGCCGTCGTGCGCCCGATCGCCGCCCGGCATCGCGGCGACCGCCCTCCGCACGCGACGGGCATCGACGCCCTGAAAGGCCGTCAGGCCACCGTGCTGGAAAGGGTCGACGGCAGCGGCGGGCGCATCAAGCTGGCCGGCGAGGTCTGGTCCGCCCGGACACTCGACAGCGGCCAGGTCTTCGAACCCGGCGAACAGGTCGATGTCGTCGACATCGACGGTGCCACCGCCGTCGTCATGTGAGCGAACTGCGCACACGGCAGGCCGTGTTCTGCCAGACTCGATGTCGATCATCATGAGAATTCGACAGTCATGAGATCTCGACCACGATCACCGCGATCCGTCGGCAACCGAAGGGCACGAGGCACACGATGCAACCGATCATCATCGTCCTGATCATTCTGGTGGTGCTCGTCTTCATCGCCCTGATCAAGACGATCCAGGTCATCCCGCAGGCCAGTGCCGCCATCGTCGAGCGCTTCGGCCGCTACACGCGCACCCTCAACGCCGGGCTGAACATCGTCGTCCCGTTCATCGACTCGATCCGTAACCGGATCGACCTCCGCGAACAGGTCGTGCCCTTCCCGCCCCAGCCGGTGATCACCCAGGACAACCTGGTCGTCAACATCGACACCGTCATCTACTACCAGGTGACCGACGCCCGCGCCGCGACCTACGAGGTCGCCAGCTACATCCAGGCGATCGAGCAGCTCACCGTCACCACCCTCCGCAACATCATCGGTGGCATGGACCTGGAGCGGACCCTCACCTCCCGCGAGGAGATCAACGCGGCCCTGCGCGGCGTCCTCGACGAAGCCACCGGCAAGTGGGGCATCCGCGTCAATCGCGTCGAGCTCAAGGCCATCGAGCCGCCCACCTCCATCCAGGACTCGATGGAGAAGCAGATGCGCGCCGACCGCGACAAGCGCGCCGCGATCCTCACCGCCGAGGGCATCAGGCAGTCCGCGATCCTCACCGCCGAGGGCGAGAAGCAGTCCGCGATCCTGCGCGCCGAGGGCGAGGCCAAGGCATCCGCCCTGCGCGCCGAGGGCGAGTCCCAGGCCATCCGTACGGTGTTCGAGGCCATCCACGCCGGCGACCCGGACCAGAAGCTCCTCTCGTACCAGTACCTCCAGATGCTCCCGAAGATCGCCGAGGGCGACGCCAACAAGCTCTGGATCGTGCCCAGCGAGATCGGCGACGCGCTCAAGGGCCTCAGCGGGGCCTTCGGCAACCTCGGCGGCGGCGCCCCGGGCTTCAACACCGGCAACACCGGCAAGGAGCGCCGCGAGGAACCCCCCGTCGGCTGACGGAGATCCACCTTCGTGCATGATCAGTGCGGCCCCTCGACCTTCATGGCGGGGAGGCATCACTGACCATCGAAGGAGATGGCCTTGTCCATCTGGGAAATCCTCGCGATCTTCGCGGCGGGTGTCGGCGCGGGCACGATCAACACGATCGTCGGCTCGGGCACGTTGATCACCTTCCCCGTCCTGCTCGCCACGGGCCTGCCACCCGTGACCGCCACCGTCTCCAACGCCCTCGGCCTGATCCCCGGCTCCATCAGCGGCGCGATCGGCTACCGCCAGGAGCTCGTGGGACAGCGCCGCCGCGTACTGAAACTCAGCGTCGGCGCCGCCATCGGCGGCCTCACGGGCGCCACGCTCCTCCTGGCCCTGCCCTCCACGGCGTTCGAGACGATCGTCCCGGTCCTGGTCGCGCTCGCCCTCGTGCTGGTCATCCTGCAACCCCGCATCAGCAAAGCCGTCCAGCGCCGGCGCGCCCGCAACGGCACACAACCCCACCCCGACGGAGGACCGTCCCTCTTCGTCGGCCTGACCCTCGCCAGCGTCTACGGGGGCTACTTCACAGCAGCCCAGGGCATCATCTATCTCTCCCTGATGGGCATGCTGCTCGACGACACCATGCAGCGCCTGAACGCCGTCAAGAACGTCCTCGCCGCAGTCGTCAACAGCATCGCGGCGCTCTTCTTCCTCTTCGTCGCCGACTTCGACTGGACGGCCGTCGTCCTCATCGCCGTCGGCTCCGCCCTGGGAGGCCAGATCGGCGCCAAGGTGGGCCGCCGCCTCAGCCCCACCTTCCTCCGCGCCTTCATCGTGGTGGTGGGCACGGCCGCGATCGTCCAGCTGCTCCTCCGCTGACGAACGGAAGCCCGCCTCCCCTCGGAGACGGGCTTCCCCTACGTCAATGGGCCTGGTCGCACTACGCCGCGGAGCGGTCCAGCCACTCGGGCAGCGCCGACCGGTCACCGGCCCCCAGCGCCAGCAGCATCGCCTCCGCGGGCGACGGTACGAACGGCTGCCGCAGCAGCGGCATCCCCGCCTGCTCCGGCGTCCTGGCCGCCTTGCGGTGGTTGTCCTCGGCGCACGACGCCACCGTGTTCAGCCACGAGTCCTGACCCCCCTGCGCACGCGGCACCACGTGGTCGACGGTGCTCGCCCTGCGCCCGCAGTACGCGCACCGGTGCTGGTCCCGTATGAGGACACCCCTTCTGGACCACGGGGCCTGTCTTCGGAACGGCACCCGTACGTACCTGCAGAGCCTGATCACCCGCGGCACCGGAATGTCGACATCGGCACCACGCATACGGAGGTCGGGATGCGACTGCTCGACGACGGCCTTGTCCGTGAGGATCAGCACCACCGCACGGTTGAGAGTCACCGTCGACAACGGCTCGAAGCTCGCATTCAGTACCAGCGTGTCCCGCATCTCGCCCACCTCCCGTGTGCCGCCCGCCCCCTGGCAGGCCCGGATCAACTCTGGCTGGGCGGGCCGTGATGGACAACGCAATAAAAAATGCCCTGCCCTGATCTCTCCAAGACCAGGGCAGGGCAAACAGCGGAGGAACTTTTCAGCTGGCCGGAGCCTCGTACTCACCGACGAGCTGAGCGCGACCCAGCGTGTGGAACCGCAGATTGAAACCGACGACCGCGGGCGACACGGCACTGTCGACGCCGAGCTTCTCGCTGTCCACCGCGTACACGGTGAACACATAGCGGTGGTTCTCCCCGGCGGGCGGCGCGGCTCCGCCGAAGTCCTTCGAGCCGTAGTCGTTACGGACGTGGACGGCACCCGGGGGCAGTCCCTCGAACGTCCCGCTGCCCGCTCCGGCCGGCAGTTCCGTGACCGACGCGGGGATGTCGAAGAGCACCCAGTGCCAGAATCCGCTGCCCGTGGGGGCGTCCGGATCGAAGCACGTCACGGCGAAGCTCCCGGTCTCCGCCGGGAAGCCCTCCCAGCGCAGCTGCGGCGAGGTGTTCCCCTTCGCAAGCACCTGTGCGTCCGAGAGCACGGCCCCCGGCTCCAGGTCCTCGCTCACGACGGTGAACGTGGGAACCACGGGATGGAAGTCGTGCGGCAACGGCGCCCTGTTCGACTGCGTCACGTCAGCACCTTTCCTGAGTCGGCTCTCCTGCTGTCAGCAGGTCTTCCATCGACCCTAGAGCCAGTTGCGCTGTCCACCGACCTGCGCGAGCCACTGGTTGAGGTACGCCGCCCAGTCGGTGCCCTGGAAGTCGTTGTGACCGACCTTGAACGTCCGGTACGAGTCGCTGCCCTCGCTGAAGAGCCCCGGCTTCTTGTCCATCTCCAGCACGACGTCCATCTCGCGGTCGTCCGCGACGAACGTCAGCTCGACCTGGTTCAGCCCGCGGTACTGCTGCGGCGGCACGAACTCGATCTCCTGGTAGAACGGCAGGCGCTGACGCGTACCGCGGATGTGGCCACGCTCCATGTCCGCGCTGCGGAAGCCGAAGCCGAGCTGCCCGAAGGCGTCCAGGATCGCCTGCTGCGCCGGCAGCGGGTGCACGTTGATCGGGTCCAGGTCCCCGGAGTCCACCGCGCGGGCGATCTCCAGCTCCGTCGTCACACCGATGTTCATTCCGCGCAGGTGCTGCCCGCCGAACATCGTGATCGGCGTCTCCCACGGGATCTCGAGCCCGAACGGCACGACGTGGACCGCACCGGCCTTCACCTCGAAGGCCCCGCCCAGACGCAGCTTGGTGAACTCGATGTCCTGCTTCGTCTCCTGGTCCTGGCCCTCGACCTCGACCCGCGCCTGCAGGCCGACGGAGAGCCCCTCGACCTGCTGGTCGACGGAACCGCCCTGGATCCGCACCTCGCCCTGCACGACCCCGCCGGGGACGACGTTCAGCTCGGTCAGCTCGGTCTCCACCGAAGCACCACCGGCACCCATGCTCGCGAGCAGTCGCTTGAAGCCCATGTTTACTCCTTCTTGGTCCTGACCTCTACATACGCGCCACGACCGTAGTCGGTTCCCGGACCCGAGGGCCCAGTACCCTCGGACGCCATGACCGAGGGCATCGAACGCGCGCTCCTGACGCGGGACTTTTTCGACCGTTCCGTCCTGGACGTAGCACCCGATCTGCTGGGCCGCACCCTCGTCCGCACCACGGAGGACGGCCCCATCGAGGTTCGCCTCACCGAGGTGGAGGCGTACGCGGGCGGGATCGACCCGGGGTCCCATGCCTTCCGGGGCCGCACCGCACGCAACAAGGTCATGTTCGGCCCGCCCGGCCACGCCTACGTCTACTTCACGTACGGCATGTGGCACTGCCTCAATCTGGTGTGCGGTCCGGAAGGCATGGCGAGCGGTGTCCTGCTGCGGGCCGGCGCGATCGGGGCCGGCGCGGAGTGGGCGCGAAAGCGTCGACTCTCGGCCCGCAACGACAGGGAACTGGCCAAAGGCCCGGCGCGCTTGGCCACGGCCCTGGGAATCGACCGCGGACTCGACGGCGACGACGTGGTCGCGGGTCCACCCGCACCCCTCTACGTCCTCCACGGCACCCCGCCACCTCGCGACCAGGTACGCAGTGGTCCACGCACCGGAGTGGGAGGCGACGGTGCGCACCAGCCCTGGCGTTTCTGGATTGACGGCGATCCGACGGTGAGCCGGTACCGGGCCCACGCGCCACGCCGCCGAGCGACTTGACTCGCCCCCGGGCGGCCCCTAATGTAGTCCGAGCCGCTTGAACGAAAGCTGTTGTCGGGACGGTTCATCGAACCGGACCCAAGCTTCTCGAAGCGGCCAACCACTACCTACGAGTCACCCTGGCGGGTGCGAATTCGGCATGCCGTAATTCGCCTCATCGGCTCGATTATGAGCCACCAAGGAAATCGGCTAACGTAGTGGACACGCCGAAAGGCAAAGGCCCTTCAACAGGCCGCTGGAATCAAATTCGGACCGGAAACGGAACGGAAATGAATCTGGTAAGGTTGGAACCGCCGGAAAGGGAAACGCGAAAGCGAAGAACTGGAAAGCGAAGCAAAATTCTCCTGCTCTGCAGGGGGCCGCTTCGACCGGGAATCGGACACGAAAGAGTCTGATAGAGTCGGAAACGCAAGAACGAAGGGAAGCGCCCGGAGGGCCCCGGTGAAACGGGACCGAAGGAAGCGTCCGTTCCTTGAGAACTCAACAGCGTGCCAAAAGTCAACGCCAAATATGTTGATACCCCGGCCTGCTTCGGCAGGTTGGTGGTTCCTTTGAAAAGTCCTGTTCGGCCTTTAATGGTCCGGGCAGGCAACACTAGCGAGGACGCAGTGAACGACCGGTCATATTCCGACTCGGTCGTTCCGCTCTCGTGGTGTCGTCCCGATTACGGGAAAACATTCACGGAGAGTTTGATCCTGGCTCAGGACGAACGCTGGCGGCGTGCTTAACACATGCAAGTCGAACGATGAAGCCCTTCGGGGTGGATTAGTGGCGAACGGGTGAGTAACACGTGGGCAATCTGCCCTTCACTCTGGGACAAGCCCTGGAAACGGGGTCTAATACCGGATAACACTCTGTCCCGCATGGGACGGGGTTAAAAGCTCCGGCGGTGAAGGATGAGCCCGCGGCCTATCAGCTTGTTGGTGGGGTAATGGCCTACCAAGGCGACGACGGGTAGCCGGCCTGAGAGGGCGACCGGCCACACTGGGACTGAGACACGGCCCAGACTCCTACGGGAGGCAGCAGTGGGGAATATTGCACAATGGGCGAAAGCCTGATGCAGCGACGCCGCGTGAGGGATGACGGCCTTCGGGTTGTAAACCTCTTTCAGCAGGGAAGAAGCGAAAGTGACGGTACCTGCAGAAGAAGCGCCGGCTAACTACGTGCCAGCAGCCGCGGTAATACGTAGGGCGCAAGCGTTGTCCGGAATTATTGGGCGTAAAGAGCTCGTAGGCGGCTTGTCACGTCGGATGTGAAAGCCCGGGGCTTAACCCCGGGTCTGCATTCGATACGGGCTAGCTAGAGTGTGGTAGGGGAGATCGGAATTCCTGGTGTAGCGGTGAAATGCGCAGATATCAGGAGGAACACCGGTGGCGAAGGCGGATCTCTGGGCCATTACTGACGCTGAGGAGCGAAAGCGTGGGGAGCGAACAGGATTAGATACCCTGGTAGTCCACGCCGTAAACGTTGGGAACTAGGTGTTGGCGACATTCCACGTCGTCGGTGCCGCAGCTAACGCATTAAGTTCCCCGCCTGGGGAGTACGGCCGCAAGGCTAAAACTCAAAGGAATTGACGGGGGCCCGCACAAGCAGCGGAGCATGTGGCTTAATTCGACGCAACGCGAAGAACCTTACCAAGGCTTGACATATACCGGAAAGCATCAGAGATGGTGCCCCCCTTGTGGTCGGTATACAGGTGGTGCATGGCTGTCGTCAGCTCGTGTCGTGAGATGTTGGGTTAAGTCCCGCAACGAGCGCAACCCTTGTTCTGTGTTGCCAGCATGCCCTTCGGGGTGATGGGGACTCACAGGAGACTGCCGGGGTCAACTCGGAGGAAGGTGGGGACGACGTCAAGTCATCATGCCCCTTATGTCTTGGGCTGCACACGTGCTACAATGGCCGGTACAATGAGCTGCGATGCCGCGAGGCGGAGCGAATCTCAAAAAGCCGGTCTCAGTTCGGATTGGGGTCTGCAACTCGACCCCATGAAGTCGGAGTTGCTAGTAATCGCAGATCAGCATTGCTGCGGTGAATACGTTCCCGGGCCTTGTACACACCGCCCGTCACGTCACGAAAGTCGGTAACACCCGAAGCCGGTGGCCCAACCCCTTGTGGGAGGGAGCTGTCGAAGGTGGGACTGGCGATTGGGACGAAGTCGTAACAAGGTAGCCGTACCGGAAGGTGCGGCTGGATCACCTCCTTTCTAAGGAGCACTTCTTACCAGGCTTTGCTTGGTCAGAGGCCAGTACACCGGCGAATGTTCGGTGCTGGTTGCTCATGGGTGGAACGTTGACTATTCAGTACCTGGTGATTCACCGGGTCGTAAGTACTGCTCCTCGGAGCGTGGAAAACGAGCCGATGAAATTACTCGGTACTGGGCACGCTGTTGGGTGTCTGAAGGTATGGCCGTAAGGCTGCCTTCAAACGCCGGCCCCAGTGCACTCGTCCGTAAGGACGGGGTGATGGGTGGCTGGTCGTTGCTTGAGAACTGCACAGTGGACGCGAGCATCTGTGGCCAAGTTTTTAAGGGCGCACGGTGGATGCCTTGGCACCAGGAACCGATGAAGGACGTGGGAGGCCACGATAGTCCCCGGGGAGCTGTCAACCAAGCTTTGATCCGGGGGTTTCCGAATGGGGAAACCCGGCAGTCGTCATGGGCTGTCACCCACTGCTGAACACATAGGCAGTGTGGAGGGAACGCGGGGAAGTGAAACATCTCAGTACCCGCAGGAAGAGAAAACAACCGTGATTCCGGGAGTAGTGGCGAGCGAAACTGGATGAGGCCAAACCGTATGCGTGTGATACCCGGCAGGGGTTGCGCATGCGGGGTTGTGGGATCTCTTTTTCATAGTCTGCCGACTGTGAGACGAGTCAGAAACCGTTGGTGTAGGCGAAGGACATGCGAAAGGTCCGGCGTAGAGGGTAAGACCCCCGTAGCTGAAACATCAACGGCTCGTTTAAGAGACACCCAAGTAGCACGGGGCCCGAGAAATCCCGTGTGAATCTGGCGGGACCACCCGCTAAGCCTAAATATTCCCTGGTGACCGATAGCGGATAGTACCGTGAGGGAATGGTGAAAAGTACCGCGGGAGCGGAGTGAAATAGTACCTGAAACCGTGTGCCTACAAGCCGTGGGAGCGTCGCTGTATGTGCTTGCACATGCAGTCGTGACTGCGTGCCTTTTGAAGAATGAGCCTGCGAGTTAGCGGTGTGTAGCGAGGTTAACCCGTGTGGGGAAGCCGTAGCGAAAGCGAGTCCGAATAGGGCGATTGAGTTGCACGCTCTAGACCCGAAGCGGAGTGATCTAGCCATGGGCAGGTTGAAGCGGAGGTAAGACTTCGTGGAGGACCGAACCCACCAGGGTTGAAAACCTGGGGGATGACCTGTGGTTAGGGGTGAAAGGCCAATCAAACTCCGTGATAGCTGGTTCTCCCCGAAATGCATTTAGGTGCAGCGTCGTGTGTTTCTTGCCGGAGGTAGAGCACTGGATAGGCGATGGGCCCTACCGGGTTACTGACCTTAGCCAAACTCCGAATGCCGGTAAGTGAGAGCACGGCAGTGAGACTGTGGGGGATAAGCTCCATGGTCGAGAGGGAAACAGCCCAGAGCATCGACTAAGGCCCCTAAGCGTACGCTAAGTGGGAAAGGATGTGGAGTCGCAGAGACAACCAGGAGGTTGGCTTAGAAGCAGCCACCCTTGAAAGAGTGCGTAATAGCTCACTGGTCAAGTGATTCCGCGCCGACAATGTAGCGGGGCTCAAGCGTACCGCCGAAGTCGTGTCATTCATACACATATCCCCAACGGGAGTATGGATGGGTAGGGGAGCGTCGTGTGCCGGGTGAAGCAGCCGCGGAAGCGAGTTGTGGACGGTTCACGAGTGAGAATGCAGGCATGAGTAGCGATACACACGTGAGAAACGTGTGCGCCGATTGACTAAGGGTTCCTGGGTCAAGCTGATCTGCCCAGGGTAAGTCGGGACCTAAGGCGAGGCCGACAGGCGTAGTCGATGGACAACCGGTTGATATTCCGGTACCCGCTTTGAAACGCCCAGTACTGAATCAGGCGATGCTAAGTCCGTGAAGCCGGCCCGATCTCTTCGGAGTTGAGGGTAGTGGTGGAGCCGATGAACCAGACTTGTAGTAGGTAAGCGATGGGGTGACGCAGGAAGGTAGTCCAACCCGGGCGGTGGTAGTTCCCGGGGTAAGGGTGTAGGCCGTGTGATAGGCAAATCCGTCACACATTAAGGCTGAGACCTGATGCCGAGCCGATTGTGGTGAAGTGGATGATCCTATGCTGTCGAGAAAAGCCTCTAGCGAGTTTCATGGCGGCCCGTACCCTAAACCGACTCAGGTGGTCAGGTAGAGAATACCGAGGCGTTCGGGTGAACTATGGTTAAGGAACTCGGCAAAATGCCCCCGTAACTTCGGGAGAAGGGGGGCCATCACTGGTGATCCGATTTACTCGGTGAGCTGGGGGTGGCCGCAGAGACCAGCGAGAAGCGACTGTTTACTAAAAACACAGGTCCGTGCGAAGCCGTAAGGCGATGTATACGGACTGACGCCTGCCCGGTGCTGGAACGTTAAGGGGACCGGTTAGTGCACTTTCGGGTGTGCGAAGCTGAGAACTTAAGCGCCAGTAAACGGCGGTGGTAACTATAACCATCCTAAGGTAGCGAAATTCCTTGTCGGGTAAGTTCCGACCTGCACGAATGGCGTAACGACTTCTCGACTGTCTCAACCATAGGCCCGGTGAAATTGCACTACGAGTAAAGATGCTCGTTTCGCGCAGCAGGACGGAAAGACCCCGGGACCTTTACTATAGTTTGATATTGGTGTTCGGTTCGGCTTGTGTAGGATAGGTGGGAGACTTTGAAGCGGCCACGCCAGTGGTTGTGGAGTCGTCGTTGAAATACCACTCTGGTCGTGCTGGATGTCTAACCTGGGTCCGTGATCCGGATCAGGGACAGTGTCTGATGGGTAGTTTAACTGGGGCGGTTGCCTCCTAAAGAGTAACGGAGGCGCCCAAAGGTTCCCTCAGCCTGGTTGGCAATCAGGTGTTGAGTGTAAGTGCACAAGGGAGCTTGACTGTGAGACCGACGGGTCGAGCAGGGACGAAAGTCGGGACTAGTGATCCGGCAGTGGCTTGTGGAAGCGCTGTCGCTCAACGGATAAAAGGTACCCCGGGGATAACAGGCTGATCTTCCCCAAGAGTCCATATCGACGGGATGGTTTGGCACCTCGATGTCGGCTCGTCGCATCCTGGGGCTGGAGTCGGTCCCAAGGGTTGGGCTGTTCGCCCATTAAAGCGGTACGCGAGCTGGGTTTAGAACGTCGTGAGACAGTTCGGTCCCTATCCGCTGTGCGCGTAGGAATATTGAGAAGGGCTGTCCCTAGTACGAGAGGACCGGGACGGACGAACCTCTGGTGTGCCAGTTGTCCTGCCAAGGGCATGGCTGGTTGGCTACGTTCGGAAAGGATAACCGCTGAAAGCATCTAAGCGGGAAGCCTGCTTCGAGATGAGTATTCCCACCCCCTTTGAGGGGTTAAGGCTCCCAGTAGACGACTGGGTTGATAGGCCAGATGTGGAAGCCCGGTAACGGGTGGAGCTGACTGGTACTAATAGGCCGAGGGCTTGTCCTCAGTTGCTCGCGTCCACTGTGTTGTTCCCGGGTTGCGAACAGTTATCGCACCGGTTGAACAGTTTCACTACTTAATTGAAGAGTGTGCTTGTTCGCTAGAACCCGATAGGGTTTCGGTGGTCATTGCGTTAGGGAAACGCCCGGTTACATTCCGAACCCGGAAGCTAAGCCTTTCAGCGCCGATGGTACTGCAGGGGGGACCCTGTGGGAGAGTAGGACGCCGCCGAACAATCTTTCAAGGACCCTTGGTCCCAGCGTTCACGCTGGGACCAAGGGTCCTTTTTTGTTTTCTCGAAGCGCGTTGGCCGGTTGGCTGCGCGAGAATGTCTGTGGTACCCGATGACAGGAGTCACACCCATGTCCACCAACTCTCCCGACGATCGTCCGGAGCGCGAGCCGCGTCGCCGGGACAGCGGTGACAGGGGCGGCTTCCGTAGTGGTCGTGACGACCGGTCCGGGGCACCTCGTCGTGACAACGACCGAGGCGGCTTCCGACGGGACGACAGCAGGCCCACGGGTGGCGGCTCCGGTGGCGGCTTCCGTCGCGACGACCGCGCCCCGCGCCGTGACGACAGCCGGCCCACCAGTGGTGGTTCCGGTGGCGGTTTCCGTCGCGATGACAACCGTGGTGGCGGTTCCGGCGGTGGCTTCCGTCGGGACGACAACCGTGGTGGCGGTTCCGGCGGTGGCTTCCGTCGCGATGACAACCGTGGTGGCGGTTCCGGTGGCGGCTTCCGTCGGGACGACAACCGTGGTGGCGGCTCCGGTGGCGGCTTCCGTCGCGATGACAACCGTGGTGGTGGCAGCTCCGCCGGTGGTGGGTTCCGTCGTGATGACCGTGCTCCGCGTCGTGATGACGACCGTGGTGGGCGTCCGAGTGGTGGCTTCGAGCGGCGTGACGACCGGCCGCGTGGCCCCCGTCGCGACGACGACCGCCCCAGCAGTGGCTTCCGCCGTGACGACAACCGCGGTGGCGGCTCCGGCGGCGGCTTCCGCCGTGACGACCGCGCCCCGCGCCGTGACGACAGCCGGCCCACCAGTGGCGGTTCCGGTGGCGGTTTCCGTCGGGACGACAACCGTGGTGGCGGTTCCGGTGGCGGTTTCCGTCGCGATGACAACCGTGGTGGCGGTTCCGGTGGCGGCTTCCGTCGGGACGACAACCGTGGTGGCGGCTCCGGTGGCGGCTTCCGTCGCGATGACAACCGTGGTGGCGGTAGCTCCGCCGGTGGTGGGTTCCGTCGTGATGACCGTGCTCCGCGTCGTGATGACGACCGTGGTGGGCGTCCGAGTGGTGGCTTCGAGCGGCGTGACGACCGGCCGCGTGGCCCCCGTCGCGACGACGACCGCCCCAGCAGCGGCTTCCGCCGTGACGACAACCGCGGTGGCGGCTCCGGCGGCGGCTTCCGCCGTGACGACCGCGCCCCGCGCCGTGACGACAGCCGGCCCACCAGTGGCGGCTCCGGTGGTGGGTTCCGTCGCGATGACAACCGTGGTGGCGGTAGCTCCGCCGGTGGTGGGTTCCGTCGTGATGACCGTGCTCCGCGTCGTGATGACGACCGTGGTGGGCGTCCGAGTGGTGGCTTCGAGCGGCGTGACGACCGGCCGCGTGGCCCCCGTCGCGACGACGACCGCCCCAGCAGCGGCTTCCGCCGTGACGACAACCGCGGTGGCGGCAGCACCGGTGGTGGCTTCCGTCGGGACGACAACCGTGACCGGGATCGTGGGCCCCGTCGGGACGACGACCGTGGCGGGTACCGCGGTGGTCAGCGCGACGACCGCGGTGGCCGTTCCGGTGGGTACGACCGGCGGGACGACCGGGACCGTGAGCCGATCAAGCGGCTCCCCATTCCCGACGACGTCACCGGTGACGAGATCGACAAGGACGTACGCCAGGAGCTCATGAGCCTGCCGAAGACCCTTGCCGAGGACGTCGCGCGCAACCTCGTGATGGTGGCCAACCTGATCGACGAGGACCCCGAGCAGGCGTACGCGTACTCGCGTATCGCGCTGCGGCTGGCGTCGCGTGTGGCCGCCGTGCGTGAGGCCGCCGGCTTCGCCGCGTACGCCACGCAGAAGTACGCCGAGGCGCTGGCCGAGTTCCGGGCGTCCCGTCGGATGACCGGGTCCGTGGAGCTGTGGCCCGTCATGGCCGACTGCGAGCGCGGCCTCGGCCGTCCCGAGCGGGCGATGGCGATGGCCGGTGAGCCCGAGGTCCAGAAGCTCGACAAGGCCGGACAGGTCGAGATGCGTCTCGTGGCTGCCGGAGCGCGCAGGGACATGGGGCAGATCGATGCCGCCATCGTCACTCTGCAGGGCCCCGAACTGGCGTCGAGCGCCGTGCACTCGTGGACTCCGCGACTGCGTTACGCCTACGCGGACGCGCTGCTCGAGGCAGGCCGTGAGGACGAGGCGCGCGAGTGGTTCGGCAAGGCGCTGGAGGCCGACAAGGACGGTTCGACCGACGCGTCGGACCGGCTGGCCGAGCTCGACGGTGTCGAGTTCGTCGACGCTCTCGGTGAGGGCGACGACCACGAGGCCGTCGAGGCCGTGGAAGCCGAAGCCGCGGATGACGAGCTCGACGCCCAGGACGACCTGGACGACGAGGACGACGACGAGGACGACGACGAGGACGACGACGACTCGGACGAGGCCCCGAAGGCGTAAGCGTCACTGAAGAGGGCGGCACCCGGAAGGGGTGCCGCCCTCTTTCTGTTTGTGGCCCGGTCAGTCGCGTTCGAGGTCGAGGCTGCGCAGCACGATGCCCGAGGCCGGCTTGGGGCCGAACGATGTCGATTTCCGCGGCATGGTGACACCCTGCCGGGCCAGGTCACGGACGACTTCTTCCCGTACCGGGTGGAGCAGAACCGCCGTGGCGTTGTTGCGTTCGGCCTGCTCGACCGCGGCGGCGGTGTCGTGGATGTACGCGATGTGTTCCGGGGCGTCGGGGATCTGCCAGACGTGGTCGAGCAGGGTGGAGTGCAGGACCGTGGCGTCCAGCGTCCGCCATGCCAGGGGACGGTCGGACGGCACGGTACGGGTCAGGAGGGCCTCGTCCGGACGGTCGACCAGATGGAAGCCTCCGTCGCCCGCGAGCAGGAAAGCGTTGCCTTCGGCCCTGGCTCCGGCGAGGGCGTCGAGCGCGTGGGGGAGCGGGCCCTCGACGCTCCGGATGCGGAAGAGACCGTCCAGGGCGGCGAGTGCGTCGGCGACCGGGAGACCGTGCAGCAGCCGGTGGATGGCGCGGACCTGGAGCGGGTAGCGGGCCGTGTCGACGAGGAGGACCAGCCCGAAGTCCCAGGGGCCGGGACCGGTCTGTTCCTGCTGGAGTCGGAGGTAGGTGGCCCAGCGGTGGTGGCCGTCGGCGATCAGCGCCTGGTGACGGGTGAGATCCGTCTCGATCTCGTCGCGTTCCGCGGGGTCCGTGACGGCCCAGAGGCGGTGGCTGAACCCGTCCTCCGTCGTCGTGGCGAGGAGCGGCGGACGCGCCACCGTCCGCTCGATCACGGCGGTCGTGCCCGTACGCCGTCCGTCGCTGCGGTAGGTGAGCAGCAGGGGTTCCAGATGGGCCGCCGTCGTGCGCATCAGGTCGGCCCGGTCCTCGACGACATGGGCCATGACGTCCTCGTGCGGAAGCACGATGCCGTCGGCGGCGGGTGAGAGTGCGAGGGCGCCGATCAGACCGCGCTGCAGGATCTCGCTATTGCGCTGCTCGTAGACGTACAGGGCAGGTGCCGGGTCGGGCGCGAGGACGCCCTCGGCGAGCCAGTGGCCGAGCGTCTGGGCGGCCTGCTCATGACGGGCCGCGGCCGTGTCCGCCTGCGGCAGGATCAGCCTGACGATGTTGTGCGGGTCCGCCGACTCCAGGTGGTGGAGTCCGTCGGGCCTGACGACGACGTCGTACGGCGGTGAGGTCACCGCGGCGAGGCTGCCGACCCGCTCGGGGACGTAGCGAAGTCCACGGAACGGGATCAGACGCAGCCCCTGTTCGGCGGGACCTGATGTGTTCATTTCTGCATCGTATGTGCGCTCCGCGCATGCGCGATGATCGGGGGAGAGGCATGAATGAGGAGCGTATGCATATGAGTCAGCAGTACACGTCCCGGCCGCTCGGGAGCAGCGCGGCACTGAGCGAGGCGTACGACACGGCCCTGCTCGATCTCGACGGGGTGGTGTACGCCGGCGGTCACGCCATCGTCCATGCCGTCGAGGCGCTGGGCACCGCGCGCAAGGGCGGGATGCATCTCGCCTATGTGACGAACAACGCGCTCCGCACGCCGGACGCGGTGGCGGAGCATCTGACCGAGCTGGGCGTGCCCGCCGAGGCCGCCGACGTGATCACCTCCGCGCAGGCGGTGGCCCGGCTGATGGCGGATCAGCTGCCGTCCGGTGCGCGGGTGCTGGTGATCGGCGGGGAGGGGCTGCGGGTCGCCCTGCGCGAGCGCGGTCTGGTGCCCGTGGAGTCCGCGGACGACGAGCCGGTGGCCGTGGTGCAGGGGTACGGCGGTCCGGACCTGGCGTGGGGGCGTCTGGCCGAGGCGAGCTACGCGGTCGCGCGCGGGCTGCCGTGGTTCGCGTCCAACACCGATCTGACGATTCCGAGTGCCCGTGGCATCGCGCCGGGCAACGGCGCCGCGGTGGAGGTCGTACGGATCGCCACGGGTGCCGAGCCGCAGGTCGCGGGGAAGCCGTTGCCCCCGATGCACCGCGAGACGGTTCTGCGGACCGGGGCCGAGCGGCCGTTGGTCGTCGGGGACCGGCTGGACACGGACATCGAGGGTGCGTTCAACGGGGGCGTCGACTCGCTGCTCGTACTCACGGGGGTGACGGACGCCGCCCGGCTGCTGGCCGCCGAGCCGCGGTACCGGCCGACGTATGTGGACCGGGACCTGCGGGGACTGCTCACCGGCCAGCCCGAGGTCACGGTCGAGGACGGCGCCGTGCGCTGCGGCGGCTGGAGCGCGGCCGTGCGGGAGGACGAACTGGTGCTGGAGGGCGAGGGCGACGAACTGGACGGTCTGCGGGCGCTCTGCGGGGCTGCCTGGACGTACGCGGGCGAGGGTTCGTGCGGCCTGGACGCGGGGAAGGTGCTTGCGAGACTGGGGCTGTAGGGCCCGGTCGGGGGCGGCCCCGCGTGCCGTGCGGCGGCTCCCCGGGGTGTGACCGGGGGAGCCCGCATGGTAGGAGGGTAGGCTAACCTAACTTGTTGTCGGCCGACGTGGCTCCCGGCCGGCCACGGGGCCGGTCGCCTCGCACAGGACGCCCACCGACTCCGGGAGTACGACCATGCAGCGCCTCACCGCAGACTCGGTGACCCTCGGCTACGACCAGCGGGTCATCGCCGAGGACCTCTCGGTCGAGATACCCGACAATTCCTTCACGGTGATCGTCGGCCCCAACGCCTGCGGGAAGTCGACCCTGCTGCGTGCGCTGTCCCGGATGCTGAAGCCGAGCCAGGGGCAGGTTCTCCTCGACGGGCAGTCCATCCACGCGATGCCCGCCAAGAAGGTCGCGAAGCTGCTCGGGCTGCTGCCCCAGACCTCGATCGCCCCGGACGGCATCACCGTCTCGGACCTCGTCGCGCGCGGTCGCTATCCCCACCAGGGCCTGCTGCGGCAGTGGTCGCCCGAGGACGAGCGCGTCGTCGTGGAGTCCATGGCGTCCACGGGCGTCGGTGAACTCGCCGGTCGCTATGTCGACGAATTGTCCGGCGGGCAGCGTCAGCGTGTCTGGATCGCGATGGCCCTCGCCCAGCAGACCCCGCTGCTGCTGCTCGACGAGCCGACGACGTACCTCGACATCCAGCACCAGATCGACGTGCTCGACCTGTGCGCCGAACTGCACGAGACCCGCGGGCGCACCCTGGTCGCCGTCCTGCACGACCTGAACCACGCCGCGCGGTACGCCACGCACCTCATCGCCATGCGCGGGGGCCGGATCGTGGCGGAGGGGCCGCCGGCCGAGATCGTGACGGCGGAGCTCGTCGAGGAGGTGTTCGGGATGCGATGCCAGGTCATCGACGATCCCGAGACGGGCACGCCCCTGGTGGTACCCGCCGCGCGGAAGGCACGGGCGGAGCTCAGGACCTCGGCGGGAGCCTGACCCGGCGGCCGGGCCGCGCCCGGCGCGGCCCTAGAGCAGGGATCTGAGCTTCAGGAGATCCCGGAAGCCGGCCTCCAGGCGGACCCGGCCCGAACCCCACGCCTTCGCGAAGTTCAGCTCGCCGTCCACCATCGCCACCAGGTCGTCACCGGTCATCGCCAGCCGGATCTGCGCCTTCTCGGGTGGCGGGCCCTCGACGGTGTCGAGAACGGTGATCCGGCCGGCCTTCAGCCGCCCCGTGAAGGTCACGTCGAGATCCCTGATGTGACAGCTCAGCGACCGGTCGAGGTCTGCGGCGCTGCGCACGTCCCCATCGGCCCCGGTGAGGTTGTCGGAAAGTCTGTCGAGTGCGCTGCGGCACTCCGCCATGGTCGCCATATCGCCATCGACGCTACCTCAGCCCTTCGGGGTAGCGTTTCGGCATGAGCGACGACTGGATGCCGGGGCCGGAGACGGCGCCCGGGAGCACTCCCGGGGAACCGGAACCGGCTGCCCCGCCCTCCTTGGGGCCCGCGGCGCCCACGCCCCTGGGTGTCGCGCGCACCCCCACGGGGAACGCCGGGGTGGACGCGGAGCTGGAGCGTCTGGCCGATGCGGACCACCTCCCGGCGGACGGGCACACCGAGGTGTACGAGGATGTACACCGTGGGCTGCGCGATGCGCTGACCGCACTGGACGCCCGGCCCGCACCCGCGCCGATGGCCCCGTACAACCACAGGAGCTGAACCGAACGTGGCAGGAGTGGCACGTCGCCGCCTCGACGCCGAGCTGGTACGCCGTAATCTCGCCCGCTCTCGCGAGCACGCGAGCCAGCTGATCGCAGCGGGGCGGGTGACCGTCGGTGGCACCACCGCGACCAAACCCGCCACGCAGGTCGAGACCAGCGCCGCGGTCGTCGTCACGAAGGACGACAGCGACCCGGAGTACGTCTCGCGCGGCGGGCACAAACTGGCCGGAGCACTCGCCGCCTTCGTGCCCCTGGGGCTGAAGGTGGAGGGGCGGCGGGCGCTGGACGCCGGGGCGTCGACCGGTGGCTTCACCGACGTACTCCTGCGGGCCGGAGCCGACCATGTCGTCGCCGTCGACGTCGGTTACGGCCAGCTCGCCTGGTCGCTGCAGTCCGATGAACGCGTCACCGTCAAGGACCGTACCAACGTGCGGGAGTTGACGTTGGAGCAGATCGACGGAACGCCGGTGGACCTGGTGGTGGGCGATCTGTCGTTCATCCCACTGGGACTCGTGCTGCCCGCTCTCGCGCGCTGCGCCGCCCCCGACGCGGACCTGGTCCTCATGGTCAAGCCGCAGTTCGAGGTGGGCAAGGAACGGCTCGGCAGCGGCGGCGTGGTCCGCAGTCCCGAACTGCGGGCCGAGGCGGTACGCGAAGTGGCGCGCCGGGCCGGACTGCTGGGCCTGGGGGTGCGGGGCGTGACGGCAAGTCCGCTGCCGGGCCCCTCGGGGAACGTCGAGTACTTTCTGTGGCTGCGGGCCGGAGCACCCGAGCTCGATCCCGCGGATGTCGACCGTGCAGTGGCGGAGGGGCCTCGTTGACGACGAATACGGCACGAACAGTATTTCTTCTCGCGCACACCGGCCGGCCGGCCGCGATCCGGAGCGCCGAACTCGTCGTGCAGGGACTGCTCCGCAACGGTCTCGGCGTGCGGGTGCTGGCCCACGAGGCGGCCGATCTGCCGTTGCCGCCCGAGGTCGAGATCGTCAGCGAGACGGGCCCCGCCGCGGTGGACGGCTGTGAGCTGCTCATCGTCCTCGGCGGGGACGGCACACTGCTGCGCGGCGCCGAGATCTCCCGGGCCTCCGGGGTACCGATGCTCGGCGTCAACCTCGGCCGGGTCGGATTCCTCGCCGAGGCCGAGCGGGACGACCTGGACCAGGTGGTCGACCGGGTCGTCACCCGCGCCTACCAGGTCGAGGAACGCATGACGCTCGACGTCCTCGTGCACAGCAACGGCGACATCGTGCACTCCGACTGGGCGCTCAACGAGGCGGCCGTGCAGAAGGTGTCGCCGGACCGGATGCTCGAAGTCGTCCTGGAGATCGACGGCCGGCCGGTCACCGGGTTCGGCTGCGACGGCATCGTCTGCGCGACCCCGACCGGATCGACCGCGTACGCGTTCTCGGCGGGCGGCCCCGTCGTCTGGCCGGAGGTCGAGGCGCTGCTCATGGTGCCGATCAGCGCCCACGCGCTGTTCGCCAAACCGCTCGTGACCTCCCCGACCTCGGTGCTCGCCGTCGAGGTCCAGCCGCACACGCCGCACGGGGTGCTGTGGTGCGACGGGCGCAGGACCGTGGAGCTGCCCGCCGGGGCGCGGGTCGAGGTACGGCGCGGGGCGGTGCCCGTACGGCTGGCACGGCTGCACCAGGCGTCCTTCACGGACCGGCTCGTCGCCAAGTTCGCGCTGCCCGTCTCGGGGTGGCGGGGAGCGCCCCACTGACCCTCCGGACACCCCCTGTCGTCACCGTCCCGCGCACCGGAGAGTGAATCGGGGACCGGGCCCCGTCGCATACCGGGGTCCGGACCTCGTAAGGTCGTGTCCGTGTTGGAGGAGATGCGGATACGGTCGCTCGGAGTCATCGACGACGCGGTGGTGGAGCTGTCACCCGGTTTCACCGCGGTGACGGGCGAGACCGGCGCGGGCAAGACCATGGTCGTCACCAGCCTGGGGCTGCTGCTCGGCGGGCGCGCCGACCCTGCCCTGGTGCGGGTCGGGGCCAAGGCCGCGGTCGTCGAAGGACGGATCACGGTGTCCGAGGGCGACGCGGCGGCGCTGCGTGCCGAGGAGGCCGGGGCGGAACTCGACGACGGTGCGCTGCTCATCAGCCGTACCGTTTCGGCGGAGGGGCGTTCCCGCGCCCATCTGGGCGGCCGGTCCGTGCCCGTCGGGGTGCTGGCCGAACTCGCCGACGAACTCGTCGCCGTGCACGGCCAGACCGACCAGCAGGGGCTTCTCAAGCCCGCCCGCCAGCGGCAGGCCCTCGACCGGTACGCGGGCGACGGCGTCGACGTGCCCCATGCCACCTACGCCTCCGCCTACCGGCGGCTGCGCGCGGTGGCCGCGGAACTCGACGAGCTGACCACGCGGGCCCGTGAACGGGCCCAGGAGGCGGACCTGTTGCGCTTCGGCCTCAACGAGGTCGCCGCCGTCGACCCCCGGCCGGGTGAGGACGTCGAGCTGGCCTCGGAGGCGGAACGGCTCGGCCACGCCGACGCGCTCGCCTCCGCCGCGTCCCTCGCGCACGGGGCGCTCGCGGGCAATCCCGAGGACCAGGAAGGTGTCGACGCCACGACCGTGGTCGCGGCGGCGGGCCGGTCCCTGGAGGCCGTACGGGCCCACGATCCGGCGCTGGCCGGACTCGCCGACCGGATCGGGGAGATCTCGATCCTGCTGGCCGACGTGGCGGGAGAGCTGGCCGGGTACGCCGACCAGCTGGAATCCGATCCGCTGCGGCTCGCCGCGGTCGAGGAGCGCCGCGCGGCGCTCACCGCGCTCACCCGCAAATACGGCGAGGACGTCGCCGCGGTCCTGGCCTGGGCCGAGGACGGCGCCGCCCGGCTCACCGAGCTGGAGGGCGACGACGACCGGATCGGCGAGCTCACGGCGGAGCGCGACGCGCTGCGCGGCGAACTCTCCGCTCTCGGACAGGCGCTGACGGACGCGCGTACGGAGGCAGCGGAGCGTTTCGCCGGGGCCGTGACCGCGGAACTGGCCTCGCTCGCGATGCCGCACGCCCGGGTCTCGTTCGAGATCAGGCAGACCGAGGCGCCGGACGAGGCGTCCGGCATCGACGTCGGCGGGCGGAGCGTCCTCTACGGTCCGTCCGGCGCGGACGAGGTCGAACTGCTCCTGGCCCCGCACCCCGGTGCCCAGCCCCGGCCGATCGCCAAGGGCGCGTCGGGCGGTGAGCTGTCCCGCGTGATGCTCGCCGTCGAGGTGGTGTTCGCGGGGTCCGCCCCCGTGCCGACGTACCTCTTCGACGAGGTCGACGCGGGGGTCGGCGGCAAGGCGGCGGTCGAGGTCGGCCGGCGCCTGGCGAAGCTCGCCCGGTCGGCGCAGGTCGTGGTCGTGACCCACCTGCCCCAGGTGGCGGCGTTCGCGGACCGGCAGCTGCTGGTCGAGAAGACGGTCGACGGTTCCGTGACCAGGAGCGGTGTCACCGTCCTGGAGGGCGAGGACCGGGTCAGGGAGCTGTCGCGGATGCTCGCGGGCCAGGAGGACTCGGAGACGGCCCGTGCGCACGCCGAGGAGCTGCTGGCCTCGGCGCGGGCGGACGGTTAGGTCGTGTCCGCAAAGTCTCGTCTGGCCTTCGGGTGGACGACGAGACTTTGCGGACGCTCCCTGGCCGGAACGCCGGGAGCCCGGGCGCGAGAACCTCGTGGCCGTGGCTCCTGGGCCGGGGCCCCGACTCGCCCGGCTGTCGCGCGGGCCCGGAAGGGGCGCGGGCAGGGCTGCCGGCCGGACGGAGCGCATGCGTCCGGGCGGCAATAGCGCGCCATTCGTCTCACCCGTGCGAGTGATGCGGTGCGGCTCGTTGTCACCAGCCGCACCGCAGCAACGTTCCGGCGGTCCCGGAACGTGCGTACGGGCTGGCATCCTTGGCGCTGTACAGACCGCCGACTCGGGAGCCCCGGGAGCCATTCAACGTGTCACAGCTGCATACGGTCCAAGTCCTGGGCGGGGGCAGTGCGGGCAGCAGCGCACATGTCAGCTCGCTGTCCGCAGGGCTCGTGGCGAGGGGCGTGCGGGTCACGGTCTGCGCGCCGGCCGAGCTGGACCGCACCTACGACTTCCCCGCCACCGGAGCGCACTTCGCCCCCGTTCCCCGGCGCAGTGACCCCTCCGCCGTCGCGGCGCTGCGTGCCGCCTGCGCGGACGCCGACGTCGTTCACGCCCATGGACTGCACGCGGCGGTACGTGCCGGGCTCGCGCTCAGCGGGCGGCGGACCCCGCTCGTCCTGACCTGGCACACCCGGTCCCATGCCGAGGGTGCCCGGCGCCGGCTGCTGCGCCTGCTGGAGCGAAGGGCCGTCCGTGCGGCGGCCGTTGTCCTCGGCAGCTCGTCGGATCTGGTCGACCGGGCCCGCAGGCGCGGCGCGCGCGACGCCAGGCTCGCACCGGTCGCGGTGCCGGTGGCCCGGTTCCCCGTGAGCATCCACGACGGCAAGGCAAGAGCCGAACTCGGCGCGGTGGAGCGGCCGTTGCTGATGGCCGTGGGCAGTCTCGTGCCGGCCCACGGCTACGACATGCTGCTGGACGCCGCTCGTATGTGGCGGGAGCTCGACCCCGTACCCCTGCTGGTCATCGCGGGGGAGGGGCCGTGCAGGGCGGACCTGCAGCGACGGATCAGGGACGAGCGGCTGCCCGTCGCTCTCATCGGCTGCCGGGAGGACGTCGGTGAACTCCTCGGCGCCGCCGATCTGGTGATCCTGTCCAGCCGTTGGGAAGCCCGCTCGCTCCTGGCCCAGGAAGCGCTGCGGCTCGGTGTTCCCCTCGTCGCCACGGCGGTCGGCGGAGTGCCCGAACTCGTCGGTGACGCGGCCGAACTGGTCCCGTACGGGAACGCCGAAGCGCTCGCCCGCGCCGTGATCCGGCTGCTCGGCGACCCGGAGCGGCGGGAACGGCTGGCTTCCGCGGGACCCGTGCAGGCTGCCGGCTGGCCCACCGAGGACGACACGATCGCGCAAGTGCTCGCCGTGTACGACGAGTTGGCCCAGCCACAGGTGCTTCGCACCCACTGAACCGCCGCCGGGGAAAGGCCGTTGGCGGCGGCTACGAGGCGTGGCGGCGTGCGCGCAGGGCCAGGCTCAGGGCGAGCACCGTCTGCGGGTCGTCCAGATCCGTGCCGAGCAACTCGCCTATGCGGGCCAGCCTGTTGTAGAGCGTCTGCCGGTTCAGATGCAGTTCCCGGGCCGTCTCCGCCTTGCGGCCCGCATGGGCGAGATACGCCTCCAGGGTGGGGAGCAGCGGTGGCCGCGAGGTGCGGTCGTGGTCGCGCAGCGGGCCGATCGCCCGGTCCACGAACGCCGCCAGATCCGGGTGGTCCCGCAGCCGCCACAGCAGCAGGTCGATGTCGAGGCGCCGGGCGTCGTACCACGGGCGGTCACTGAGCCCCTGCGCCGCGGCTGCGGTCTCCGCCGCGTGCCGCAGCCCGGCCCCGGCCGCCGCCCAGCCGCCCGCCACTCCGACCACCACGACCGGCGGATGCGATCCGGCGCGCTCCAGGCCGGCGCGGGCCACGCCCGCCCGCAGCGCCGCGGCGACCCGGTCGGCCACCGCCGTGCGCTCGGTGTCCGAGCGCAGCCCCAGCAGCACCGGCACCCTGCCCTCCACGGGCCGGACGCCGAGCAGGACGGGGACGCCCACCGAGGAGAGCTCCTCCAGGACCGCGCGGGCGAGCAGCGCCCAGTTGCCCGAGGGGGAGAGCTCGGGCGCCAGGCGCATCACCACGGGCAGCAGCGGGGCGTCGCCCGGCTTGAAGCCGAGGACCCGGGCCTGGGCGGGGGCGTCCTCGGGGGTGATCCGGCCCTCGGCGAGGTCGGTCAGGAAGTCACCCCGGCCGCGTGCCGCGAGCTCCTCCTCCTGGCGCGCCTGCATCAGGACGACGGCGATGATGCCGGCGGCCCGTTCGGCAGCCATCCGGTGCACGGGCACCAGCGGGCCGTCCACGGCCAGCAGCACCAGCCTGGCCCGCACCGAACCGGCGCCCGCGCCCCCGCCCGGCACGTCCACCAGCAAGGCACCGGTGGGCGGGGTCTCGCGGGCCGCCCGCCCGCCGCGCATCCCGTCCCAGACCTGGAGCGGATCCGCGCTCGCCGGGCGGGCCCCGGTGCCCGCCGCGTACAGCAACTGGCCGTCGGCGGTCTCCAGGAAGACCGGGTTGGCGGTGAAGTCCGCCAGGATGCCGAGCACCTGCGGCACGCCTCCGCCGCCCAGCAGCGCGTGCGTACAGCGCCTGTGCACCTCCTCGGCCTGCTGGAGGAGCGCGTAGTGCCCGTTGACGATCTCGGTGTGGACCTCCTCGGTCACCGCGACGAACGGCACCTCGCGGTGCAGCTGTACGAGCGGCAGACCGGCCGCGCGTGCGGCGTCCACGATGGACGCGGGCAGCCGGCTGAAGCGCGGCCCCAGCTCCACCACGAGGGCGGCTATGCCGCGGTCGGCGAGCCTGCGGACGAAGGCCCGCTGCTCGGCGGGACGGGTGCCGAGCCCCAGGCCGGTGGTGAGCAGCAGTTCGCCGCCCTTGAGGAGCGACGCGATGTTGGGCACCTCGCCGGCGTGCACCCAGCGCACCGTACGGTTCAGCCGGTCCGCGCCGGCCACGACCTCCGGGAGTCCGCCGCGCAGCCCAGGGAGCTCCAGCGCGCGCTGCACGGTTATTCCGCCTTGGGTCTCCACTGGCTGAGCCCTCACGCTTCCACTCGGGTCCGACGGGCTGTCGCCCTGACCAGGAAGTTACCGGGCGAATGGGGCCGTGAACATCGACGGGGCCGGTCCGCCCGGACGCGGGGAGGGCACCCCCTGGACAACTCGTCGTGTGTGCGGGCGGTTTGCCCGCCGTTCTGTCGGTATGGCGTGCGTCACATCTATGCGGCCGGCTTGATGTTGTGGTTGAGGTGGAACACGTTGTCGGGGTCGTAGACGGCCTTGACCGCGGCAAGCCGTGCGTAGTTCTCGGCGCCGACGCCCTCGACGACCCGGTCCGATCCCTCGTTCCCGATGAAGTTCAGGTACACGGCGCCACCGGACCAGGGCCGCATGTCGGCGCGCACGTCGCGTACCCACTGGGTGCCGCGCGTGTCGTCGGACGGGCTCTCCCAGACGCCGAAGGGGTGCACGGCCCAGGGCGCGTGGCGCCACGGCAGCGGATAACCGGAGGTGTTGCGGGACACCGCGCCGCCCATCGGGAACAGCACGTGCTGGGTCGCCGAGGGCATCGGAATGTCCGCCGCGCGGGCGCAGAACACGTCCACCGCCTCGTCCGGGAAGCTGTCCAGATACTCGGCGGACCAGTAGTTCCGCATGCCCGGCGGGTCGTCCAGCATGCACTGGAGATCCGCGTACGGAAGTTCGGCGACGACTTCGGCCTCGCGGCGGAGGGCGAGCAGCGGGGCCGCCACGGCGTGGGCCTCTGCCTCCGGGCCCGCGAAGGTGAACAGCGTCGCGCAGAGCTGCGTACCGACCAGGTGCTCGGGTACGAAGTCCTCGGGCGGGGCGGTCATGTAGAGGCAGCCGCCGCCCGCCTCGTCCGGCGCCGACTCCATCACGTCGCGGAAGGTCTCCACGACCTGGCGGCCGTCCTCCGGGCGGTGGAGCAGCATGGCGATGCTCATCGCGGGCAGCTCGTGCAGTTCGAGGGTGAGGGAGGTGGCGACACCGAAGTTCCCGCCGCCGCCGTGCAGGGCCCAGAAGAGTTCGGGGTTCTCGTCGACGCTCGCGTGCACCGTGTCGCCGTCGGCGGTGACCAGCTCGACGGCCAGCAGGTTGTCGCAGGCCAGGCCGAACTTGCGCTCCAGCCAGCCGGAACCTCCGCCGAGGGTGAAGCCCCCGACGCCGGTGGTCGAGACCCGGCCGCCGGTGGTCGCCAGGCCGTACGGCTGGGTGGCCCGGTCCAGGTCGCTCATGATGGCGCCGCCGCCGACCCGCGCCGCCCGGGAAGCCGGGTCGACCGTCACGTCGTTCATACGGCGCAGGTCGACGACGAGTCCGCCTTCGCTCAACGACGTACCGGCGACGCTGTGGCCACCGCCGCGCACGGCGATCTCCAGGCCGTGGGCGCGGGCGAAGCGCAGGGCGTGCGCCACGTCGGCGGCTGACTCGCACTGGGCGATGACCGAGGGACGCCGGTCGATCATCCCGTTGTATACGGTGCGCGCTTCGTCGTAGCCCGCGTCGGCGGGTGTGAGCGCGTCTCCCGCAAGTTCCTCACGAAGGCCGGTGAGGTCGGCTTCGGCTGTGCTGCGGGGCGCCATCGAGGGCCCCCTTCCGGAGGCGTGACAGGACAGTCCAAGCGTATTACCGCTTGCCCGTACCGGCCGTTCGGCACCTGTCCTGCCACCGCATCCCGCCCGCGGGACCGAAGGGTCAGCAGTGGACCGCCTTCGTTTCGATGTCCGTCAGGCTGTGATTGCGTCAGTACCGGAATGCCCCGGCCGTCCGTATGAGGGACGGCCGGGGCATTCCGGTCCACAAGAGGCCGGTATCACCGGGCCGTGTGTTCAGCCGACGTACGCCCCGCTCGCCGTCAGCCGCAGGGCCGTGTCGATCAGCGGCACGTGACTGAACGCCTGCGGGAAGTTGCCCACCTGGCGCTGCAGCCTGGGGTCCCACTCCTCGGCGAGCAGGCCGAGGTCGTTGCGGAGCGAGAGCAGCTTCTCGAAGAGCCGGCGCGCCTCGTCGACCCGTCCGATCATCGCGAGGTCGTCCGCCAGCCAGAACGAACACGCCAGGAACGCGCCCTCGTCGCCCTCCAGCCCGTCCACGCCGGCGTTCTCACCCGCGGTCGGGTAGCGCAGGACGAAGCCGTCCTCCGTCGACAGCTCCCGCTGGATCGCCTCGATCGTGCCGATGACCCGCTTGTCGTCCGGCGGCAGGAAGCCCATCTGCGGAATGAGCAGCAGGGACGCGTCCAGCTCCTTCGAGCCGTAGGACTGGGTGAAGGTGTTGCGGTCCCTGTCGTAGCCCCGCTCGCAGACATCGCGGTGGATGTCGTCACGCAGCTCGCGCCAGCGCTCCAGCGGCCCGTCGGTGTCCCCGGACTCGATCAGCTTGATGGTGCGGTCGACCGCGACCCAGGCCATCACCTTGGAGTGCACGAAGTGGCGGCGCGGCCCGCGCACCTCCCAGATGCCCTCGTCGGGCTCGTCCCAGTGCTTCTCCAGGTACTCGATCAGCTTGAGCTGGAGCCCCACCGCGTAGTCGTTGCGGGTCAGGCCGGTCATGTGCGCCAGGTGCAGCGCCTCGGTGACCTCGCCGTACACATCGAGCTGGAGCTGTCCGGCCGCCCCGTTGCCGACGCGGACCGGGCCGGAGTTCTCGTATCCGGGCAGCCAGTCCAGCTCCGCCTCGCCGAGCTCCCGTTCACCCGCGATCCCGTACATGATCTGCAGGTTCTCCGGGTCGCCCGCGACGGCCCGCAGCAGCCACTCGCGCCAGGCGCGGGCCTCCTCGCGGTAGCCGGTGCGCAGCAGCGAGGAGAGGGTGATGGCGGCGTCGCGCAGCCAGGTGTAGCGGTAGTCCCAGTTCCGTACGCCCCCGATCTCCTCCGGGAGGGAGGTCGTCGGGGCCGCCACGATGCCGCCGGTGGGCGCGTACGTGAGGGCCTTGAGCGTGATCAGCGAGCGGACCACGGCTTCCCGGTAGGGCCCGTGGTACGTGCACTGGTCGACCCACTCGCGCCAGAACTGCTCCGTCGCCTCCAGGGATCCTTCGGGGTCGGGCAGGGCCGGGGGCTCGCGGTGCGAGGGCTGCCAGCTGATCGTGAGCGCGACCCGGTCACCCGGTCCCACGGTGAAGTCGGAGTACGTCGTCAGGTTCTTGCCGTAGGTCTCGGCCGGAGTGTCCAGCCAGACCGAGTCGGGACCGGCGACGGCGACGGTGCGGCCGTCGACCTTGTGCACCCAGGGCGTGACCCGGCCGTAGCTGAACCGCATGCGCAGTTCCGAGCGCATCGGCACCCGGCCGCTCACGCCCTCCACGATCCGGATCAGTTGCGGCGCGCCGTCACGCGGCGGCATGAAATCGGTCACGCGGACGGTGCCGCGCGGCGTGTCCCACTCCGATTCCAGGATGAGGGAGTCCCCTCGGTAGCGGCGACGGTCCGCGAAAGACGGCGGAGTCCCCTCACCGGTCGCCGGAGCCAGACGCCAGAAGCCGTGCTCCTCGGTGCCAAGCAGTCCTGCGAAGACGGCGTGTGAATCGAAGCGGGGCAGGCACAGCCAGTCGGCCGTGCCGTCCCGGCAGACCAGGGCAGCGGTCTGCATGTCTCCGATGAGTGCGTAATCCTCGATGCGCCCGGCCACGTGCATCTCCAGTCGAACGGCCATGTCGCCCCGAGGGGCGCTTACTGCGGGTCAAGGGTCGTTGTGGAAGAACCGACGAGATCTCGCACCGGCCGAACGGGCGGGGGTGGCGCCGCCGGCCGGCCTATTCGGCAGCGAGTGTCCGAGCAGGATACGACGCAGATGGATGATCCGCGCGACGGTCTTGGCAACACCCCTGCGCCGAACGGGTGGGACGTGAAACGAGTGCGGTCATCCTGTGTGGCAGGTGTGAGGGAGTGTGGCCGGAAGCAGCCTCTCGCTGTCGCTGTTACCCTGGTAGCCCGTGGACCGGTGGTCGTTCCCGACAGTGGACGAGGCCCCCGAACCGCAGCGACGGCACCTCCGGATTCTCCGGTTCGGCAAAGCCGGCACGCACCTCACGATCGCGACCACGGGAGCCCCCTTTGGCTATGCAGCCCACATCCACGACGACCAAGCACATCTTCGTCACCGGGGGTGTCGCCTCCTCCCTCGGCAAGGGTCTGACTGCCTCCAGCCTGGGTGCCCTGCTCAAGGCGCGGGGCCTGCGGGTCACCATGCAGAAGCTCGACCCCTACCTCAACGTCGACCCGGGCACGATGAACCCCTTCCAGCACGGAGAGGTGTTCGTCACCAACGACGGCGCCGAGACCGACCTGGACATCGGCCACTACGAGCGCTTCCTCGACGTCGACCTCGACGGCTCGGCCAACGTCACGACCGGCCAGGTCTACTCGCAGGTCATCGCCAAGGAGCGGCGCGGTGAGTACCTCGGCGACACCGTCCAGGTCATCCCGCACATCACCAACGAGATCAAGCACCGCATCCGCCGCATGGCGACCGACGACGTCGACGTCGTCATCACCGAGGTCGGCGGCACGGTCGGCGACATCGAGTCGCTGCCGTTCCTGGAGACCGTCCGCCAGGTCCGCCACGAGGTCGGCCGGGACAACGTCTTCGTCGTCCACATCTCGCTGCTGCCCTACATCGGCCCGTCCGGCGAGCTGAAGACCAAGCCCACCCAGCACTCCGTCGCGGCCCTGCGCAACATCGGTATCCAGCCGGACGCCATCGTGCTGCGCGCCGACCGTGACGTCCCGACCGCCATCAAGCGCAAGATCTCGCTGATGTGCGACGTCGACGAGACCGCCGTGGTGGCCTGCCCGGACGCCCGTTCGATCTACGACATCCCCAAGGTGCTGCACACCGAGGGTCTGGACGCCTACGTCGTGCGCAAGCTCGACCTGCCGTTCCGCGATGTCGACTGGACCACGTGGGACGACCTGCTGGACCGCGTCCACAACCCCGACCACGAGGTCACCGTCGCGCTCGTCGGCAAGTACATCGACCTGCCCGACGCCTACCTCTCCGTCACCGAGGCCATCCGCGCCGGCGGTTTCGCGAACAGGGCCCGCGTCCAGGTCAAGTGGGTCGCGTCCGACGACTGCAAGACCCCGGCCGGTGCCGCGAAGCAGCTCGCCGACGTCGACGCGATCTGCGTCCCCGGCGGCTTCGGCGACCGCGGTGTCAACGGCAAGATCGGCGCGATCCAGTACGCCCGCGAGAACAAGGTGCCGCTGCTCGGCCTCTGCCTCGGCCTCCAGTGCATCGTGATCGAGGCGGCGCGCAACCTCGCCGAGATCCCCGACGCCAACTCCACCGAGTTCGACGCCGCCACCTCCCACCCCGTCATCTCGACGATGGAGGAGCAGCTGGCGTACGTCGAGGGCGCGGGCGACCTGGGCGGCACGATGCGCCTGGGCCTCTACCCGGCGAAGCTCGCCGAGGGCTCGGTCGTCCGTGAGGCGTACGCGGACCAGCCGTACGTGGAGGAGCGTCACCGCCACCGCTACGAGGTCAACAACACGTACCGCACCGAGCTGGAGAAGAAGGCCGGTCTGGTCTTCTCCGGTACCTCCCCGGACAACAAGCTCGTCGAGTTCGTCGAGTACCCGCGCGAGGTCCACCCCTACCTGGTCGCCACGCAGGCGCACCCGGAGCTCATGTCCCGCCCGACCCGCCCGCACCCGCTCTTCGCGGGCCTGGTGAAGGCGGCCGTGGAGCGCAAGACGGCCAAGTAGTACGCAGGAGATACGGTTGGCCGGGGTACGCGTCCGCAGGGATGCGTGCCCCGGTTTCCGTTTGTTCGTGGGAGGACGTACATGGGTTTCCAGGACACGCCCGAGGAGTGGCAGGTCACCGCGACCGTGACGCCCTTCACCGGCAAGAAGACCAGCATCAGGACCGACGACGTCGTCATGCCCGACGGCTCCGTCGCGAGCCGCGACTACCAGGTCCACCCCGGCTCCGTAGCCGTCCTCGCGCTCGACGAGGAGGGCCGGGTCCTCGTCCTGCGGCAGTACCGCCACCCCGTGCGGCACAAGCTCTGGGAGATCCCGGCCGGGCTTCTCGACATCCCCGGTGAGAACCCCCTGCACGCCGCCCAGCGCGAGCTGTACGAGGAGGCGCACGTCAAGGCCGAGGACTGGCGGGTGCTGACCGACGTCTACACCACCCCCGGCGGCTGCGACGAAGCGGTACGCGTCTTCCTGGCCCGGAACGTCTCCGAGGTGGTGGGCGAACGCTTCGAGGTCTCCGAGGAGGAGGCCGACATGGAGCTGGCGCGGGTGCCTCTCCAGGAGCTCGTACGAGGGGTTCTCGCCGGGGACCTGCACAACAACTGTCTGGTCGTGGGAGTCCTCGCGCTCACCGCTGTGCTCGCCGGCGACGGCGTGGACTCGCTGCGCCCGGCCGAAGCCCCCTGGCCGGCCCGGCCGTTCGAGGTCTGACGGTCCGTCCGCTTTGCCTGCCTCCGGACCACCCCCGGTCGGACGATCGTAAAAAACGCTGATCCGATCGGGGGAACCACCCGCCGCGCTCCACCGTGATCGTCCGCACCCCTGAACTACGCTCGGGAAGCCCCGACCGGAGTTCCGGCGGGCACCGCGTGCAGCGAAGTGGAGCGTGGCTCGTGACCGATCAGGCGGTGGACACCAGCGGCCCGGCCGGAGCAGCGGGGACCGAGGAGCCGTCCGGCGCCAACCCACCCCAATTCTTCGGGCGGGAACGCGAGTTGAAGGAGCTCCGGGCCGATATCGAGCGGGCGGGACTGGACACGCTCGCAGGGCGCGGGGGCGCCCGTGCCCGCGTGCTGCTGATCGCGGGCCGGCCCGGTTCGGGCCGCAGCGCACTGGCCGCCGAGCTCGCACGGCGGCTCGTGGGTTCCGCTTCCGTTCCGGGTTCCGGTCCGGCCCCTTCGGGCGACTATCCGGACGGTGTCCTGCGCGTCGGACTCACCGACCCCGGCGGCGACCGGGTGCCCACCGAACGCACGGCCCGCGAGATCCTGAACCTGGTCGGCGTGGCCGCCCCGGCCGGCGCCGACGAGGACGAGCTCTCCGAGATGGTCCGCGAGGCCCTCGCCGTACGCCGTGTCCTGCTCCTGCTCGACGACGCCGTGGACGCCGAACAGGTCGACCCGCTCCTGCCCGACAACCCGGACTGTCTGGTCGTCGCCACCGCGACGGGCCCGCTCACCGGAATCCCCGGAGTCCGCCCCTGCACCATCGGCGGACTGGACGCCGGCTCCGCCGTGCAGCTGCTCGGCCGGATCATCGGCCAGGTCCGCATCACCGTCGACCCGCGCACCGCCGAGACGCTCGCCGAGGAGTGCGGCGGGCAGCCGGCCGCACTGGTCCTGGCCGGCGGCTGGCTCGCCGCCCGTCCGATGGCTTCGGTGGCCGATGTCGCCAAGCAGCTGCACGAGCTGCCGGACGACGCGGAGCAGCCCACCGGCGCCCGGCCGCTGGCCCGTGCGTTCCGCCTGGTCTACGAGTCCCTGCCGCAGGCCGCCGCCCGGATACTGCGACTGCTCGCGCTCGCGCCAGCCGGACTCGCCGACGCCCACACCGCCTCCGCGCTGGCCGGCTGCTCCGTGTCGGCGGCGCAGTCGACCCTGGACGACTTCGTGGGCCTCGGCCTGCTGCGTACGAACGGTGCCGCGCTGCCGCAGTACGAGGTGCCCGGCTGCCTGGCCCCGATGCTGCGCGCCCTCCTGGAGGACCGGGACCGCCCGGCCGAGATCCAGCTGGCCAGGGCCCGGATGCTGGAGCGGACCGTGCGCCAGCTCCAGTCCTGCCGGGCGGTCACCGACCCGGAGGACTCCCCGTCCCAGCTGAAACTGGCCGGACTGCCCCGGTCCCTGCGGTTCCCCAACGCCGAGTCGGCCGCCGCCTGGCTGCGCATCCGGCAGCCCGCCCTGCTGGCCTCGGCCGCGGTCGCCGTCGAGGACGGTGACCTGGACACCCTGGCCAGGAGGCTGGTGGCCGCACTCGTACGGGCCCTGGCGGTGCACCGGGGGACCGAGGACGCGGCGCCGGAGCTGTACGGGCTGCACCGGCTGGTCCTCGATGTCGCCGAGCGCCGCGATCTCCCGCGGGAGAAGGCCGCCGCGCTGCTGAATCTCGCCGATCTGGACGCCAGGACCGGCCGTACGCAGGACGCGCTGACCCGCTACCGAGCCGCGCTGGACGCCGGACGGGAGGCGAAGGACCTGTACGCGACCGGCCGCGCGATGGAATCCGTAGGCGGTGCGTACGCCGAGCTCGGGGACTTCCAGCGGGCCTCCGACTGGTACGGCCGGGCGCTCGCTCAGCGGCTCACCCAGGGGGAGCGGGCCGACGAGGCGCGGCTGTACGGGCGCCTCGGCGCCGTCCACACCTATGCGGGGCGGTACGGCGAGGCGCTGCGGAACTGGCGCGCCGCCGCGGCCGGCCATCGCAGGCTCGGGGACCTGCCCGCCCAGGCGCGGGCGCTCAGCGAGGCGGCGCGGGTGCAGGAGTACGCGGGCCGCCCGCAGGAGTCGCTGCACACCTGCCGGGAAGCGGTGCAGCTGGCACGGCAGGCGCAGGACGTGCGGCTCCAGGCGGCGCTCCAGCTCCGGCTGGCCGACACCCTGGACCGGCTCGGAGACCCTGCGGCGGCCCGCCTGCACCGGGGTGCAGCCGACAGATTGCTGGGCGAGGAGGGTCCCGCCTACGAAATCCGTAGTGCTTCGGCTGAAAGTTAATGCTTTGTAAGGCTAGACAGCGCGAAGTCCTTCATTAAACTGGCTCTGCCGCGTGTCACTGCGGTGTCTCCATTTATGCTGGGTGTATCCGGGTATCCACCGCTATGCCCGGACCCCCTCCGAGCCAAGGACCGTGATCGACGTGAAGGTCGGCATCCCCCGCGAAGTCAAGAACAACGAGTTCCGGGTGGCGATCACCCCTGCCGGAGTGCATGAGCTCGCCCGCCATGGCCACCAGGTCCTGGTCGAGCAGAACGCCGGCGCCGGTTCGTCCATCACGGACGAGGAGTACGTCGCCGCCGGAGCGCAGATCCTGGCCACGGCCGACGAGGTCTGGGCCGCCGCCGACCTCCTGCTCAAGGTCAAGGAGCCGGTCGCCGAGGAGTACCACCGCCTCCGCAAGGGCCAGACGCTCTTCACCTACCTGCACCTCGCGGCCTCCCGCGAGTGCACCGACGCGCTGCTCGAGTCGGGCACCACGGCGATCGCGTACGAGACGGTCGAGACCGCCAACCGCGCGCTTCCGCTGCTCGCCCCGATGTCCGAGGTCGCGGGCCGGCTGGCTCCGCAGGTCGGCGCCTACCACCTGATGCGCTCGGTCGGCGGTCGCGGTGTGCTTCCGGGCGGCGTCCCGGGCACGGCCGCGGGCAAGGCCGTCGTCATCGGCGGTGGCGTCTCCGGATGGAACGCCACCCAGATCGCCGTGGGTCTCGGCTTCCACGTCACGCTGCTCGACCGCGACATCAACAAGCTCCGTGAGGCCGACAAGATCTTCGGCACCAAGGTGCAGACGGTCGTCTCCAACGCCTTCGAGCTGGAGAAGGCGGTCGTCGAGGCCGACCTCGTCATCGGCGCCGTTCTGATCCCCGGAGCGAAGGCCCCGAAGCTGGTCACCAACGAGCTCGTCGCCAAGATGAAGCCCGGAAGTGTACTTGTCGACATTGCAATCGATCAGGGCGGTTGCTTCGAGGACTCGCACCCGACGACGCACGCCGAGCCGACCTTCATGGTCCACAACTCGGTCTTCTACTGCGTCGCCAACATGCCGGGCGCGGTGCCGAACACCTCCACGTACGCGCTCACCAACGCCACGATGCCGTACATCGTCGAGCTCGCGAACCGTGGCTGGGCCGAGGCCCTGCGCCGCGACGCCGCACTCGCCAAGGGCCTCAACACCCATGACGGGCAGGTCGTTTACCGCGAGGTGGCCGAGGCGCACGGCCTCGACCACGTCGAGCTGAACTCGCTTCTCGGCTGACGGGTCAACACCTCTCGTCAACCTCACGCGTCCGGCCGGACCTTGCCGAGCAAGGTCCGGCCGGAGGCATGTCCGGGCCCGGTGAGGCGTTCGCTCAACTCGCCTCGAACGTAACCCTTTACCCGTTTCGTGCCCCCGCGAAATGTGCGGCTTGTTCTCCGTGCACCCTTGACAGAGGGGTGTTCGATTGCCGACACATCGGGCCGGGTCCGGCGGATTGTGTTGCTGCGGACCGGTGACACGCCATAGAGTCGCCAATCGTCGGCATGGTGCCACGCTGACCTATCGATAAGTTTCCTGGTCACGTCCAAGGAGGTAAGACGACTTGTGAATGAGTCGACATTTACTCCTGGGGGTGGTCAACCAGGGATGCCCGCACGGGGTCTGAGCCCGATCGGGCTCGAAGCTGTCGGCTCCGTCGCTGTCCGCACCTTCGCCACTCACCAGCACATGACGACAGCCCCCCAGATGATGGACGGCCTACACGTGAACGCCACGGCCGGCAACGAGAGTGGTCGCAAGTCCGACCACTTCGCCGACTTCGCCGAGGTGCCCGAGGGGCACTTCTACGACCCCGATGCCGAGTACGAGCCCGATCCGGAGTACGCGGCCACGCTCGCACCCGACGCCGCGCGCCAGCGCCGCGAGCGGATCGGTCCGACGGGCCGCCCGCTGCCGTACTTCCCGATCCCGGGCCCGCTGACCGACCACGGCCCCGCGAAGATCATCGCGATGTGCAACCAGAAGGGCGGCGTCGGCAAGACCACGTCGACCATCAACCTGGGTGCAGCGCTCGCGGAGTACGGACGGCGCGTCCTGCTCGTCGACTTCGACCCGCAGGGTGCCCTCTCCGTCGGTCTCGGGGTCAACCCGATGGAGCTCGACCTCACCGTCTACAACCTGCTCATGGAGCGGGGCATGTCGGCCGACGAGGTCCTGCTGAAGACCGCAGTGCCCAACATGGACCTGCTCCCGAGCAACATCGACCTCTCGGCCGCGGAAGTGCAGCTGGTCAGCGAGGTCGCCCGCGAGTCCACCCTGCAGCGCGCTCTCAAGCCGCTGATGGCCGACTACGACTACATCGTGATCGACTGTCAGCCCTCGCTGGGTCTGCTCACCGTGAACGCCCTGACGGCGGCTCACAAGGTGATAGTGCCGCTCGAGTGCGAGTTCTTCGCACTGCGAGGCGTGGCCCTGCTCACCGAGACCATCGAGAAGGTCCAGGAGCGGCTCAACCCGGAGCTGGAGCTCGACGGCATCCTCGCCACCATGTACGACTCCCGCACCGTGCACAGCCGTGAGGTGCTCGCGCGTGTCGTCGAGGCGTTCGACGAGCACGTCTACCACACGGTCATCGGACGCACGGTGCGCTTCCCGGAGACCACGGTCGCCGGCGAGCCCATCACCACGTACGCCTCCAACTCGGTCGGTGCCGCCGCCTACCGTCAGCTCGCCAGGGAGGTGCTCGCCCGGTGTCACGCCGAGTGAGTCTTCCGGGGGCCGACGAACTGTTCCGTACGACCGGGGGGATGGGCCTCCAGGCGTCGTCACCCGCGGAACGGCGACGCAAGGCGAACGGCGAGGCACGCGTGCCGGCGCCGGCCGGGGAGAGCGACTCCCGGACGGACGCGCCGGCACAGAGCGGGGGACCGGCAGGAGCGGGGAGCGGTTCGGCCGCCCCGTCCCGTGAGGAGCACTCGGCGGCCGACGCCGACGGGAGCGAGCCGCGCAGCCGCGGCGGCGAGACCGACCGTGCCGCGGCGGCGGGTGCGTCCGGCGCAGGGTCCCGGCCGTCGTCCGCGCAGGAACCCGTCCCCGCCGTCCAGCAACAGCGCAGGCGTGGTGGCGGACGTGGCGCGAACCGCAGGCCCAGCGGCCGGGAGCGCCACGACGAGAAGATCACGGTCTATGTGTCGGCCGAGGAACTGATGGACCTCGAACACGCCCGGCTGGTCCTGCGCGGCGAGCACGGGCTCGCGGTCGACCGCGGGCGCATCGTCCGCGAGGCCGTCGCGGTGGTCCTCGCCGACCTGGAGTCCCGGGGCGACGCGAGCATCCTCGTACGGCGACTGCGCGGCCGCTGACCGGAACGGCGCCGGTAGCCTGCCCGGGAGGGCCGCCGACCGGGTGGCCCGGCCCTCGGGTACGGGCCACCGCCCGCCCGCTCCCCGCCGCACCCCTGGACCGCGATGCCGACGACCGACGACGCCGCCCGCCCGCCCCGCCGTACCCTCGGCCGCGGGCCGGGCGCCCGGCCCGCACCGGCCCCGGCGCCTTCCGGGCCACCGGAGGAGCCCTGGGGGCCACCGGAGGAGGCTTCGGGGCCACCGGGGGAGGCCGGCGCCGCGTCACCCGTCCAGCCCCTTCCCGGGCCCGCTGACCCCGCTCCCGAGGCACCGGAACCCTCCACCGGGGCGGAGACTCCCGTCCCGGGCGAGACACCTGCCGAGGTCCCCGTACCCGAGGCGCCGCGCGAAACGGCTCCTGCCGGGACCGGCGAGGACGACGACAAGCGGTTCACCGTGCGGCTGGCGAACTTCGAGGGCCCCTTCGACCTCCTGCTCCAGCTGATCTCCAAGCACAAGCTCGATGTGACCGAGGTCGCCCTGTCCAAGGTCACCGACGAGTTCATGGCGTACATCCGCGCCATGGGACCGGACTGGGACCTCGACCAGACCACCGAGTTCCTCGTGGTCGCCGCGACGCTGCTGGACCTGAAGGCCGCCCGGCTGCTCCCCGCCGCCGAGGTGGAGGACGAGGCGGACCTCGCCCTCCTGGAGGCGCGGGACCTGCTCTTCGCGCGGCTGCTGCAGTACCGCGCGTACAAACAGATCGCCGAGATCTTCCGGACCAGGCTGGAGGCCGAGGCCCGCCGCTACCCCCGTACCGTCGGTCTCGAACCGCACCACGCGGAGCTGCTGCCCGAGGTCGTCATCAGCATCGGACCCGAGGGCTTCGCCAGGCTGGCCGTGAAGGCGATGCAGCCCAGGGCCGAGCCGCAGGTGTACATCGACCACATCCACGCACCGCTGGTCAGCGTGCGGGAGCAGGCCGAGATCGTGGTGGTGCGGCTGCGCGAGGCGGGCGAGCTGAACTTCCGGGCCCTCACCGAGGACGCACCGGACACCCTCACCGTCGTCGCCCGCTTCCTCGCGCTGCTGGAGCTGTACCGGGAGAAGGCCGTCACCCTCGACCAGGAGGAGGCGCTCGGCGAGCTCGTCGTGCGCTGGTCCGGCGGTGAGGACGCGGCTCCCACCGTGACGGACGAGTTCGACCAGGAGTTCAACGAGGCGCACGAGACGCACGCAGCAAAGGACGTAGAGGCATGAGCGAGCAGAGCCACGAGGAGGAGCGGGCGGCCACCGTCGCCGGCCTCGACCTCAAGCCCGCCCTGGAGGCGGTCCTCATGGTCGTCGACGAGCCCGCCACCGAGGAGCACCTCGCCAAGGTGCTCCAGCGCCCCCGCAGGGCCGTCGCGGACGCCCTGCGGGAACTGGCCGACGAGTACACCGTGCAGCGGCGTGGATTCGATCTGCGGCTCGTCGCGGGCGGCTGGCGTTTCTATACCCGCCCGGAGTACGCCGAGGCCGTCGAGGGCTTCGTCCTGGACGGCCAGCACGCCCGCCTCACGCAGGCGGCGCTGGAGACGCTCGCCGTCGTCGCCTACCGCCAGCCGGTGAGCCGGTCCAGGGTCTCCGCGGTGCGCGGAGTCAACTGCGACGGGGTGATGCGGACCCTCCTGCAGAGGGGCCTGGTGGCCGAGGCGGGCGCGGAACCCGAAACAGGTGCGATCCTGTACAGGACGACGAACTACTTTCTGGAGCGTATGGGCCTGCGAGGCCTGGACGAGCTCCCGGAGCTCGCGCCCTTCCTCCCGGAGGCGGACGCGATCGAGGCTGAGACGCTAGAGGGTGTGCCGTCGTTCGATCCGGACGCACCGGACACCCCGGATACTCACGCAGACGACAAGACGGAATTTTGATGCGAAGCAGTGGCAGGAACAGCGGAAGCGGCAGCGGCAGCGGCAAGAGCGGCGGCAACCGGGACAACCGGGGTGCCGGACGCGGCTCCCAGCCGAAGGCCGGTGGCGGGCGCGACGACAAGCAGGAGGAGCAGCGTCCCCGCAGGCCCCGTCCCGAGGAGCGCCGCTACGACGTGGGCAACGACAGGCCGGGCGGCGACGGCGGCACCCGCAAGGGGCGCGGCGAGGCGGCACGCGGCGGAGCCAAGGGCGGCCCGAGGGCCGCACAGCATGTGAGCAAGGGCGGACGCCGTGTGGGCGCCCCGTCCCGCCCGCGTGAGCTCGACGCCAAGATCGAGCAGCGCAACCGGGACCGTTACGCGGAGAAGCCCGAGATCCGCACGCCCAAGACGCACCCGGGTGCCGAGCAGGAGGGCGAGCGCCTGCAGAAGATCCTCGCCCGCGCCGGCATGGGTTCGCGCCGTGCGTGCGAGGAGCTCATCGAGCAGGCCAGGGTCGAGGTCAACGGCGAGATCGTCCTGGAGCAGGGCAGGCGCGTCGACCCGCAGAAGGACGAGATCAAGGTCGACGGCCTGACCGTCGCGACCCAGTCGCACCTGTTCTTCGCGCTGAACAAGCCGGCCGGAGTCGTCTCCACCATGGGTGACCCGGACGGCCGCCAGAACCTCGGTGACTACGTCAACAACCGCGAGACGCGGCTGTTCCACGTCGGCCGGCTCGACACCGAGACCGAGGGCATCATCCTGCTCACCAACCACGGCGAGCTGGCCCACCGTCTGACGCACCCCAAGTACGGCGTGAAGAAGACCTACCTGGCCGCCATCCAGGGCCCGCTTCCCCGCGACCTCGGCAAGCGGCTCAAGGACGGCATCCAGCTGGAGGACGGGTACGCCCGTGCCGACCACTTCCGGGTCGTCGAGAACACCGGAAAGAACTACCTGGTCGAGGTGACCCTCCACGAGGGCCGCAAGCACATCGTCCGCCGGATGCTGGCCGAGGCCGGCTACCCGGTCGAGCGGCTCGTGCGCACGTCCTTCGGGCCGATCCCGCTGGGCGACCAGAAGTCCGGCTGGCTGCGTCGGCTCACCAACACCGAGGTGGGCATGCTGATGCGCGAGGTCGGTCTGTAACCGCACCCCCTCGAAGGGCCCGCGTCCGGCTCCTGTTCCTTTTCGAACAGGAAATCGGCCGCGGGCCTTTTGCTGTCGCCGTTCCGCCTTTATAGTCAGAGTGACCATTAAGGAGGCGGGCGTGAGTCTCGCAGATGTTCTCGATCCCCTGCAGCAACCCCTGGTGACGTTCCTCGGTACGCCGGTCAGCTGGACCGAGGTCCTGGGCTTCGGCAGTGGAGCGCTCTGCGTCTGGCTCGTGGCTCGCCAGCACCTCGCCAACTGGCCGATCGGGATCGCCAACAACCTGTTCTTCATCCTGCTGTTCACCCAGGCCGGCCTGTACGCCGACGCCGGCCTCCAGATCGTCTTCATCGCCCTCGCCGCGTACGGCTGGTGGACCTGGACCCACGGGGGTGGACCCGGTACGTCCGTCCTTCCGGTGCGCGGCACCACCCGCACCGAATGGGCCTGGCTGCTCACGGCGGGGGCGGTGGGGACACTCGCCCTGACCGTTCTGCTCTCCCGCGTCACCGACTCGACGGTGCCGTTCTGGGACGCGCTGACGACATCGCTCTCGCTCATGGCGACGTACGGACAGTGCCGGAAGCGGGTCGAGTCCTGGTGGCTGTGGATCGCCGCCGACGTGGTCTACATCCCGCTGTACGCGTACAAGGAGCTCTACCTCACCTCGCTCCTGTATGTGGGCTTCCTCACGCTCTGCCTGATCGGTCTGCGCAGCTGGAGCCGCGAACTGACGCCTGCACAGCGCCGTCTGACGGGGGTTCCGGCATGAAGGGCTACGAACACGGCCTGGTGCTCGGCAAGTTCTACCCGCCCCACGCCGGCCACCACCACCTCGTCCGCACCGCCCAGGACCGCTGCGAACGGCTGACCGTCCTGGTCTGTGCCGCCTCGGTGGAGTCCGTCCCCCTCGCCGACCGGGTCGCCTGGATGCGGGAGGTGCACCCCGAGGTGACCGTGGTGGGAGCCGTCGACGACACCCACATGGACCTCAACGACCCGGCCGTCTGGGACGCCCACATGGCCGTGTTCACCGAAGCCGTCCCGGAACGGGTCGACGCCGTCTTCACCTCGGAGTCGTACGGGGACGAGCTGGCCCGCCGCTTCGGCGCCGAGTCCGTCTCTGTCGACCCCGAGCGCACCGTGTTCCCGGTCTCCGGCACGGCGGTCCGCAAGGACCCGGCCGGCTGCTGGGACTACCTCGAACCGCCCGTACGGGCCGCGCTCGCCCGCCGGATCGTCGTCCTCGGTGCCGAATCCACCGGCACCACGACCATGGCGCGCGCCCTCGCCGAGCACTACCGCCGACGCGGGGGAGTCTGGGCGCGGACCGGCTGTGTCGACGAGTACGGACGGGAGTTCAGCGAACAGAAGCTGGCCGCCCTGCGCCGTCTGGAGCCGGGCGCGCAGTGGGAGGACGTCGTCTTCACCACGGACGACTTCCCGTTGATCGCCCGAACCCAGAACGACCGGGAGGACGCGGCAGCCGGAACCGGCTCCCCGGTCCTCTTCTGCGACACGGATTCCTTCGCCACCACCGTCTGGCACGAGCGGTACGTCGGCGGACGCAACCCGCTCGTCGAGCGGACCGCCGACCTGGTCACCCACCACCTCTGGCTGCTCACCGACCACGAGGGGGTCGCCTTCGAGGACGACGGCCTGCGCGACGGCGAGGAACTGCGCCCCTGGATGACGGACCGGTTCCGCGCCGAACTCACCCGGACCGGACGCGAGTTCATCGAACTCACCGGCTCCCATTCCGAACGTCTCAAGACGGCGGTCGCCGCCGTGGACGCCCTGCTCGCCACGGGCTGGGACTTCGCCGCACCGCTCCCGGAGCATCGATGAGCACCGCCCCCGAGGGCTACGACCCCCATGCGTTCGTCCCCTTCGCGGTCACCGTCGACCTCGCCGTCTTCACGGTCCGCGAGGCGCGGCTCCACGTCCTGCTCGTGGAACGCGGCGGCGAGCCGTACAAGGGCGCCTGGGCCCTGCCCGGCGGCTTCGTCCTGCCGAGGGAATCCGCGGAGCAGGCCGCCCGCCGCGAACTCGCCGAGGAGACCGGCCTCGCCCAGGACACCGTCGGCGGGCTCCACCTCGAACAGCTCCGCACGTACACCGAACCGGACCGCGACCCCAGGATGCGCGTCGTCTCCGTCGCGTACGCCGCGCTCCTGCCCGACCTGCCCGAACCGCGCGGCGGCGGGGACGCGGTCAGCGCCCAGTGGTGGGACGCGCGGGACGTGGACGGCCTCGCGTTCGACCACGAGCGCATCCTCGCCGACGCGTACGACCGGATCGGCTCCAAGCTCGAATACACCTGCCTGGCCACCGCCTTCTGCCCCGCCGAGTTCACGCTCGGCGAGCTCCGGCAGGTCTACGAGACGGTCTGGGGCGTCGAGCTCGACCGCCCCAACTTCCGGCGCAAGGTCCTTGCCACACCCGGCTTCGTCGAGGCCGTGGAGGGACCGCCGCGCCGCACCGGCGGACGGGGGAAACCGGCCGCGCTGTACCGGGCGGGTACCGCTGCCGCCCTGCACCCTCCACTCCTGCGCCCGGAAGGACGAACCGAATGATCGTGACGAGGACGATGACCAAACAGGCCGCCACGGGGGCCCTGACGGGGCTCGCGCTCGGCGACGCGCTGGGCTTCCCGACCGAGTTCAACGATGTGCCGTCCATCCTCGCGAAGTGCGGGCCGTGGCGGCAGATGGCGCTTCCGAAGCCGGCGTTCGTCACCGACGACACTCAGATGACGCTCGCCCTCGGACGGGCGATCCGTACCGCGATGGACAGCGGGCCGCTGACCCCCCGGGGACTGACCGGGCCGACGCGTGAGGAGTTCGTCAGCTGGTACCACGACCCGGACAACAACCGGGCCCCCGGCAACACCTGCCTCCAGGCGTGCCGCCTGCTCGACAGCGACCGGCCCTGGCAGGAGGCGAGCCAGACCCGCTCCAAGGGCTGCGGAGCGAACATGCGCGTCGCGCCGGTGGGCCTCGTACCGGGGCTCAGCGAGGAGCAGCGCGCCGGCGCCGCCCAGCTCCAGGCCGCGCTGACCCACGGCCACCCCACGGCGCTGGCCGCCTCCGACCTGATGGCCCGCGCGGTGTTCCTGCTGGCCCAGGGTGCGGAACCGCTGGGCCTCGTCGGGCAGCTGCGCAGCTACGCGTACGAGAACAGTGGCCGCTATCTGACGCGCTGGCTGGGCGACCTGTGGCGGTACGCGGGCGACGCCTCGCCCGAGGCGTACATCGGGCGCGGCTGGGACGAGTGCCTGACCGCTCTGGCGAAGGTCCAGGACGCCTTGCGCGATCCGTCGCCCGAGACGGACCCGTGCGAGACGACCGGCGACGGGTGGATCGCGGAGGAGGCCCTCGCCACGGCCCTGCACTGCTTCCTGCTCTTCCCCGAGGAACCGCTGACAGCCCTGCGCAGGGCGGCCTGCACGCGGGGTGACTCCGACTCGCTGGCCTGTCTGACGGGGGCGTTGTCGGGGGCGCACCTGGGGGCGGGGGTGTGGCCGAAGGAGTGGTCGGAGAGGATCGAGTACCGCAGCGATCTGCTGTCGCTGGGGGCGCTCTGGGACGCGTGATCCTTTGCGGCGTCTTCGGCTCGGGTCTTTGTCCTCAAGCGCCGGACGGGCTGGGTGGTGGTGCCGCGGTCCGTGGTGCCGGTTCGGGGTGGTCCGGGGCCCCTCCGGAGTGTCTCCTCGGGCAACGAACGTTCGGCGGGAACGGATGCGTACCCGGGTATCTGTTCGTCACCCTGCGGGGACCCTCCTGCACGGCCCCGGACCTGCCGGTGGGTCGCTGCGGGCCGTGCCACCGGGCGAGCCGAGACGGGATCGGTGCCGGAGGGTCCCTGCGGGCCGTGCCACCGGGGTGCAGGTGAACGCGATACGCGGGTGGGGCCGTGCAGGAGGGTCCCCGCAGGGGCGGGCGTAGGAGCCGGGTTCGTTCGCTCCGTACCCGGGTGCCGCGCCCGTCCCGAGGAGACACTCCGGAGGGGCTCCGCCCGACCCACCACCGGGCAGATGGACGACCCGGGCACCCGCCCCGCCCGACCCACCACCGCTCAGGCGGAGGACGCCGACGCGCGGCGGGTCCGGATCAGGAAGTCCTCCACCCGGGCCCGGTCCGGGGTGGGTGGCAGGGGCGTGGTGAGTGCCGCCTCGGCGTTCTCCTCGGCCAGGCGGCACATCCGGCGCTCCACCTCGGCCCACGCGACCTCGCCCCGCCGGACCGCGAGCAGCTCGTCACGGGCCTCGCCGACCTCGATCGTCAGCCGGCCCGTACGCAGCAGGTCCCGGCTGCTCGTCAGCAGGCGCAGCAGGTGCATGGCGTGCTTCCAGCGGGGTGCCCCGTACAGCCGTACGTCGGCGTCCAGCTTTCGGCGCTGACCCAGGGCGTAACCGGCGAAACTCTGGTGCGCGAGCCGGGACAGGAAGGCCCCGCGCAGGTCGAGGAGCTCCCGGCCGGTGGCGTCGATCCGTTCCACGAGCGGTGAGTGCAGGCACTCCAGCACATTGGGATTGGCTCGTAGCGCGAGCTCGCAGAAGCGTTCGAGCTCCCAGGAGAACTGCTCGTCCGACGGCCCGTCGACATGGGTCGGCGGCTTCTCGAAGCGCCAGAACAGCGGGGTGGGGGCCACGAAGACACCCCGCCGGTCCGTGTCGCTGCCGGTCGTCGCGAGTCCGAAGGCGCGGGACCCCATGACACACGAGTAGATCGTGTGGTCGCGGACGAGAACCTCGGCTTCGGGGGTGATCATGCCCGAGAGGGTACGTGCGACGGGGGCGGCAGGCGCCAGCGATTTACGTGAGCCGGATGCTCTCTCCGGAGACGGTGATCTGCTCGGCGGGCAGCGGACGCGGCGCGGGTCCCGCCTCGACGGCGGCGTTCACGATGCTGTACTTGCTGCCGTGGCACGGGCAGTTGATCGTGCCGTCGGCGACCGTCGAGACCGTGCACCCGGCATGCGTACAGATCGCGGAGAACGCCTTGAACTCGCCGGCCTCCGGCTGGGTCACCACCACCTTCTGCTCCTTGAAGATCGTGCCGCCGCCGACCGGGATGTCGGAGGTCTTGGCGAGCTCCTCGCCCCCGGGGGCCGGCGTCCCGGACGCCGAGGCGCTCGGTGTCGTGGCGGGGCCGCTCTCCGAGGCCGTGGCGGACGGGGTGCCGCTCTCCTCGCCGCCGCCGTCCCCGGACGATCCGCAGCCCGTCACCAGTGCCGCCGCGCCCGCCGCTCCCGCGGTCAGGACTGTCCTTCGCCGTGCGTTCATGTCTCTCCTCGTGTGGGGACTCCCTGTGGCGACGATCGTGGTGCCACCGACCGGAATGGCGAAGCAACCTGGCGGGTGTGTCCTCCCGCACGATCCGGCCACCGCCCCGTCTCACGGACAGAGCAGCGTGACCACCTGCCCCGCCGCCCCTCTACGCTGAAATGCACAGGCGTACATCAGTGCGCCGGAGAAGAAGCGAGGGGTATGACGTGGCGGTACGAGCGGTCCGCGGAGCCGTCCAGCTGGAACTGGACGAGGCCGGACACATGGACGAGCGGGTCGGCGCCCTGCTCACCGCCATCCTGGAGCGCAACAGCCTCGTCCCGGACGACCTGATCAGCGTCTGGTTCACCGCCACCCCGGATCTGCACAGCGACTTCCCGGCTGCCGCGGCCCGCAGCCTCGGAATCGTCGACGTACCGCTGATCTGCGCGCAGGAGCTCGACATCGACGGGGCCATGCCCCGCGTGGTCCGTATCCTCGCCCATGTGGAGACCGGTCTCTCCAAGGCCGGCATCAGCCACGTCTACCTCGGCGCCACCGGCGCCCTCCGCAAGGACATCGCCCAGTGAGAACAGCCGTCGTCATCGGTACCGGCCTCGTCGGCACATCCGCAGCGCTCGCCCTCGCCGGGCGCGGCGTCCACGTCCACCTCGTCGACCAGGACCCGTCGTCGGCCCGCACCGCGGCGTCGCTCGGCGCCGGTACCGACGAGGCCCCGGAGGGCCGCGTGGACCTGGCGATCATCGCCGTGCCGCCCGCCCACACCGCCTCCGTGCTGGCCACCGCGATGCGCGAGGGCGTGGCCCGCGGCTACCTCGACGTCGCGAGCGTCAAGGGCGGCCCGCGCCGCGAACTGGAAGCACTCGGCGTCGACCTCACGCCGTACATCGGTACGCACCCCATGGCCGGCAAGGAGCGCTCGGGCCCTCTCGCGGCCACCGGGGACCTGTTCGAGGGCCGCCCGTGGGTCCTCACCCCGACCAGGGACACCGACACCGAGGTGCTCAACCTGGCCCTGGAGCTGGTCGCGCTCTGCCGCGCCGTGCCGGTCGTCATGGACGCGGACGCCCACGACCGGGCCGTCGCCCTGGTCTCCCACACCCCGCAGCTGATCTCGTCCATGGTCGCCGCCCGCCTGGAGGAGGCCGACGAGACGGCCGTACGCCTCTGCGGGCAGGGGATCAGGGACGTGACCAGGATCGCGGCCTCCGACCCCCGGATGTGGGTGGAGATCCTCTCCGCCAACCCGGGCCCGGTCGCCGACGTGCTGGCCGGGGTCGCCGACGACCTGGGCGAGACGGTCCGGGCCCTGCGCGGTCTCCAGTCCGGTGACGAGGACAAGCGCCGGGCGGGCACCGAAGGCATCGAGGACGTGCTGCGCCGCGGCAACGCGGGCCGGGTCCGGGTGCCGGGCAAGCACGGGGCGGCCCCCGCCTCGTACGAGATCGTGGCCGTCCTCATCAGTGACCGGCCGGGCGAACTGGCCGGGATCTTCGCCGACGCCGGACGGGCCGGGGTCAATATCGAGGACGTCCGCATCGAGCACGCCACCGGCCAGCAGGCGGGCCTGGTACAGCTGATGGTCGAACCGGGTGCGGCCCCGGCGCTCGGCGCGGCGCTGAAGGACAGGGGCTGGTCGGTACGGCAGTGAGCGGCCGGGGCAGCACGGGGTACAAGGGCCCGCCCGGCACTCGGTAACCTTGGGGGAGGCCGCCTGGATGGCGGAGTCCGCCCACCCCGTGTACCAGGAAGGTGTCCACCACCGTGGAAACCGCAGCAGCCGCCGCCCCGACCGCGGTGATCGTCGCCATCGACGGGCCCTCCGGCACCGGCAAGTCGAGCACGTCCAAGGCCGTCGCCGCCCAGCTCGGGCTCAGCTACCTGGACACCGGCGCCCAGTACCGGGCGATCACCTGGTGGATGCTGAACAACGGCATCGACGTACGGGACGCGGCGGAGGTCGCGACGGCCGCCGACAAGCCGGTCATCGTCTCCGGCACCGACCCGGCCGCGCCCACGATCACCGTCGACGGCGAGGACGCCGCGGGCCCGATCCGTACCCAGGAGGTCACCTCCAAGGTCAGCGCCGTCAGCGCGGTCCCCGAGGTGCGCAGCCGGATCACCGAGCTGCAGCGGACGATCGCCGCGGAAGCGGAGCGGGGCATCGTGGTCGAGGGCCGTGACATCGGCACCACCGTCCTGCCGGACGCCGACCTCAAGATCTTCCTGACCGCCTCGCCCGAGGCGCGCGCCGCCCGCCGCAGCGGCGAGGTGAAGGGCTCGGATCTCGCCGCCACCAAGGAGGCGCTGATCAAGCGCGACGCGGCCGACTCCGGCCGCAAGACCTCGCCGCTGGCCAAGGCGGACGACGCGTGCGAGGTGGACACCACCGAGCTGACCCTTCAGCAGGTCATCGAGTGCGTCGTCACCCTCGTCGAGGAGAAGCGGGCCGCGAAGTGACCGAAGCCACGGGGGCGCCCACACTGCGTGGAGCGGCCGTCGGGCGAGGGATCGGCATCGGGCTGATGTACGGGCTGTTCAAGCCCCGTGTACTCGGCGCGTGGCGGGTCCCCGCCGCCGGACCCGTCATACTCGCGGTGAACCATGCTCACAACATCGACGGACCGATGCTGATGGGCACCGCGCCCCGGCCCGTCCACTTCCTGATCAAGAAGGAGGCGTTCGTCGGCCCGCTCGACCCGTTCCTGCGCGGAATCGGTCAGCTGAAAGTGGACCGTGCGACCGTCGACCGCACCGCCATCACCCACGCGCTCGGCGTGCTGGAGAACGGCGGGGTTCTCGGGATCTTCCCCGAGGGAACGAGGGGCGAGGGCGACTTCGCCTCCCTGCGCGCCGGGCTCGCGTACTTCGCGGTACGCGGCGGGGCGCCGATCGTCCCGGTGGCCGTTCTGGGAAGCACGGAGCGCCGGGGACGGTTGATATCGGCCTTGCCTCCGCTGCGCAGCCGGGTCGATGTCGTCTTCGGCGACGCCTTCCAGGCGGGTGACGGCAGCGGACGCCGGACCCGTAAGGCGCTCGACGAGGCGACCGTACGGATCCAGGGCCGGCTGACCGCGCACCTGGAAAACGCCAGGCGCCTCACCGGGCGCTAGGTAAGACTTGAGTAGTGGGCCGCGCCGACTGCGGCCCATCGATGATGATGCAAAGAGGAACGGACTTCATGAACGACCAGATTCACTCCGACGGCTCGGACCACGAGCACGGAGCACTTGGCGATGCCGAGTACGCGGAGTTCATGGAGCTTGCCGCGCAGGAGGGCTTCGACCCCGAGGAGGTCGAGGGCGCGATCGGTGAGGCCGGTCACGGACCGCTTCCCGTCCTCGCCGTCGTCGGCCGCCCGAACGTCGGCAAGTCGACCCTGGTGAACCGCATCCTCGGCCGCCGCGAGGCCGTCGTGCAGGACAAGCCGGGTGTCACCCGTGACCGCGTCACCTACGAGGCCGAATGGGCCGGACGCCGTTTCAAGCTCGTCGACACCGGCGGCTGGGAGCAGGACGTGCTGGGGCTCGACGCCGCCGTCGCCGCCCAGGCCGAGTACGCGATCTCGACGGCCGACGCCGTCGTCTTCGTCGTCGACGCGACGGTCGGAGCGACCGACACCGACGAGGCCGTCGTCCGGCTGCTGCGCAAGGCCAAGAAGCCCGTCGTGCTGTGCGCCAACAAGGTCGACGGACAGAGCGGCGAGGCGGACGCCACCGCGCTCTGGTCCCTCGGTCTCGGCCAGCCGCACCCGGTCTCCTCGCTGCACGGCCGCGGCACCGGCGACATGCTCGACGCCGTGCTTGAGGCGCTTCCCGAGGCCCCCGCGCAGACCTTCGGCACCGCCCTCGGCGGCCCGCGCCGCATCGCGCTGATCGGCCGCCCGAACGTCGGCAAGTCCTCGCTCCTGAACAAGGTCGCCAACGAGGAACGTGTCGTGGTCAACGCCCTGGCGGGGACCACTCGTGACCCGGTCGACGAGCTGATCGAGCTCGGCGGCATCACCTGGAAGTTCATCGACACGGCCGGTATCCGCCGCAAGGTGCACCTCCAGGAGGGCGCGGACTACTACGCCTCGCTGCGTACCGCGGCGGCCGTGGAGAAGGCCGAGGTCGCCGTCATCCTGATCGACGCGAGCGAGTCCATCAGCGTCCAGGACCAGCGGATCGTCACCATGGCCGTGGAGGCGGGCCGCGCGATCGTGCTCGCCTTCAACAAGTGGGACACCCTCGACGAGGAGCGCCGCTACTACCTGGAGCGGGACATCGAGACCGAGCTCGCCCAGGTCGCCTGGGCTCCTCGCGTCAATGTCTCGGCCGTCACCGGCCGCCACATGGAGCGTCTGGTTCCGGCGATCGAGACCGCCATCGCCGGCTGGGAGACCCGCATTCCCACCGGCCGGCTGAACGCCTTCCTCGGTGAGATCGTCGCCTCGCACCCGCACCCGGTCCGCGGCGGCAAGCAGCCCCGCATCCTGTTCGGCACGCAGGCGGGCGTCAAGCCGCCGCGGTTCGTTCTCTTCGCCTCCGGCTTCCTGGAGCACGGCTACCGTCGCTTCGTCGAGCGCCGGCTGCGTGAGGAGTTCGGCTTCGAGGGCACCCCGATCCACATCTCGGTCCGGGTCCGCGAGAAGCGCGGCCGCAAGAAGTGACCTCCTAGGGCCTGTCGTCCCAGGGCGCGTACGACGAAGCCCCGGACCTCTCGCGGAAGGCGAGTGGGCCGGGGCTTCGTCGTACCGTCAGTGCTCCCGTGAGCCCGGTGGGAGGGCGGCGGGCTGGGCCCGCCCCGCGTGGCGGCCGACCCGCTGCCAGGAACCGAGGTTCCCGGTGTGCGTGGTCTGCCCGCCGGTGGCCGGCTGGCCGCTCAGCGGCGGCCTGCTGCCGAACAGCCCGGTGCCGAAGCCCGGGAAGCCGAGATTCTCCTCGCCGCTCCGGTCACCCGGAAGGGCCCGGAACGATCGCCGGTACTCGGAGTACAGCGCGTCGTAGATCGGGGTCGGCGACTTGCCGCCCGATGGGTCCTGCGACGGACGCATGGCAGGAATCTGACTCTGGTGCTGGCGGGAGGGGTCGTATGAGTGCACGTATGTGCCAACGACCTCGCCGTCCGTCGGATGCGGGCCCGGCGGAGAAATCGCTGTTCGGCGGGGGTACGAAGGACGTACCGGCACGGTCAGGTACCGGCCAGCGGCATCGCGGCGGACACCAGGAGTCCGTTGACGGCGGCCTTCTCCAGGGCGTCCCGGAGCAGATCCTCGCGGGGCTGCTGGCCGATCGAACCGGCCGGGGCGGCGAAGACCAGCACGGTCTGCGCCTTGTTGGCCGCGGCCCGCCAGCCCTCGGTGACCTGGAGCGGCTGGTGGGCCTGCCACCAGGCGACGGGGGTGCCACCGCCGGAGCCCGGCTGCAGCACGGCGTGCAGCTGCCCCATGGCGAGGAGCACGGACCAGCCCGGGAGCACGCCCGGCAGCCTGCTCACGTCGGGGGTGGGCTGGAAGCCCTGCTCCAGCAGCAGCTGGAGGAACTCGTCGCCCCCGCTGCCGTCGGTGCCGGGCCGGGCGATGGGGCCGGTCGGCTCGACCACCAGGGCCGGTCGGAGGTCGTCCTCGATCAGGACGAGACCGCTGGTGATGCCGAGGACAGCCTGTTCGGGCATGAGACCCTCCGGGTTCTGTGGCTCGCTGCCGGTGATGGATCGCACCGCCCCCTGGAGCTGGTCCTCCGCGACCTGGACGACCTGCGAGGGGATGCAGGTCGCATGGGCGAACGCGAGCACCGCGGTCTCCTCGCCGACGAACAGCACCGTGCTGGTGCGTTCCTGCTCGGAGTCGCCGGGGGTGCGGCAGGAAGTGCAGTCGTAATTGCCTGGGGCGCTGTCGCCGACGAGCAGCCGGTCGGCTTCGGCATCGCCGATCTCGGCGCGTACGTCCTCGCTGACGTCGAGCATGCGCGGCACGGGTGGCTCCTCGAACTCGGTGCGTGGGCCGGGCTGTTCCCGGCTCATGAAAGGACAACGGACGATCCACGGCCTGGGTCACGCGCGAAGGGGCACCGAAGTGCGGGAGTCTGCTCCCGGGCCGGGTCCGCCTATCCGGAAATCGGGTAGTGACCCGCGTCCGGAGCGCGGGGCCGCGCCGCGGCTGCCCGGCTCCGATCCGGTGGACCGCACGGGGCCGACCGGGTGCGTCCCGCCGGTGCGCCGCGTGGCCCGGTTCCCGCGCGGCCCCGGCCGTCTAGCGTGACCCGATGCCGCATCCGCGCTCCCTCCCCGCCGCTCCGCCCGCGACCGCGCCGGTGGCGGCGGCGCTCCTCTGCCTCACGCTGCTGTTCTCGCCGTCGGCCGCCCTGGCCGCGCCACCACCGCCGGTGCCCTCCCCGGGGGCCCCCGCGAGCGGCGCGTACGCCTGCGGTGCGAGCGACTGGCCCTGGGGCTGCGTCGCCGCCTGCGAGAGCGGTGGCGACTGGCACGCCAACACGGGCAACGGCTACTACGGCGGGCTCCAGTTCCGGCAGTCGACCTGGGAGGAGCACGGCGGTCGGAAGTACGCCCGACGGGCCGACCTGGCCGAGCGCGAGGAACAGATCCAGGTCGCCGAGAAGGTGCTGGGGACGCAGGGCTGGGGTGCCTGGCCGCACTGCGGTGCCCCGTACCGCAAGTACGGCCAGGTGCATACGGTCCGGGCGGGCGAGACGCTCAGTTCCATCGCCGCCGAGTACGGGATCGAGGGCGGCTGGCGGGCGTTGTACCGCGCCAACGCCCGAAAGATCGGCCAAGATCCGGACCGGCTGATTCCGGGAACGGTGCTGGTCATCGGCCTGCTGTGACCGGCCCGTGACCCGCAGTAGAACTTCTGTGTGAATGCTGTGTGCTGACGGAGCGACAAGTACAGTCCCCAGCAGACCAGTCGACCAGGGGGATACGGCGACGCAATGCACATTTCATTTCTGCTCCACAACGCGTACGGCATCGGGGGAACGATCCGTACGACGTTCAATCTGGCCGGCCAGCTGGCCGAGCACCACGACATCGAGATCGTCTCGGTCTTCCGGCACCGCGACTTACCCGCGCTGGGGGCGCCCGCGGGCGTGCGGATGAGCCATCTCGTCGACCTGCGCAAGAAGAGTCCGTCCTACGACGGCGACGCGGCCGAACATGCCCGGCCCGCCGCGGTGTTCCCGCGCGGGGACAGCAGGCACAAGCAGTACAGCAGACTCACCGACGCGCGGATCGCGAACCATCTGCAGTCCCTGGAGGCCGACGTCGTCGTCGGTACTCGGCCCGGACTCAACGTCCACATCAGCCGGCAGGCGAGGCGCGGACCGGTGCGCGTCGCCCAGGAGCACCTGACGCTCGGCAGTCATCCGTACCGGCTGCGCCGCGAGATCGGCCACCGTTACGGGCTGCTCGACGCGGTCACGACGGTGACGGAGGCCGATGCCGAGGACTACCGGACCCGCCTCCGGCTGCCCGGCGTGCGGATCGAGGCCATCGCGAACAGCGTGCCGGCTCCTTCCGGCCCGCCCTCCGCGTGCGACGAGAAGTGGGTGGTCGCGGCGGGCCGGCTGCACCGGGTCAAGCGGTACGACCTGCTGATCCGGGCCTTCGCGGACGTGGCGGCCGTCCGGCCCGACTGGCGGCTGCGGATCTACGGAAGCGGCGACGCGACCGGCAACGAGCAGCCCGCCCTGCACGGACTCATCGACGAACTCGGCATGAAGGAGCAGGTGTTCCTGATGGGGACGGTGCACCCGATGGAGGCCGAGTGGCCCAAGGGCTCCATCGCGGCGGTGACGTCGGACCGCGAGTCCTTCGGCATGACCATGGTCGAGGCGATGCGCTGCGGGCTGCCGGTCGTGGCCACCGACTGCCCGTACGGCCCGGCCGAGATCATCGAGGACGGCACGGACGGGCGGCTGGTGCCGATAGGGGACAAGGGCGCGCTCACGACCGCCCTGCTCGCGCTGATGGAGGACGATGAGCTGCGCCGCCGCATGGGCCGCGCCGCGATAGCCGCCTCCCGGCGGTTCGACCCGGCTCCCATCGCGGAACGTCACCTGAGCCTCTTCACCGAGCTCGCCGCACAGGGCGCCCGGGGCCGCTCGCAGAGCGCGCTGCGCACCGTACTGCACCGGTCGCGCGGCAGCGTGCTGGACGGGGCGTACGCGCTGCGCTACAAGGCGGCCGACGTGATCCGCAAGGGCGGAACCGCGTGATGCCCGGCGACGCCCGGCCCCTCTGAGGGCCGCGTCCGGGCGGGGGAGTCCGCCGGCATCGAGGACAGTAGGTGTCCGCGACCGCTGGCAGACTCTCCCCATGCTGGAGACCTCCGCACGACTGCTGCGCCTGCTCTCGCTGTTGCAGGCCCACCGCGACTGGTCCGGCGCCGATCTGGCGGACCGGCTCGGCGTCACACCCCGTACCGTCCGCCGCGACGTCGACAAGCTCCGCGAGCTCGGCTACCCGGTCCATGCGAGTCCGGGCTCGGGCGGCGGCTACCAGCTCGGCGCCGGCGCCGAACTGCCACCGCTGCTCCTGGACGACGAGGAGGCGGTGGCGGTCGCCGTCGGGCTGCGTACGGCGGCTGGCCACGGCGTCGAAGGCATCGGCGAGACGTCCGTACGGGCGCTCGCCAAGCTCGAACAGGTCCTGCCGAACCGGCTGCGGCGCCGGGTGAGCGCGCTCGGCGCGTTCACGGTGCCCCTGCTGCGCGGCCCGGAGGCGTCCACGGTCGACCCGGGGGTACTCACCGAGCTGGCGGGAGCCTGCCGGGACAGCGAGCGTCTGCGGTTCGAGTACCGCGACCACGGCGGCTCGGTGTCGCGCCGGACCGTCGAGCCGCACCGGCTCGTGTGCACGGAGCGCCGCTGGTATCTGGTCGGCTGGGACACGGACCGCTCGGACTGGCGCACGTTCCGCGCGGACCGGATCACGCTCACCCCGCCGCACGGCCCCCGCTTCGAGCCGCGTGCGGCCCCCGCGGAGGATCTGGCGGCCTATGTCTCCAAGGGCGTCTCCTCCACCGCGTACGCGGTGCGGGGGGTCATTCGGCTGAAGGTCCCGCTCGAACGGGCCGCGGAGCGGATCTCGCCGTCGGCGGGGGTGCTGGAGGCGATCGACGAGCACAGTTCCCTGCTGCGTACGGGGGCGGCGAGCCTCGATGTGCTGGTGATTCACGTGATGCTCATGGGCTTCGACTTCGAGGTGATCGAACCCCAGGAGCTCACGGACGCGATCAGGACGGCACGGGACCGTCTCTCCCGGGCGTTGGGCTGATGGGGTGCCGGGCCGCCCGGATCACTGGATTCCGGATGGCGGGGCGGGATGGTGCCGGCGGATATGTGCGGACTATAAGTCCTACATAAGGAAGCATGAATTTCAGGTGGCGCGGACATTTCAGCGCCGCTTCGCGTGCGGAGAAATAGCAGGTCACCCCGGAGATCTCGCGATGCGGAAATACTCCGGCGTGATCGCTGCGCAGATCATTTCCGGGTTGTCCGTCCATAACGCTTCCGTAGTTCCGAACTGCCCGTTCGGGTGACGCTGTTCGATGTAAACGGGTGTGGGGATTCTGTGACACAAGCGTGACCGGTACGGCATGTGGGGATGCAGTGCGGAGCCCCGGCAACCCGGCTTCCGTCACGGTCCGGGGCCGCCTACGGTGGAGGGCATGGCACCTATACCGACCCCTCCCGCACAGCCGGACGACACCCCTCAGTCGTACGTCGGCCTCGATGCCGCAGCCGCCGAGCGGCAGGCACGGGCCCGCGGATGGAAGACCGTCAGGGCTCTGCCGCCGGGCGCGATCATCACCATGGAGTACATGAGCGGACGGATCAACTTCGAGGTCGACCGGTCCGCCGTGACCCGCTGCTGGGTGGGCTGAGCCGACGGCTCGATGCCCACGTACGAACGAGCGAAGGCCCCGACCGAGGTCGGGGCCTTCGCTGTGCGGGGGAGAGGCTGTGCGTACCGTCCCCGCGGTTCGGGGGCGGTCAGCCACCGCCCAGAGGGCGGGCCGGGGTGGTGTTGGTCCGGGGGCCGCGGTCCGCGTGCGGCGGACGACGGGGGCCGGCCGGAGTGACCGGAGTCCGTTCCGAGCGCGCCGTGTGCGCGCGAGGTCTGGTGCTCACCGCGGGATGGCCGGCCGTGCCGACGGGCGTACCGGTCTCCTCGGAGTCGGAGGCGCCCTCGGCGCCGATCGACTGCGGAAGCAGCACGGGCCGTGGTCCGCCGACGGCGACCGGCACGGGCGGCGCGGTGCGCCTGCGGGCCCGCCACTGCTCGCGGACCGAGAAGATCCACGCCTCGGCGCGGGTGATCACCGGCTCGAACCACGGCAGGCCCAGCATGATCAGCAGCCCTGCCGCCCAGCCCAGCAGGACGTCGCTGAGCCAGTGCGTACCGATGTAGACGGTGGTGAGTCCGACGCCCAGCGAGACCGTCGCCGAGAGGGCCGACAGATAGCGCCTGGCCCGCGGCGTGGTGGCCAGGTAGGCAAGGATTCCCCAGGTCACCACGGCGTTGGCGGTGTGCCCGGAGGGAAATATATCGCCGCCCGCGAACATCTCGGCCGAGCCGATCTGTGTCGCGTAGTGGGGGCCGAGCCGCCCGAGGCCGATCTTGACGGCGCCGACCGTCACGTTGAGCAGGAGCAGGGAGGCGCCGAGGGTGAGCAGCGGGCGCAGGGTGTGCTGGCGCCAGGACCGCCAGCCCAGCCAGCAGGCGACCATCACGGCCGTGGGACCCCGCTGCCCCAGGACGACGTAGTAGTCGAGGAAGGCGTGCAGCTCGGGCCACTGCTGGTACGGCCGGAACAGCATGACCTTCCAGTCGAGGGCCACCAGCCAGGACGAGACCAGCACGGCGAAGACGATGGCGAGATAGAACGCCAAAGTCCCGCCGAAGAGAGCGATGCGGTGGCGACTCATCCGCGGGATCTCTATCTTCGGCGGTTCCGGCTCCCGGTCCAGCCGGGCAAAGATGTCGGTACGCACCCAATCGACGTTACAGCGAGTGAGTGTGAGTGCAGGCCGATCCGGCCGCTTTGTGATGACGATGTGATGTGGACTTTGTCTCAGCAGGGCCTCAATTCCGAACGCCACGGAGAATCCCGGTGTCCATTCGTCCAATTGGTCGCGCAGCCGCTTCGTAAGCGTGTTTGAACGTCTGAGAAATAGTGCGGCACGGATCTTGTATGAAATTCTCCGGCGATTCGCAGAGCGTGTCGGAGAGGTGACCGGGGCGTGTCGCGGAGGTGCCGCCCGGGTGTCCGGAGCCCTGTGGTGGCACGGCTCCGGCGCCGCTTCGAGGCTCCGGACGTGGTCCCGGGGAGGGGCCCGGTGAGCGGGTCGGCGTGGCGTACGCCACACTCCATGGCGCACCGGGGTATGAGGTGGACCACGTCTGACCACGCCGAACTCGCGTACGCTGACGGATCACTCGCCCATCGATGCCGGGCCTGAGGGATGCCGCACGCAGTGTCCCCGGTTGGTCTGCCGAGCGTGAGGGACTCTCTGGGAGGTACGTACATGTCTGGGACGACCACGGCCGGAAACCGGCTGCGTGAAACAGGCACCGGCGCCAACCGCTGGGTCGTTCTGGTCGTCCTCTGTCTCAGTCTGCTGCTCGTCGCCCTCGACGCGACGGTGCTCCATGTCGCCGTTCCCGCGGTCACCGAGGACCTGCGTCCCAGTGCCGTGGGCCTGCTCTGGATCGTGGACGCCTATCCACTGGTCTGCGCCTCGCTGCTGATTCTCTTCGGCACGCTCGGTGACCGCATCGGCAGACGCCGGGTCCTGCTGCTCGGCTACGGGCTCTTCGGTGTCGCCTCGGCGGTCGCCGCGATGGCGGACACTCCCGCCGTACTGATAGCGGCACGAGCCCTCCTCGGCGTCGGTGGCGCGATGATCATGCCGGCGACGCTGTCGATACTCCGCCAGGTCTTCCCCGACCGTCGCGAGCGGGCCCTCGCCATCGGGGTGTGGACGGCCGTCGCCGCGGTCGGCGCCGCCTGCGGGCCGGTGATCGGCGGTTTCCTGGTCGAGCACTTCTGGTGGGGCTCGGTCTTCCTGATCAACATCCCGCTGATGGCCATCATGCTGCCCCTCGGCCGCAAGCTGCTTCCCGAGTCCCGCGGCGCCACGGAGGGCCCCTGGGACGTGCTGGGCGCGCTGCTCGCCGCTGCCGGTGTGCTGGGGGTCGTCCTCGGAGTGAAGCGCCTGGGCGGCGGGGAGGGCGTGCTGAGCGTCGCCACCCTCGCCCCGCTGATGATCGGCGCGGCGCTCCTCGTCCTCTTCGTGCGGCGGCAGAAGCGCCGTACGCATCCCCTGATCGACATAGCGATGTTCTCCCGGCCCGCGTTCAGCACGGCGGTGGGCTGCATCGTCCTCGCCATGCTCGCCCTGGTCGGCCTGGAGCTGATCGCGGTCCAGTACCTCCAGCTGGTCCTGGACCTCAGTCCGCTGGAGACCGGGCTGCGGCTGCTTCCGCTGACCTTCGCCGCGATGGCCGCGGGCGCCACCGGCTCGTACACCCTGCGCCGCGTCGGCCCGCGCCGGATGGTCGGCTGGGGCTTCGTGCTGACGGCCGCCGCCGTGCTGCTGCTGACCTTCATGGGACAACACGACCGGCCCGTCCTCCTGACCGTCGGCTTCGTGCTGCTCGGCTTCGGACTGCAGTCCACCCTCTTCGGCGCGTACGAATCGATGCTGAGCGAGGTCCCCGCCGAGCGGGCGGGCGGCGCGGCGGCGATCGGCGAGACGTCCTACCAGCTCGGGGCGGGGATGGGCATCGCGCTGCTCGGCAGCGTCATGAACGCCGCCTACGCGCCGGGTCTGGCCGGGCTCCACGGCAAGGGCGTGCCCGCCGATGCCGGGGCCGCGGCCTCGCACTCGCTGGGCGAGGCGTACCAGGTGGCGGGTCAGCTGGGCGGTCCGATGGGCGCCCTGCTGCGGAACACCGCCCGGCACGCCTTCATGAACGGCCTGCACGTCACGCTGCTGGTCAGTGCCGGACTCCTGCTGCTCGGGGCGCTGGCCGCGCTGCGCCTTCCGAAGGTCATGGACTGTACGCCGACGGAGTCCTGCCGGCTGCGCGAACAGCGCGCCGCCGAGCCTCCGGCGGCCAAGGCCGAGCCCGTGGCGGCGAGCGTCGAGGAGCGTCCCAAGCGGCAGCTTTCGCTGCCCGCGCGGCGCGAACCCGCCGAGGCGACCGGCTCTGGACGAGCGGCACACTGAGCCGTAATGTCGGCACGGACGCCATAACTACCACTGCTAGTTTTCGTTCCGTGCGAGCCGCCGGAGGCACCCTCATGTCCACCACGCCGCCCTCGAAGCCGTCGAAGCTTCCGCCGTTCGATCCCGGCGACCCGATCGGCATCGATGATCTGCTCGGCTCCGAGGACCTCGCGATCCGCGACACGGTCCGGGCCTGGGCCGCCGACCGCGTACTGCCGCACATCGCCGAGTGGTACGAGAACGGGGAGCTGCCCGGCATCCGCGAGCTCGCCAGGGAGCTGGGCTCGCTCGGTGCCCTCGGCATGTCCCTGGAGGGATACGGCTGCGCGGGTGCCACCGCCGTCCAGTACGGGCTCGCCTGCCTGGAGCTGGAGGCGGCCGACTCGGGAATCCGTTCCCTGGTCTCCGTACAGGGCTCCCTCGCCATGTACGCGATCCACCGCTTCGGCTCCGAGGAGCAGAAGCAGCAGTGGCTGCCCGGCATGGCCGCGGGCGAGATCATCGGCTGCTTCGGACTCACCGAGCCGGACCACGGCTCGGACCCGGCCGGGATGCGCACCTACGCCAAGCGCGACGGCGACGACTGGGTGCTCGACGGCCGGAAGATGTGGATCACCAACGGTTCCGTCGCCGGGGTCGCCGTCGTCTGGGCGCAGACCGACGAGGGCACGGGCGGCACCGGGATCCGAGGCTTCGTCGTGCCGACCGACACCCCGGGGTTCTCCGCCCCCGAGATCAAGCACAAGTGGTCGCTGCGGGCGTCCGTCACCAGCGAGCTCGTCCTCGACGGCGTGCGGCTGCCCGCCGACGCGGTCCTGCCCGGCGTCACCGGTCTGCGAGGCCCGCTCAGCTGTCTCAGCCACGCCCGGTACGGCATCGTCTGGGGGGCGATGGGCGCTGCGCGCGCCAGCTTCGAGGCCGCGGTCGACTACGCGAAGACCCGGGAGCAGTTCGGCAAGCCGATCGGGGGCTTCCAGCTCACCCAGGCCAAGCTCGCCGACATGGCCGTGGAACTGCACAAGGGCATCCTGCTCGCCCACCATCTGGGCCGGCGGATGGACGCGGGCACGCTCCGTCCGGAGCAGGTCAGTTTCGGAAAGCTCAACAACGTGCGGGAGGCCATCGAGATCTGCCGCACCTCGCGCACGATCCTCGGCGCCAACGGGATCTCGCTCGAATACCCGGTGATGCGCCACGCGACGAACCTGGAGTCGGTGCTCACCTACGAGGGGACGGTGGAGATGCACCAGCTGGTGCTGGGCAAGGCGCTCACCGGTCTGGACGCCTTCCGGTAAGAAACCGGGGGCTCCGGCCGGATCATTCCGGCGAGCGCCTTGCTCAGCTCTGGTTGAAGAAGCCGTCGGCCGGCCGGCCGGCGGCTTCGCCGTTGAGTACCTGGGTGTCGGCGGGGGTCAGGAGGAAGACCCGGGTGGCCACGCGCTCGATCGAGCCGCGCAGTCCGAAGGTCAGCCCCGCGGCGAAGTCCACGACGCGCTTGGCGTCGGTGGGGTCCATGGCCGTGAGGTTCACGATCACCGGGACGCCGTCCCGGAAGAGCTCACCGATGCCCCGTGCGTCCCGGAAGCTGTCCGGGGTGACGGTCGCGATCCGGCGGCCCTTCTCCTCGGCCGTCTCGGAGGCCACCTGCACACGCGGGTCGGTCACCCACGCCTGGCCCGTCCCCGTCTCAGCACCCTCGGAGTACTCGTCGTCGTAGTACCGCTCGTCGTTGTCCTCTACGAGGCCCAGCCACGCACTCGCCTTGCGTACCGATCCCATGGACGCCTCCTCTCACCGCGGTTCCTTGGCGTTCCGCATCTCTTTCGTATCCCTATGGTCGTCCATGATGCGGATAGCGCGCCAAGTGGATAGTCGGCGCGCAGGGGATTCGTGACGGTACTGGTGCAGAAGATGTGGCGATTCGTCAAGGTTCCTCCTGCATACGGCAGCTGGCAGAAGGAAAATATGATGCTCCGGTCCGTACGGGTGACATGGGGGGCGTACGGGTGAACGGGTCACTCGATACGATGCACGCCGCGCAGGTGCACGAGCCCGGCGCAGCACATGAACGACTCCCGGGGGACCGTCGTGTTCGGAATCGTCAGGCCCTGCACCCACCGCTTGTCGGAGCGGCTGAAGACGGAGTGGATGGCCCATCTCTGCGGGCTCTGTCTCGCGCTCCGCTCGGACCACGGCCAGTTCGCCAGGATCGTCACGAACTACGACGGCCTGATCGTCTCGGTCCTGACGGAGGCTCAGACCGAGCGCGACACCGGACAGCGACGCACCGCCGGCCCCTGCCCGCTGCGCTCCATGCGCACCGCGCCGGTCGCCCGGGGTGAGGGCGCACGGCTCGCCGCCGCGGTCTCCCTCGTCCTGGCCTCGGCGAAGGTGCGCGATCACGTGGCCGACCGGGACGGGCTGTTGGCGCGTCGGCCGGTCGCGGCTGCGGCGCGCCGGGTCGCCGCGGGCTGGGACCGGGCCGGGGCGCGAACGGGCGCGGAGCTCGGCTTCGACACGGCGGTCCTGGTCGACGCGGTGGACCGGCAGACCGGGATCGAGTCGCTCGCCGGGCCGGGAACCCCGCTGCTGACGGTCACCGAGCCCACGGAGACGGCGACCGCGGCGGCCTTCGCGCACACCGCGGTACTCGCGGGCAAGCCGCAGAACGCGGCGCCGCTCGCCGAGGCGGGCCGGCTCTTCGGACGGCTCGCGCATCTGCTGGATGCCGTGGAGGACCGGGAAGCTGACGCGGCGTCGGGTGCCTGGAACCCGCTCACCGCGACCGGCACCCCGCTCGCCGAGGCGCGACGCCTCTGCGACGACGCGCTGCACGGCGTACGGCTGGCGTTGGCCGACGCGGAGTTCACCGACGGCAAGCTGGCGCACGTCCTGCTCGTGCACGAACTGCGGCGCTCGGTGGACCGGGCGTTCGGCTCCACCTCCTGCTCGCACCAGCAGGGCGAGGGCCTGGACGGTACGCACCTCGGCGGCGCCTTCCCGGGCGCCGTGCTGCTGGACGGCGGGCAGCGGGCGGACCGTCAGCAGCCCGACGGGCGACCGGCCGGCGCGTTCGGGCCGCCCCCGGGATCCCCGTACGGCCCGACCCCCGGCGGCCCGTACGGCCCGCCCTCCCCGCCGCCCCCGCCGCCGCGCGACCGGCGCGGACTGATCGCCGGCTGTCTGGTGTGGACGGGCCTCGCCTGCACCGGCCAGATGTGCTGCGGAACGTTCCACGGGCCCTGGAGCCGCGAGGAACGCCAAGGTCTCTGCAGCCAGTGCGACTGCGGTTCCTGCTGCGACGTCTGCAACTGCTGCAGCAGTTGCAGTGGTGACGGCGAGGGCGGCTGCTGCGACTGCGACTGCGGGTGCGACTGCTGATCCGGCCGGGGACCGTCACTTGAGCTCGGGCGGCGAGATCCGCGAGGTCTCGATCGCCGACCCGGTGGTGCCCCACTTCTTCAGGATGCGGTCGTAGGTGCCGTCCGCCTTGATGCTGTTGACCGCGGCCCGGAAGGCGGGCGCCAGCGGGGTGCCCTTCTTGAAGGCGAACCCGACGTCGAGCCGCTTGAACTCGTTGAGGAAGCGCAGCCCCTCCTGCTGTGTCACGGCGTAGCGCAGGCCGTTGATCGTCGACATCACCACATCGCTCCGGCCCTGCTGGAGTGAGATCCAGATGGCGGCCTGGTCGGCGTACGTCGTCACCTCGTACGGCTTCTTCCCCGCCTCGGCGCACCGGTGCCGGTTCTCCTCCAGCGTGACCTCGAAGGTGGTTCCGGCACCCGTGGCCACGGTCAGGCCGCAGAGCTGGACGAGGTCGGTGACCTTCGTCAGCTTGCTGTCGTCCCGGACCGCGAAGCCCTGGCCGTCGTTGATGTACGTCACGAAGTCGATGGTCTTCCGGCGCTCGTCGGTGACCCCGAAGTTCCCCGTGCCCACGTCGTACTTCCCGCTGCCGAGCGCCGGCAGGATCGCGTCGAAGGACGCGACTTCGCGCTTCAGCTCCACTCCGAGCGCCCTGGCCACCGCGTCCGCGAAGTCGATGTCGGCGCCGGCCAGGGTCTTGCCGTTCTCCAGGTAGAAGGCCCCGGGGGGAGTGCCGACGCTGGAGGCGAGGGAGAGGGAGCCGGAGGCGCGGACATCCGCCGGCAGCAGCTTCGCGGCGGCCTCGTCCTTCTTCACCGCCGAGACCACGTCCGTCGTCGGGATCGTCCCCTTGCCCGCGGCGGCCGGTCCGGCGCCACCGGCCGGCGCCGACGCCGGATCCCCCGATCCGCACGCGGTGAGCGTGAGTGCGACGACGGTGATCAGGGCGAAGGCGGCGGTGTGCCGGGTTCGGGGCATGGCGGTGCGTCTCCAGGGTCGTCGAGGTCGCCGGCCGTGCTCCGGTGCACGGGCGGCACGAGGGCACGGGGCGGGAGATCAGCTGTGCGAGGGGAGGGTGACGCGGCGTTGTGTACGTGAAGGCACGCGGGGAGAAGCGCTCGGGCGCGAAGAGGGGCGCGAGCGGGACATGCGGTGGCGCAGGGCGTCAGCTCAACAGGAAGAGGACCACACGCGACCGAAGTCGATGTGGGAGCGGGTGACCAGCCACTGCTGCGCATGCATGGCCCAAGTGGAGCAGGCATCCGTTTGTGCGTCAACTGATCCGAGACGTACGACTCACAGTGTGGACAAGCTTGACAACGGGCCGCGTGCAGCGGTTGTCTCGGAGGCGGACCGGCGCTGAGGGGCCCGGTCCACGTTGTGCTGCGCCACTGTGAAGGCACGTCCCGTGTTCGATCTCTGCATCCACGGAGCCTTCGCATGTCCGCGCAGCCGGAAACCCTTCATTCCCCCGCTCCCGCGTCCCTCACCTCACTCGGCAAGCACGACGGCACTCCTGTCCTGCGGATCGTCCCGGTTCGCCGAACAGGGCAGTGGACGGCGGCCGTTGCCGTCCTGGTCCTTCTCGCCCTCGCGCTGAGTTCCGTCGTCCGCAACGACGCCTTCCAGTGGGAGGTCGTCGGTGCCTACTTCACCACCGATTCGGTCCTGCGCGGACTCGGCCTCACCCTGTGGCTCACCGCGCTCGTCATGGTCCTCGGCTTCGCTCTCGGGACCGTCCTCGCCGTGCTCAGGCTCTCCACCAACCACGTTCTGAAAGCGGTCAGTTGGGGGTACGTCTGGCTGTTCCGCTCCACGCCGATCCTGGTCCAGCTGCTCTTCTGGTTCAACATAGGCGCGCTGTACCCGCAGATCCTGGGCGTCAGCACCGTGAACCTCCTCGGCCCCGTCACCGTCGCCGTCATCGGACTGACCCTGCACGAAGCCGCGTACGCCGCCGAAGTGGTCCGCGGCGGCATCCTCTCCGTCGAGCGCGGCCAGCTGGAGGCCGCCCAGTCGCTCGGCCTCGGACCGTGGCGCCGGCTCCGCCGGATCGTGCTGCCGCAGGCGATGCGATCCATCGTGCCGCCCGCGGGGAACATGCTGATCGGCACGCTCAAGGGCACCTCGATCGTCAGCATCATCGCAGTGCAGGACCTGCTCTACTCGGTGCAGCTGGTCTATCACCGCACCTACCAGGTCATCCCGCTGCTACTCGTCGCCACCCTCTGGTACGTCGCCGTCACCTCCCTTCTCAGCATCGGCCAGCACTACATCGAGCGGCACTACGCACGCGGCACGGCAGGCACCCGATGAGCGCCGTGCCCACCCTCGTCGTCATCGGCGCAGGGCCCCGCGGCACCGGCGTCATCGAGCGCATCGCCGCCAACGCCGGTGAGCTGTACGGGAACCAGCGCCTCGACATCCACCTCGTCGACCCGTACCCGCCGGGCGGCGGCCGGATATGGCGGCAGGACCAGTCCCCGCTGCTGCGGATGAACTCCATGGCCGAGGACGTCACCATGTTCACCGACGACACGGTGCGGCTGGACGGCCCCGTACGCCCCGGGCCCGCGCTGCACACCTGGGCGGCGGACGTCCGCGAGGGGCGCGTCACCATCGACACGGAACCCGGGATCCTGGAGGAGATCAGGGAGCTCGGCGGCCAGGACTTTCCCAGCCGCCGGCTGCAGAGCGCCTATCTGCGCTGGGTGTACGAACAGGCCCTCGCCGCACTCCCGCCGGGCATCACCGTGCACGAACACCGCGGTCACGCCCTGCGCGTCACCGGCCCGGACACCGGGCGCCAGCGGGTCTGGCTGGAAGGCCGCACCGAGCCCCTGCTCGCCGACCTCGTCGTCCTCACCCTCGGCCATCTCGACGCCGAACCCGAGCCCGGACAACAGGAGTTGACGGCCTTCGCCGCACGGCACGGACTGGTCCATCTGCCACCGGACTTCACCGCCGACAGCGACCTCTCCGCCCTGCCCGCGGGCGAACCGGTCATCGTCCGCGGCTTCGGCCTCGCCTTCATCGATCTGATGGTGCTGCTCACCGAGGGACGCGGCGGCCGGTACGAGAACGGTGTCTACGTGCCCTCCGGCCGTGAGCCCGTGCTGCACGTCGGATCGCGGCGCGGTGTGCCGTACCACTCCAAGATCGGCTACGGCTGGGAGGGCGAACCACCCCCGGCGCCCCGCTACTTCGGCCCCGAGCAGGCCGAGGAGCTCCTGCGCAGGACCGGCCCGCTCGACTTCCGGCGCGAGGTGTGGCCGCTCATCGAGAAGGAGCTCGGCCACGTCCACTACCACCGGCTGTTCGCCGCCCATCCCGGGCGCACCGCCGTCGACTGGGCCGTCTTCGAGGAGAAGTACGACGCCTCGGAGCCCGGCAGCCCCGAGCTGGACGCCCTGGTCTCCGCCGCCGTGCCCGACCCCGCCGACCGGCTCGGCCTCACGGCCCTCGACCACCCGCTGGACGGGGTGCGCCACACCTCGTACGACACCTTCCAGGACGGGCTCCGCGCCTACATCACCGCCGACCTGGAACGCCGCCACGACCCCGGTCACAGCCCCGATCTCGCCGTCTTCCTCGGACTTCTCTCCGTCTACGGGCAACTGATCAGGCTCGGTGACCTCGGCACCTGGTGGCACGGCTACTTCAGCTACCTCGCCTCCGGCCCGCCCGGCCCCCGGCTGCGCCAGCTCCTCGCCCTCTCCCGGGCGGGTGTCGTCCGTTTCCTCGGTGCCTCGGTCACCGTCGGGACCGACGAGGAACGGGGCGTCTTCCGGGCCGGCAGCGCCACGGTGCCGGGCGAGCGGATCGAGGCCAGGGCCCTGGTCGAGGCCCGGCTGCCCGACCCCTCCCTCCAGCACACCCGCAGCCGCCTGCTGCGCGGGCTGTACGAGGACGGGGCCGCCGCCACGGATACGGGGCTGCTCTCCGTCGACCCGGCCGACGGCCGGATCCTGGACCGCGACGGCCGCCCGCACCCGCGCCGCTTCGCCCTGGGGCCGAACACCACGGCACGTTCCAGCGGGGCGTTCACCCGGCCCCGGACCGGCGGTCCTGCCTTCGGGCAGAACGACGCCACCGCCCGGACCGTGCTGGCGTTCCTGCGCGACCTGTCCTGTCGCGGCTGCCCGAGTACCTGATCCGCGGCCCCTCCTCGTACACAAGTCGCCAAAGGAACCTGCATGCCGCTCACCAGCGATCCACCGATCGACCAGCCGATCGACCCATCCACTGATCCATCCATCGACAAAGCGACCGGCCCGTCCCCGGCCGCATCCGCGGAGGACCTCGGGAAGCTCACCGTCGTCCCGGTGCGCCACCCCTGGCGCTGGGCCGCCGTCGCGGCGACCGCGGTGCTGCTCGCCCAGTTCCTGCACGGTCTCGTCACCAACCCCGGCTGGGAATGGGACGTCTTCGCCCGGTTCTTCACCACCGAGACCATCCTCCGAGCCGTCTGGGTCACCCTGCAGCTGACCTTCTACGGGACCGTGCTCGGCTTCGCGCTCGGCATCGTCCTGGCCTTCATGCGGCTGTCGGCCAGCCCGTTCCTGCGGGCGGTGTCCTACGCGTACATCTGGGCCTTCCGCTCGATCCCGCTCATCGTCCAGCTGCTGTTCTGGTTCAACCTCGCCTACCTCTACAAGGAGCTGCGGTTCGGCATCCCCTTCGGGCCGGGCTTCTTCTCCTTCGACACGATGAACCTGGTGGGCGCCATGAGCGCGGCCGTACTCGGCCTGGCGCTGCACCAGGCGGCGTACGCGGCGGAGATCGTCCGCGGCGGTGTACTCGCCGTGGACAGCGGCCAGTCGGAGGCCGCGGCCGCTCTCGGGATTCCCCGGCTGCGGCAGCTGCGGCGGATCGTGCTGCCGCAGGCGATGCGCTCCATCCTGCCGAACGCCGCCAACGAGATCGTGTCCCTCTTCAAGGGCACCTCGATCGTCTCCGTGATGGCGATCGGCGAACTCTTCTACCAGGTCCAGGTCGTCTACGGACGCAACGGCAGGGTCGTGCCCCTGCTCATGGTCGCGACGGTCTGGTACATCCTCCTGACCACCGTGCTCTCCGTCCTCCAGCACTACGTCGAACGTCACTACGCCAAGGGGGCCGTGCGATGAGCACCAGCACCACCGAAGTCCCGGACGCCATGGTCGAAGTCCGGTCCGTGCACAAGAGCTTCGGCACCCTCGAAGTCCTGCGCGGCATCGACCTCTCCGTACGCGCGGGGGAGGTGACCGTCGTCCTCGGCCCCTCCGGCTCCGGCAAGTCCACCCTCCTGCGCACCATCAACCACCTGGAGAAGGTCGACCAGGGCTGGATCAGCGTCGACGGCACCCTGATCGGCTACCGCAGGGACGGCAACAAGCTGTACGAACTCCGCGAGCGGGAGGTCCTGCGCCAGCGCACCCGGATCGGCTTCGTCTTCCAGAACTTCAACCTCTTCCCGCACCTCACGGTTCTGGAGAACATCATCGAGGCACCCGTCGCCGCGCTGCGCCGCCCCCGGAAGGAGGCCGTCGCCGCCGCGGAGAAGCTCCTCGCCCGGGTCGGCCTCGCGGACAAGTCGGGGGCGTACCCCAGACAGCTCTCCGGCGGACAGCAGCAACGCGTCGCCATCGCCCGTGCCCTGGCCCTCGAACCGAAGCTGCTGCTCTTCGACGAGCCGACCTCGGCACTCGACCCCGAACTGGTCGGCGAAGTCCTCGACGTCATCAAGGACCTGGCGCACCAGGGCACCACGATGATCGTCGTCACGCACGAGATCGGCTTCGCCCGCGAGGTCGCCGACACCGTTGTGTTCATGGACGAGGGACGGATCGTCGAGCAGGGCACGCCCGCCGAGGTGCTCGATCGCCCCGTCCAGGAGCGCACCCGCGCCTTCCTCTCCAAGGTCCTCTGACCCGTGATCCCGCAGTTCCCCCACCCAAGGAGTACGTACGTGTCCGTCCGCCGCCACACCCTCGTCGCCGCACTCGCCACCCTCGCCGCCGCCGGGCTGCTCACGGCCTGCGGCGCGAGCGACGTCGCCGAGGAGGTCAAGCCGAAAGGGCAGAAGGGCGCCGGGATCAACATCGGCCCCGACCAGAACCGGATCCGGGGCGAGAAGGACGAGGCCATCGCCGCCAAGGTGCCGGAAGCGATCCGCGCACGCGGCACGCTGCGGCTGGGCGCGAGCGCGGACGCGTCCCCGCCCCTCGGCTTCTACGCCACCGACGACAGAACCCGGATCGGCTCCGAGATCGACATAGCGACCCTGATCGCGGACACGCTCGGTCTGAAGCCGGAGTTCGACGAGGTCTCCTGGGAGAACCTCTTCGTCGGCCTCGACAGCTCCAAGTTCGACGCCGTCCTCTCGAACGTCACCGTCACCGAGGAGCGCAAGGAGAAGTACGACTTCGCGACCTACCGCCTCGACAACATCGCCTTCGAGGCCAGGAAGGGCTCCGGCTGGAAGGTGAAGTCGGCCGCGGACGTGGCGGGGAAGACGATCGCCGTCTCCTCCGGCACCAACCAGGAGAAGATCCTCCTCGACTGGAGCGAACAGAACGTCGAGGCCGGCCGGAAGCCGGTGGAGATCAAGTACTTCCAGAAGGACACCGACTACTACCTGGCCCTCCAGTCCGGCCGGATCGACGGCTATCTGGGCCCGAGCCCCTCGGCCAACTACCACGTGGCCTCGGCCGGTCAGTCCGAGATCGTGGGCACGCTGTCCGGGGGCGGTGACGGGGTTCAGGGGAAGATCGCCGCCACCACGAAGAAGGGCAGCGGACTGGTCGCCGCCTACGCCGCCGCGATCGACCACATCGTCCAGGACGGTTCGTACGCCGAGGTGCTGAAGCGCTGGGGCCTGTCCAGCGAGGCCGTCGACGCGTCGGAGATCAACCCGCCCGGCCTCCCCAAGACCGAGAACTGATCCGAGAGGTCCCCCATGTCCGCCAGCAGACCGCTTCATCTGGCCGCCGAGATCGGTGGCCCTCCCCACTACTACGCCGGCCACTACCTCGCGCTCGCCCGGCTCGCCGAACAGGGCGCGCTCGACTTCGTCACCCTCGGCGACTCCTTCACCCGCCCCGGGCTCGACGCGCTCGCCGTGCTCTCCCGGATCGCTCCGGACACCGACCGGATCGGCCTCGTGCCGACCGTCACGACCACCCACACCGAGCCCTTCCACGTCTCGTCCGCCGTGGCCACCCTCGACTGGGTGAGCGGGGGCCGGGCCGGTTGGAACGCCGAGGTGTCCACGACCGGGGCCGAAGCCCGGCTGTTCGGCCGGCGCCCCGCCGCACCCGTCACCGAGCTCTGGCAGGAGGCGGGCGAGGTCGCCGACGTCTCCGCCCGGCTGTGGGACAGCTGGGAGGACGACGCCGAGATCCGGGACGTCGCCACGGGGCGGTTCGTCGACCGGGACAAGCTGCACCCCGTCGACTTCGAGGGCCGCACCTTCTCGGTCCGCGGCCCGGCCATCGTGCCCAGGCCGCCCCAGGGCCGGCCCGTCACCGTCATCGACGGCACGAGCGGCCCGGCCCGCGAAACGGCGGCCCGCCACGCCGACGTCGTGTACGCGCGCGCCACCACGCCCGAGCGGGCCGCCGCGATCCGTGACGACGTACGCCGGCGGGCCGCCGCACACGGCCGGGACCCCGACACCCTGCGGGTCCTGGTGGCGCTCACCGTCGACCTGGGGGACGCCGAGTCGGCGCCGGAACCGGGTCTCAGCAGCGGACCGCAGCTCGCCGGAGGCGGTTCCTACTACCGGGGCGGCCCGGTGGACCTCGCCGAACTCATCACCCGGTGGCACCGGGGCGGAGCCGTGGACGGCTTCCACCTCACTCCCATCGCACCCGGGCGTGACCTCGAAAGGATCGTCAACGGCACCGTGGCCCTGCTCCAGCACCGCAGTCTCTTCCGCACCTTCCATCCGGGGGGCACCCTCCGCGAACACCTCGGACTGGCCCGTCCGGCCAGCCGTTACGCCCTGGCACGGACGGGGGAGGAGGCATGAGCGCCCCGAAGCAGATGCATCTGGCGGCCCACTTCCCGGGCGTCAACAACACCACCGTCTGGGCCGACCCGCGCTCGGGGAGCCAGATCGACTTCTCCTCCTTCGTGCACCTGGCCAGGACCGCGGAACGCGGCACCTTCGACTTCTTCTTCCTCGCCGAGGGGCTCAGGCTGCGCGAGCACAACGGTCTGATCCACGACCTCGACGTGGTCGGCAGGCCCGAATCCCTCACCGTACTGAACGCCCTCGCCGCCGTCACCGACCGGCTCGGTCTCGCCGCCACGGTCAACGCCACCTTCAACGAACCGTACGAACTGGCGCGCCGGCTCGCCTCCCTCGACCACCTCAGCGGCGGCCGGGCGGCCTGGAACGTGGTCACCTCCTCCGACGCCTTCACCGGGGAGAACTTCCGGCGCGGGGGCTTCCTCGACCGGGCCGACCGGTACACCCGGGCCGCCGAATTCGTATCCACGGCACGGGAGTTGTGGGACTCCTGGACGCCGGACGGGATCTCCCGACCGGTGACGCACAGCGGGGAGCACTTCGGTATCGCGGGGGAGTTCACCGTCCCCCGCGCTCCCCAGGGGCACCCTGTGGTGATCCAGGCAGGGGACTCCGCCGAAGGCCGGGAGTTCGCCGCGTCCGCCGCCGACGTCATCTTCACCCGGCACGGCACGCTGGACGCGGGCCGCGCCTTCTACGCGGACGTCAAGGGACGGCTGGCGGCGTACGGTCGCAGGCCCGAGGACCTGAAGATCATGCCCGGCGTCAGTTTCGTCCTCGGAGACACGGACGCGGAGGCCCAGCAGAACGCCGACGAGATCCGCCGCCTCCAGGTCTCCCCGCAGAACGCCATCCTCGCCCTGGAGCAGGTCTGGGGCCGCGACCTCTCCTCGTACGATCCCGACGGACCGCTCCCCGCGACCGACCCGGACCCCGAATCCACGCTCGTCCAGGGCCGGGTCAGGGTCGGCGACCCCCTCGCGGTCGCCGCGAAATGGCGGGCCCTGTCCGAGGCCAAGGGGCTCTCGATCCGGCAGACCGTGATCGAGACGACCGCCCGGCAGTCGTTCATCGGCTCACCGGACACCGTCGCGGCGGGCCTCGCCGAGTTCGTCGCCGCCGACGCGGCCGACGGATTCATCCTCGTACCCCATCTCACCCCGGGCGGTCTCGACGACTTCGTCGACAGGGTCGTGCCGCTGCTCCGGGAGCGTGGAGTCTTCCGCTCCGAGTACACCGGTACCACGCTGCGGTCGCACCTCGGCCTGGCCGAGCCGGTGTGGAAAGGTTGATCCCATGAGCACGGACGAACAGCAGGACTGGCAGAGCTGGCACGAGGGGCGCATCGTCGCGGTCGCGGCACCGTACGGTCCGCTGTCCCTGACCGGCACCCACTGGCTCTCCGACTACCCGGAGGGTCGAATTCCGGCCGTCCCGGGGCAGTGGCGGGAAGACGGCGACAGTGTGCTGCTCACGGCAGCCCCCGAGGACGGTCTGAGCGTCGACGGCAAGCCGCTGACCGGCGAGATCAGGCTCGCGGCCGACCGCGGGCCGATCGACGAGGCCCGGGTGACGCACGGCGGACGCCGCCTGGTCGTGCTGAGCCGTGAAGGGCTGTGGGCGGTACGGGACTTCGACCCGGGGTCCGAGGCCCGGCAGTCGTTCCGGACCATCGACGCCACCCCGTACGACGCGGGCTGGGCGCTGCCCGGCACCTTCCGCCCGTACACGGCCGACCGCACGATCCGGGTCGAGAACGCCGACGGGCGCGAACGGGGTCTGGGGCTCGGCGGGGAGATCGTCTTCGAGGTGGACGGGGCCGCGCACACGCTCCAGGTGGCGGTCGAATCCGACGGCTCGCTCTGGGCGGTCTTCGCCGACGCGACCAGCGGAAGCAGCAGCTACCGTTTCCGGTTCCTGCGGCCCGCGGCGCCGGCCGCGGACGGCAGCGTGACCGTCGATTTCAACCGCGCGCTGCTGCCGCCCTGCGCCTTCGCCGACCACTTCATCTGCCCCTTCCCGCCGCCCGGCAACACCCTCGCCGTCGCCGTCCCGGCAGGTGAGCGGAACCGGATCGACGCCTGAGCCGTCCCACCGGTCACGAGGGACGGTGGACACAGCCGCCCGGCCCCGGCAGCGCGCGCGCTGCCGGGGCCGTCGCGCGCCCGCCCCGCGGCGGCCGAATCGCGCCCTTGCGCGGCTGGTTGTGTGCGCCGAATACTCCCGAACAGCGCTTGTCGGGGGCACGGAGTGTCCGGAGTGACAACACATCCGGCATACGGACGTCCCACCGACTGCGCCTCACGGGTCCGGCCACCCCACAGGCAGGACCCCCGATCCCCCTCGGGAGGAACGAAAAGTGAGGATCAAGCGCACCATCCCCCTCAGTGGCACAGCGAGACGCAGCAGGGCCCTGGCCGTCTCGGTCGGCCTCGTCGCCGTCGCCGCTCTCGCCGTCCCGTCCGCCAACGCCGACACCACCTCGACGTTCAGCGCCAACCAGCTCAGCGCGGCGAGCGATGCCGTGCTCGACGCCGATGTGGCGGGCACCGCCTGGAACATCGATCCGGCCACCAAGAGCGTCGTCGTCACCGTGGACAGCACGGTCTCGCAGGCGGAGATCAAGAAGATCAAGGACTCCGCCGGGAGCGGCGCGGGAGCCCTGCGGATCGAGCGCACCCCGGGCACCTTCAGCAAGCTGATCTCCGGCGGAGACGCGATCTACGCCTCCAGCTGGCGCTGCTCACTCGGCTTCAACGTACGCAGCGGCACCACCTACTACTTCCTGACCGCCGGTCACTGCACCGACGGCGCCGGCACCTGGTGGTCGAACTCCGCGCACACCACCACCCTGGGCACCACCTCGGGGTCCAGCTTCCCGACCAACGACTACGGCATCGTGCGCTACACCAACACCACGGTCACCAAGTCGGGCACCGTGGGCAGCCAGGACATCACCAGTGCGGCCAACGCCACGGTCGGAATGTCCGTCACCCGCCGCGGTTCCACCACCGGCACCCACAGCGGGTCCGTCACCGGCCTCAACGCCACCGTCAACTACGGCGGCGGGGACATCGTCTACGGCATGATCCGCACCAATGTGTGCGCCGAGCCCGGCGACTCCGGCGGTCCCCTCTACTCGGGTACGAGGGCGATCGGTCTCACCTCCGGCGGCAGCGGCAACTGCTCGTCCGGCGGTACGACGTTCTTCCAGCCGGTCACCGAAGCGCTGAGCGCGTACGGCGTCAGCGTCTACTGATGGAGTGAGTGCACGTTCTCCGACGACGAGCCCCTGCCCGGATGTCCGGGCGGGGGCTCTCGTTCGCCCGCGGCTTTTGAGAGGATGTCAGGGCGGTCGGCCGCAGCCAGACACCCACCCAGGGGGTTCCAGGTCCGTGAAACGCATCGGAGTGACCGGTCACCGCACCATTCCCCAGGAAGCGTACGAGCAGGTGCTGGAGGGGCTGCGGGCGGTGCTCGGCACTCTCGACGGGTCCGTGGAGGCTCTCTCCAGTCTGGCGGCCGGTGCGGACCAGCTCTTCGCGGATCTCGCGCTCGCCCGCGGGGCGCAGCTCACCGTGGTGATCCCCAGCGGGGACTACGAGGCGTGCTTCGCCGACGACGCGGAACTCGCCGGCTACCGGACGCTCAAGGAGCGGGCGACCCGTGAGGTGGTGCTGGACTTTCCGCACTCCACGGACGAGGCGTACTACGCGGCGGGTGTCTACATCGCCGAACACTGCGACCGGCTGCTCGCTGTGTGGGACGGCCTCCCGGCCCGCGGCCTCGGCGGCACGGGCGACATCGTGACGTACGCCCGCGGTCTCGGACTGCCGGTCACCGTGATCTGGCACGAGGGCGTGCGACGGGCCTGAGTGCGCGTCACATCTGGTGCCTGGCAAGCCAGTCGGTGTGCTGGGGAGAGACGATCCGCTCGGTCTCGAAGACGGCGACCGGCCACTGCCGCTCGGTGAGGGTGGTCTCCATCGCGATCTGCATCGACTCCAGATCCTTCTCCACGAGGGAGTGGGCGGAGATCAGCGGATGGTGCCGGCGCATCTCGTTCCATGCCAGACAGGCGGCTGCCGCGGCGGAGAGAACCCCCGGCAGGGCGAGGGAACGGGCGGCCCCGAAGGTCTGGAGCAGGGCGAAGAGCAGGGCCAGCGCGGTGAGCGCGGCGATGGTGACCGACCAGACCGTGGTGCCCGTCCGGGAGATCTCCTGCCGTCTGCGGTACCAGCCGCGCTGTTCGATCAGCCGGTCGCGTACATAGGTCTCCTTGCGTACGGTGAACGCCTTGTCCCGTAACGCGCGCATCGATTCCGTAATGAGCCCGCCGGAATCCGCCAACTGCTCCCTGGGGTCGGTCCAGCCGACTTTTCGCAGTTCCTGCAGTCCTTCTTCGAGCCGGTTGGCGAACACCGCTTCCGGGTGCTGCGTAGCGGATTCGAAAGGCGAGCCGTGCACGGCATAGCGCCAGCACATCGATTTGATGAACTCGGCCGCCGAGCGATTCAGCTGCCAGTGCGACTTCGCTTTGCGGCGCGAGGCCACGAACGTCGTCACGAGAACGCCGAGATAGGCGAGTACGGCTACGAGGCCGCTGAGCCGGAGGGAGCCGCCGGTGTCCCAGTGCCAGGGCAGCGCTGCCGGTACGGCGCCCAGGACCAGCAGGACCAGCTGGCCGCGGGTGGTGTTCACGGCCTCCCGCTGGCGTGCGATGGCGATGGCGTCCGTGTGGTGGAAGAGCGCCGGAAGATCCGCGTTCCTGAAGACCATGCTCTGCAGCGGTCCGGGAATCGCCGTCATGCTCACCCCCGCTATGCGGTTTCAGTGGTCACTCTGCGAATGGAATGGCTGATTCCGTGCTGTCCGGAGCAGTGGCCAATGACGCCGGGGTTGTGAGCGAACGCCCTCAACTGCCTGCCGGGGACATGAGGGTAAAGTCGCGCGACCTGACACTGCAATGGCGCACACCACGTTCGGGCCGCTCGGGCGCCGTTGTCGGGGGCGGGCTCTTCTGCGTTGTGCCGCCGTATGGGAAAGTTGTTCAACTGTACTGAGTGACAGGCGAGTTGCCGTGAGTTCGCCTTCCGGTGCCCGCCGTCCGGCGGGGGGAGAGCGGATGAGTGGCGCAGAAGGCAGCGGTGACCAGGTCCCTCCGGGCGACGATCAGCGGCGCGTACGCCGGAGCCCGCTGTTGTTCCTGACCCCCCTGGTCCTGCTCTGCGTGCTCATCGCGGTGCTGCTGTGGGAGACCATCCGGGCCAATGTGGCCGGCGACGCCCGGGGTGACTGGCCGTGGCGCCTCCAACTGCTCGACATGCAGGCGCTGGGGAGCCTGCTGGCGGTCGCCGCGGGCGCGGTCCTGGCCCGGGCGCAGTACGCGCGCACGGTCAGGCCCTACCTGGGCTGGCGGGCCGCCTGGGCCAAGGGGCTGCGGGGACGCCTCGGCGTGGCGGGTGGGGATGCTCAACGGAGGCCAGCACATAGCGGTGATCGAGAGCCTGGACTGCCGACTGGTCCTGGCCGGGGCGGACACGCCCGCCGACACCCGGTGGACCGAGGTCTCCGAGGTGGTGAGCGAACTGGAGGCGGCGGGATTCGTCGTCACGGAGGACTTCCGGCTCGTCAGCTTCGGCGCCGGATTCCCTCTGGTGGGCGCCGGGAGCTACGACACGGTCCTCGTGGGGGTCTTCTCGAAGCGCTTCATCGAGCGGGTCGACGCGCTGTATCTGCGGGTGCGGGTCGTCGACGTGGTGGGGGACAGTCATGAGCGGATCCTGGACTGCATGAAGGGCGCCCGGATGCAGGGCAGCGCTCCCGTCGACTGATCTCAGGGGCCAATACCGGACAGGACTAGTCCTCACCCGCTGCCGACCTTCGATCGCAGCAGGTGTTCGCAATCGGAATCGACGTGGCCCGACTCCCGGTAAGTGAACGGAACGGGAGTGAAGCGTCGCTGTCGTGTGTGCGTCCTGAAGTCGACCTTGTGTGCGTTTCCGTGCGTCGGAATAGTGGGCGCCCCATCCTCCGTGTAGAGGCACCCCACTTGCCCCTGCGCGGCCCCACAGGAGGTCGAAGTTGAAGCATCGACGCATATCCAGGAAGCGTGCGGTGGTGGCCGGATCGGCCGTCGTCGCCCTGGTTGCAGCGGGAGTCACCTTCCAGACTGCGAACGCCAGTGAAGATGTACCCCAGTTGACCGCACGGACGCTGACGGCCGGTGCGGCCGGAAAGCTCGCCACCACCCTGGACAGGACTCTGGGCGGCGACACGGCCGGCGCCTACTACGACGCCGAGGCGAAGAGCCTGGTCGTGAACGTCGTGGACCAGGCCGCCGCCGAGCAGGTGCGCCGGGCGGGCGGCAAGGCCAGACTCGTACAGAACTCGGCCGCGGAGCTGAAGTCGGCCCGGCAGGCCCTCACCGACCGCGCCACCATCCCCGGCACGTCCTGGGCCGTCGACCCGGTCAGCAACAAGGTGGTCGTCACCGCCGACCGCACGGTGAAGGGCGCGGCCTGGGACAAGCTCGCCGCCGTGGTCGAGAAGCTCGGCGGAACGGCCGAACTGAACCGGTCGGCAGGGGAGTTCAAGCCGCTCATCGCGGGCGGCGACGCGATCTGGGGCGGGGGCGGGCGCTGCTCGCTCGGCTTCAACGTGGTCAAGGGCGGCGAGCCGTACTTCCTGACCGCGGGACACTGCACCGAGTCGATCACCAGCTGGTCCGACACCCAGGGCGGCGCGGAGATCGGGGCGAACGAGGGCTCCAGCTTCCCGGACAACGACTACGGTCTGGTCAAGTACACCTCCGACGTGGCGCACCCCAGCGAGGTCGACCTCTACAACGGTTCCACGCAGCCGATCACCAAGGCGGGCGAGGCGACGGTCGGCATGGCCGTGACCCGGAGCGGTTCCACCACCCAGGTGCACGACGGTGAGGTCACCGCGCTGGACGCCACGGTCAACTACGGCAACGGCGACATCGTCAACGGGCTCATCCAGACGACGGTCTGCGCCGAGCCGGGCGACAGCGGCGGCTCGCTCTTCTCGGGCGACACCGCGATCGGTCTGACCTCGGGCGGCAGCGGCGACTGCTCCTCGGGCGGCGAGACGTTCTTCCAGCCGGTGCCGGAGGCGCTGGCGGCGTTCGGGGCCGAGATCGGCTGACCGGTCCGACGACGGGCCCGCTCGCCCCACCCGGTGTGGGGCGAGCGGGCCCGTCCGCCTGTGCCCGGCGGCCGGAGCCCGGTGGTCAGGCGGCCAGGGCCGTTCTGCCGGAGTCCGCCTTCGCCGGTGCCACGCCGAAGATGTCCACGGCGTGGTAGTAGGTCCACGCCGTGCTGTTGCACGCGGTGAGCGTCGCGCCGGAGTAGGCGGCACACACGCGTTTGAGGTCCGAGTAGAACGCGGAGTCGATGCGGGACTTGTTGGCGGAGAAGGTGCCGGCGGCCTTGTAGTTGCGGTAGCCGAAGTCGTGGCGGGCGCAGGCCGTCTGGAAGGGGAAGCCGAACGGGTTGTCGGGGGAGGTGCTGCAGTAGTCCGTCGACCAGTCGAAACCGTACGCGGACCAGGCGCCCTGGTTGTTGCGGGCGCTGTTCCAGGCGTTGTAGCTGGAGAGGCTCGTCTGGGTCCAGGAGCTCAGGACCTGGGGCTTGTCCGCGGGGGCGGCCGAAGCGGAGGCGGCAGGCAGCAGGGCGAGCGGGAGCGACAGGGCGACAGCGGCAAGGGATACGGCGAAGCGGCGACGCATGAGCAACCTCCGTGGGATGAAAGGGAGTTATGGCGACCGTGCGCCTCGTGGGTCGCACGGGGCAGCTCCAGAATGACGCCATGTACCTGTCATGCCTAGCTGTTGCGTCGACCGGTCATCAGGAATTGGGCCGCGCGTCGGGCGGCGGCCACAGGACCGGCCGGTCCGAGGGGCTGTCCACCACCGTCCGGCACGGCGGCTGCGCGCTCGGATTTCCGGCCGGCTCCCGCTCTCTACGATGACTCCATGAAAAGCACGGAATCGACGGCGGCGGAATCCGGGGACGGAACGGGGGCCGAGCAGCGCTGGGAGAGGCGTACCCAGTGGCCGCTCCTGGTCCTGGCCCTCCTTTTCGCCGTCGCGTACGCCGTGCCCGTCGTGGTACCCGACGCCGGCCGGGCGGCGCTGCGGCTGTGCCGGGGCGTGGAGTGGGTGGTGTGGGGTGCGTTCGCCGTCGACTACGCCGTGCGGCTGGTGCTCGCGCCCGACCGCCTGCAGTTCGTACGCCGTCATCCGCTGGCCCTGATCGCGGTCCTGCTGCCGATGGTGCAGCCGCTGCGGCTGCTCCGGCTGGTGTCCACGCTGCTGCTGGCCGGGCAGCGGGCCAGGATGGCCTCGCAGGTGCAGCTGACCACGTATGTCGCGGGGTCGTGCGTGGGTCTGCTGATGTTCGGCTCGCTCGCGGTGCTGGAGGTCGAACGGGACTCGCCGGACGGCACCATCAAGTCCCTCGGCGACGCGGTGTGGTGGTCCTTCACCACGATGACGACCGTCGGCTACGGCGACTTCGCCCCGACCACCGGTCTGGGCCGCATGCTCGCGGTCGGCCTGATGCTGTCGGGCATCGCGCTGCTGGGTGTGGTCACGGCGAACATCGCGGCCTGGTTCATCTCCCGCTTCGAGAGCGAAAGCGCCACGGACCGGCTGCAGACCGAGGCCATCATCGCGCTCACCGCGGAGGTGCGGGCGCTGCGCGCGGAGGTCACGGAACTGTCCGCGGTACGGGGCCGGGTGCCGGCGCCGGGCAGCCCGGCCGATGACGGTGTGACCGCGTGACACCGTCCGGCCCCGGCTGCCCGCGGGTCCGCGTACGGCCGCTTCAGGCGGCGGTCGGGCCGCCGGGCGCCGCACCTGCGGGCGCCGTGTCCGCGGCTGCCGTGCCGGTGGCGTCGTCCGGCCTGTGCCGCATGGACAGGAGCAGGGTGAGGACCGTGCCCGCCACCGCCCAGGCGGAGAGCACCAGCAGCGGTCCGGTGACCGCGTTGCCCTTGAAGTAGGCGATCGAGCGGGCCACCCAGGTGCCCGCTCCCGGCGGCAGCGCCGGCCCGATCGCCCGCCAGAAGTCCGGCAGCATCGGCAGCGGGAAGGCGCCGCCCGCGCTCGGGTTGCCCGCGATCACGATGATCAGGACGGCCAGGCCGATGCCGATGATGCCGGTGAGGGCCTGCAGGGCGAGCGTGGTCATGCCGACCGCGAAGACGACGAGTGCCCCCAGGCCCCAGAGCGCCCACACGCTGCCCGGCAGTGCGCCGAGGATCGGCCCGATGATGACCGCGCCGCCGATTCCGCCCGCGATCGAGTACAGCGCCATGGTGGCGGTCCTGATCAGCGCGCGCTGCCGGTTGGCGGGTTTGGTGCCCGCGCTGATCGCCAGGATCGAGGCGCAGAGGTAGCCGCCGACGCACCAGCCCACGACCAGGTAGAAGGACGAGAGCCCGTCGAAGTCCTCGGGGGAGGCCGGTGCGACGTCGACGGTCCTGACCGAGCGGCGCTGGGTCCTGTCGGCCTGCTCGATGATCTTCGTGAGGGAGTCGGCCAGGACGGTGCCGCCGCCGGAGGCGACGAGCACGGTGTCGGTGGTGCCGGCGGGGTCGACGATCAGGGCGCCGTCGATCTCGCGGTTCATGATCTGCTCGCGGGCCTCGGCCGCGTCGTCGACCGTGCGCGGGTCCAGCGGGCCGCCGGGGAGCGAGTCGAGCCGGGTGACGAGCTGCTCCGAGATCTGCGGGGGAGCGACAACGGCGAAGGGGACGTCCGTCGGCTTGGGCTTGTGCAGCGCCCCCACGTAGGACGCGATGAACAGCAGTTGCAGCGCGAGCACACCGAGGACGAGCAGTGCGGCCCGTGGAGTGACGGCGTTCTTCACCTCGTCGACGAAAGTCATGCCCCTACGGTCCGGGCGGCCCGGTGTTTGCGCAGGTGGGACGGGGCCGAATGGCTGAGGCGGGGTGCGGGCGGACCGGCGGATGCCCCTGCCCGGGTTATCGTACGAGTGTTCGAACAAATTCGGCCGGGGTGGATCAGGCTCCGACGGGGTTAAGGTATTCGAACTGGCGTACGATGAACATATCGGGCGTATGACCTAAAAAGGGGTGGAGTGATGGAGGTGCGACATGGCGGGCTTCGCTCAGCTGCACGTCGCGTCCGGTTACTCCGTCCGCTACGGCGCCGCCCACCCCGGGCATCTCGTCCAGCAGGCGGCCGGACGGGGCATGGCGGCGCTCGCGCTCACCGACCGGGACACGGTCACGGGGGCCGTCGGGTTCGCGCAGGCGTGCTCGGGAGCCGGGGTCCGGCCGGTCTTCGGTGTCGACCTGGCGGTGGAGGCCCTCGCGCCTCCGCCGCCGGGCCGGCGGCCCCGCACCCCGGCGCGCGGTGGCGCGCATGTCGCTGAGCCGCCGCTGCGGTTCGTGCTGCTCGCGCAGAACCGGGCGGGGTGGGCGCGGCTGTGCCGCATCACGTCGGCCGCCCATGCCGGTGCCGTGTCCGGTACGGCGCCGGTGGTGCCGTGGGAGGCGCTGCGCGAGCACGGCGGCCCCGGTCTGACCGTGCTGCTCGGACCGCTCTCGGAGCCGGTACGGGCTCTGGCGGCCGGGCGCGAGGACGTCGCGACGAAGCTACTGGCTCCGTGGCGGGAGATCTTCGGTACGGGAGTCAGGCTGGAAGTCGTAGTGCATAAACGTTTCGGCATCGGGCCCGGCTCGCTTCGGCTGGCTGCGCGCACCCTGGCGCTGGCCGATCGCACCGGCACCACCGCGGTGCTCTCCAACGCGGTCCGCTACGCCGACCCGGACCAGCACCGGCTTGCCGATGTCCTGGACGCCGCGAGGTTGCTGCGGCCGATCGACCGGCGCCGCCTGGACAGCGGGCAGCGCTGGCTCAAGGACGAAAGGGCGATGACGGTCATCGCGCGGATGGTCGCCGAGTGCGCCGGGGCGGACCCCCGGCGGGCGCGCCGCCTGATGGCCGACACCGTTGCGACGGCGGACGCGTGCACCCTCGACCCCCGGGCGGATCTCGGTCTTGGCACGCCGCACTTCCCGGAACCGGCGCTCTTCGGGGCCGGGCCCGGAGCGGGGGCAGCCGCGCAACTCCTGCGTCAGCAGTGCGAGGCCGGGATGGTCCGCCGCGGCATCGACCGGGACCGGCCGGCGCTCGACCGGCTGGACGAGGAACTCGCCGTGATCTCCGAGCTGGACTACGACTCGTACTTCCTTGCCGTCGGCCAGGTCGTGGCCGACATCCGGGAGAAGGGCATCCGGGTCTCGGCCCGCGGCTCGGGCGCCGGATCGTTGGTCTGCCACGTCCTGGGCATCGCCACCGCCAACCCCCTTGACCACCGCCTGCTGTTCGAACGCTTCCTGAGCCTGCGGCGGGCGTCGCTTCCGGACATCGACATCGACGTCGAGTCCGCCAGGAGGCTGGAGTGCTACGACCTGATCTTCGACCGGTTCGGCAAGGAGCGGGTGGCGGTCACCGCCATGCCCGAGACCTATCGGGCCCGCCGCGCCCTGCGCGATACCGGCCTGGCCCTGGGGATCGCACCGGCGGAGATCGACCGGATCGCCAAGAGCTTCCCGCATCTGCGGGCCTCCGACATCACCGGGGCGCTCGCCGAGCTGCCCGAGTTGCGGCAGTTGGCGGCCGAGGCGCACCGGTACGGGCCGCTGTGGGAGCTCGCCGAGGGACTCGACTCGCTGGTGTACGGCATGGCCATGCACCCCTGTGGAGTGGTCATCAGCGACGCGACGCTCCTGGACCGGCTGCCGGTGCAGCCGACCCCCCAGGGCGACTACCCCATGGCCATGGCGGCCAAGGAGGAGATCGAGGCGCTGGGCAATATCAAACTGGACGTCCTGGGCGTCCGGATGCTGTCCTCGATGGCGCATGCGGTCACCGAGATCGAACGGGTGACCGGCAACCGCATCGACATGGACGACCCGCGCCAGGTGCCGCTCGACGACGTCTTCGCGTTCAAGCTCATCCAGGAGAGCCAGACCCTGGGCCTGTTCCAGCTGGAGTCACCCGGGCAACAGGACCTGCTGTCCCGGCTGCAGCCCCGCGACCCGCAGGACGTCATTGCCGACATCAGTCTCTTCCGGCCCGGCCCCGTTGCAGGCGGCATGCCCGAGCGGTACATCGCCGCACGCCATGGCGGCACGCCGTCGTACGCCCACCCGGACCTGGAGCCGGTGCTCGCCGACACCTACGGCGTGACCATCTGGCACGAGCAGATCATCGAGACGCTGGCGGTGATGACCGGTTGCGACCGCGCGCTGGCCGAGATCGCCCGGCGCGCGCTCGGTGACAAGAACCGGCTGCCCAGGATCAAGGGCTGGTTCCACCGGCAGGCGCGCGCACACGGGTACAGCGAGACGGTGCGCGACCAGGTCTGGAAGACGGTCGAGGCGTTCGGCGCCTACGGCTTCTGCCGGGCGCACGCGGTCGCCTTCGCCGTACCGGCCCTGCAGAGCGCCTGGCTCAAGGCGCACTATCCGGCGTTCCTGCTGGCCGGTCTGCTCGAACACGACCCCGGGATGTGGCCCAAGCGCGTCCTCGTCTCCGATGCCCGGCGTCGCGGTGTCCGGGTCCTGCCCGTCGACGTCAACCGCTCCTGCACGAAGCACACCGTGGAGATGACCGAGGAGGAGGAGTGGGGCGTGCGGCTCGCGCTGTCCGGGGTGCACGGCATCAGTGAGGAGGAGTGCGCGCGGATCGAGGAGGGCCGGCCGTACGGATCGCTGTCGGACTTCTGGCAGCGGGCCCACCCCAGCAGGCCGGTCGCCGAACGCCTCGCCGAGGTCGGTGCCCTGAACTGCCTGCACGACGGGCGTCTCACCCGGCGGGACCTGCTGCTGCAGATCGCCGAGCTCCACCGGCAGTCCCGCACCCGGTCGGCGGGCAAGGGTCAGCTGCCCCTGGACGCGGGCGCTGTCGGCGGGGCGGAGCCGAGCGGCCTGCCGGAGATGACAGGGCGGGAGGCCCTGAGCGCGGAGCTGAGCACCCTCGGCATCGACGTCTCCAGGCATCTGATGGAGCATCACCACCGCCTGCTGCGGGAGGCCGGAGCGACCGACGCGGCCCATCTGGCCGCTATGCGTCCGGGGCAGCAGGTCCTCGTCGCCGGTGTGCGGGCCTCCACCCAGACCCCGCCGATCGCCAGTGGCAAGCGCGTCATCTTCGTCACGCTGGAGGACGGCTCCGGGCTGGTCGACCTGGCCTTCTTCGAGGACTCCCACCCGGCCTGCGCGCACACCGTCTTCCACAGCGGCCTGCTGCTGGTCCGCGGCACGGTCCAGGTGCGCGGCACCCGCCGTACCGTCGTCGGCACCATGGCCTGGGACCTCGAACGGATCGCCGCCGCCCGCCGCGACCGCGGTCCCGAGGCCGCGCTCGCCCTGCTCGGCGCCGACCACCCGCACCCGACCCCTGCCCAGCCGCAGCGCACCCTGGTCAACGGCACCACCGGCGCCCGTCTTCACCCGTACGCCGATCTGCAGCCTGCCGGCGACCGCTCGGCCGACCTGAAGAAGTTCGGCTACACCAGCCCGGGGAGTGCGGGATGACCACGCGTCAGCGGCACATCGCCCACCTCCACCTGCACACCGCTTCGAGCGAGGATCAGTACGAAAAAATAATCGAACTGGTGTCCGGTATCACTCCGCACGTCCAGGCCGTTCCGCCCGACGCCGTTCAGCTCGACCTGACGTCGGCACTCCGGTACTTCGACCTGTCCGCCTACGACGTCGTCCAGTTGGCGAAGTTCAGGTTGAAGGCCCTCTACGGCATCGACAGCAGCGCCGGGCTCGCGGGCAACCGCATGCTGGCCGCCATGGCGGCCGACGCGTCCGCGCCGGGGGACACCACCTGGGTTCCCGCCGGGCAGGCCGCAGCCTGGCTGTACCCCCGGCCGGTCACCGCGTTGCCGGGAATCGGCCGCGCCACGGCGGAGACGCTCGGGAAGTACGGTCTGCACACCATCGGCCAGGTCGCCGACCTGTCCCCGGCGACCCTGCAGAGACTGCTGGGTGCCGCCCCCGCCCGGCTGCTGGCCGAGCGGGCCCGTGGTCACGATCCCCGCCCGGCTACTCGGACGGAGCCGACGGAGCACCTGGTCGCCGACACGGCGCTGGACCGGGACTGCCTCGACCCTGCGCTACGTCACCGCGCCGTCCTCGGGCTCGCCGAGCGGATCGGCCAACGCCTGCGCGGGGAAAAGCAGATCGCGGGACGCCTCACCCTCACCGTGCGCTACGCCGACCACAGTTCGACCACCCGCACGCGCGCACTGCCGGAACCCACCGACCACTCACCCGTCCTCGTCGCGACCGCCCTGGGCCTGTTGACCGGTCTGGGGCTGCAGCGAGCGCGGGTCCGGGCCTTCGCGCTCCGTGCCGACCACCTGATGCCGGCCGACAGCGCCTACTGGCAGCTCTCCCTGGATCCCCAGGACGCCCGTGCCCGCGCGGTCGAAGCCGCCGCGGACCGTGCCCGCCGTCGCTTCGGGCCGGAGGCCGTACGTCCGGCCACCCTGGCCGACTGACCGGCCGCGTCAGGCCGCCGGTTCCTCGGCGGGCAGCCGGCCCGCGCGCACCGCGTCGACCAGCGCCTGGTGGTCACGCTCGTTCTGGTCGGCGTACGCCTCCGCGAACGTCGCGAGGGCCCGGTCGAACGTGTCGCCGCTGCCCAGATACGAGGCGATCGCGATCCGGTCGCCGGACCGCGCGTGCGCGCGAGCCAGCGTGACCCCGCACAGTTCGCCGAACGCGCGCATGTCCTTCGGCTGCATCCGCTCCGGCAGCGCGATGCCCTTCCAGTCGCGCAACTGGCGGAGGTAGAAGTCGCGCTTCTTGCCGTCGATCCCGTCGACCCGTTCCCAGCCCAGGAAGATGTCGCTCGTCGCCTGCATCAGCCGCTGGCCCGAGACCACCCGCTCGCCCTGGTTGGGATACCGGCTCGCGCCGACGTGCGGGGCGAGCACGGAGGTGTCGGCCTCCTTGGCCTGGAGGAAGAGCGGGTCCTGGTCGTCCCGTCCGAGCAGGAGGAAGATCCAGCAGCGGGTGCCGACGCTGCCGACACCGACCACCTTGCGGGCGACGTCCGCCAGTCTGTAGTCCTGGAGCAGCGCGCGCCGGTCGGACGGCAGGGTGCGGCCGTACCGCTCGACCAGTCCGCGGAACGTGCGCTCGAGCGCACTGCGCTCGATGTCCGGCAGCAGGTCTCCGGCCGGGACGAGCAGTGGGGGATCCGCCGCGATCCTGGGCCGGCCGTCGACCGTCTCCGTGAGCTTGCCGAAGGCGTCCAGGCTGTCGCGGGTGCGGGCCTTCGCCATGGCGGAAGCCAGGTTCTTCTGTCCGCGCTTCGTGGAGGCGGTTGCGGCGAGGGCCTTGAGACGGTCCGCGCCGATCTTCGCGTACCAGACATCGAGGTTGCTCATGCCCGCGAAGCGGATCATCGCCTCGCGGTACGCACGGACCGTCCAGCTCACGATGCGGGTGCGCTCGGAGTCGTCGAAGCCGTTCGCCCGGCCGGCGATGACGAGACTGGCCGACAGCCGCTTGACGTCCCACTCCCAGGGGCCCGGCAGTGTCTCGTCGAAGTCGTTGATGTCGAACATCAACTGCCGCTCCGGCGAGGCGAGCAGACGGAAGTTGAGCATGTGCGCGTCCCCGCACAGCTGGGCCACGAGCCCCGAGCGCGGGGTGTCGGCCAGGTCGGAGGCCATGACGGCGGCGGCGCCCCGGTAGAAGCGGAACGGGGACTCCGTCATCCGGGCGTAGCGGATCGGGACGAGTTCGGGCACCCGTGCCGCGGACTGCGCCTCCAGGATCTCCAGCGGGTCCGGCCTGTCGGGAGACGGCCTGTACACGGCATGCCCCGACCGCGGCGAGCGACGCCGGGCCTCCTTGCCGAAGGCCGCGCGCTTCTCGGGCGTCGCGTGGGGTGCCGCGCGCATCGCGGTGGTCGCACTCGGGAGCATCGAAGGCCCTCCTGCCTGGCGGTGCGGCGGCCGGGGCCGCCCGGCAGAGGACGCGGCGACCCGGAGCGGCGCTCCTGGGGTGTTCTCGAGCCCGTGCGGGAGTGAGGCAAAAGGTGTGGATGCCTTCGGACCGCCAGGATTCCCCTCAACACTAGAACCCCTCGGGGGCTCCCGCACGGGGGTCGCCGCACGGGCGAGGGGGCAGGTCGGCCCTCGTCCGCGCCTTGCGTGCGGACCTTAGGGCTTCCCCGGCTCCACCGAGCGGGGCTGGGTCGTCGGGATCCGGTGCGTGAAGAACATCGCGAGGAGTGCGGCGAAGGCGAGGATGGCGAGCGCGGCGCGCAGGCCGTCGATCCTGGCGTCGGCGTTCGCGTCGAGTGCCGCCTGGCTCACCTCCGTGTTCGTGCCCGCTTCTTCGAGGGCGGACGTGAGCTGGGCGTCCGACAGGAACGGCACACCGCTTTCGAGCTCGACGGTCGCCTGGCTCTTGACCTCCTCCGGGATCGCCGGGTTCTGCATGACGCTGCCCAGGAACGAGGACGTGAGCGTGGCGATCATGATCGAACCGGCGAGTGCGGTCCCGATCGAGGCGCCGAGGTTGGTGACGGCGTTCTGGACGCCGCCCACCTCCGCGCTCTGCGCCTCCGGTACCGCGGACACGGTGACCGATCCGAGCTGCGACGCCAGTGCGCCCATGCCGAGCCCGATCAGCAGGAGGGGGACGGCGACGACTTCCGCACCGGCGTCCGCGTCGAGCGCGGCCATCAGGACCACCGCGCCCGCGAGCAACGCGAAGATCCCGAGCTGGACCACCCGCCTCGGCGAGACGTCGGGGAAGAAGCGCGGGATCAGGATGGCTGCCGCCAGCAGCGTCAGCGAGAGGGGCAGGAGGCGGGCGCCGGTCGCGAGCGCGGAGAGGCCCAGCGCCACCGACAGGTAGAGCGGTACGACGAAGAAGATGCCCATCTGGACGAGGTACTGGAAGAAGAACATCGTCAGCCCGCCGGTCAGCTGCTTGTTGTGCAGAATGGCGGGGTCGACGAGTGGCTCCCGGTGCCGCCGCACCAGGAGGGCCTCCCAGCGGAGGAAGAGCCAGACCAGGAACAGGCCGGCCAACATCAGCCAGACGACCATCGAAACGCCGATCCACGAAGGCGCGTCGGGCTTCGGCTGGAACCATCCCCATTCGTCCGAGCGGAGTACCCCGTAGACGAAGAGCCCGAGCCCGAGGGCGGAGAGTACGGCGCCGACGAGATCGATACGCGGGTGTTCGCCGATCGGGGCGTCCGTGATGCGGCGGCCCAGCACCAGGATGCCGAGCACCATCACCACCTCACCGGCGAAGACCCACCGCCAGGAGAAGTACGTCGTCGCGACACCCCCGACGAGCGGCCCGACCGCGATGGCGGCGGCCCCCGCGGCTGCCACGAGCCCGTAGGCGGCGGGACGCCGTTCGGTGGCGAAGTTGCTGGCCACGAGCGCCACGATCGCGGGCAGGATGAGCGCCGCCCCGATCCCCTCCAGGAACGACCAGCCGAGCAGCAGTACGGGCAGGTTCGGTGCGAGCGCCGTGGTGAGGGAGCCGCAGCCGTAAATGACGCAGCCGATCATGAACGCGCGCTTGCGGCCGATCAGCGCCCCTGCCTTGCCCCCGGGGATCATGAACATCGCCATCACGAGGGTGTACGCCGTGATGGCGCCTTGGACACCCGTCACGGTCGTGCCCACGTCCTCGGCCACGGTCGCGATCGAGACGTTCATGACAGAGCTGTCGAGTGCCATCAGGAACTGGCCGGCCGCGAGTGTCAGCAGGACGAGTCGTGCTGTTGCCGGACTCGCCGCAGTGCCCGCCGTGGGTGCCATCCCGGCATCGTCCCAGCCACCCCACACGGCGGTACGCGACCCGCCGCGGAGGTCAGCCGGTTGGCGGACCCGGGCCGGAGTCGCTCTGTATCAGGAGAACGCCGAGGCGGGGAAGCGTGGTGGGGGGTTTTCGTCCGCGCGATGGACCGTTCAGGCGCTCCGCTCGGCCATGAGGATGCCCGATCCCGTGCATAGCATCAGAATTACGGATATTTACTGTGCATGCCGGATCGGAGATGCCCATGAAGGACCTCAAGTTCGAGCAGAAGCGCTCGCTGTCACGCCAGGAGGCTGCTGATCAGCTGGAGGCGCTCGCCGCCGCGCTGAGGGAAGGTGACGATGCCGAACTGGAACTCGGCCTCGGGACGCTGAGCCTGCGGATCCCCGACGAACTTCGCAGTGAGATCGAGATCGAGGTCGAGGACGGGGAGATCGAGCTGGAGATCGAGTTCAAGTGGCCGACCGCGGCGACCCGGGCAGCGCCCTCGCGGGTGGCCGCGGGAGCGGAAAAGGCCGCGGGAGCGGAGAAGGCCGCAGGCGCGGAGAAGGTCGTGGGAGCGGAGAAGGTCACAGGCACGGAAAAGGCCGCAGGTGCGACGAAAGCCGCGGGCGCGAGGATCACCGCGGGTACGAAGAAGGCCGCGGGCGCGGTGAAGGCCACGAGGACGCGGAAGAGTGCGACCGGCAAGGCCGGGGGCGGCGCGAGTGCCGCCAAGAGCAAGGCGGCGAAGCGGTCCGCCACGGAATGATCCCGAGCGGTGCCGATGGCCTGGGGTCCGCCACGCACCCTGTCCGGCGCGCGGCCGGCCTCCTGGCGGGGGTGTCCGCGCGGCGGGCGGCGGTGCCGCCCTCGGCGGTGGAACCGGGGGCCGGTCTGCCCGTCATGACGCCTTGATACGACGCTCCGTGCCGGGGCGTCAGTTTTTACCGACGCGTAACTTCCCTAGCTACCTTACCCGTGCGTAATTTGGCATGAGCACATAACTCTTGTGGTCCGGGCCGCAGGGCGCACAGACATCGCAACTCCCTTGAGCCGCAAGGAGAACACACGATGCTGCCCTGGAATCGTCCGGTGCGCACCCGCCGTGCGCGCCGGACGCTGACCGCGCTGCTCCTGGTCGTCGCAGCCTTCGCCGCCCCCACGGCCACCGCGACCGCCGCCACCCCCACAGCCGAGACCGCCACGTCGCGTGGCTGGAACGACTACACCTGCAAGCCCTCCGCCGCCCATCCCCGCCCCGTCGTCCTGGTCCACGGCACGTTCGGCAACTCGATCGACAACTGGCTGGTCCTCGCCCCCTACCTCGTCAACCGGGGGTACTGCGTCTTCTCCCTCGACTACGGGCAGCTCCCGGGCGTCCCGCTCTTCAACGGACTCGGCCCGATCGAGAAGTCGGCCGGACAGCTCGACGTGTTCGTCGACAAGGTGCTCGCCGCCACCGGAGCGCCCAAGGCCGACCTCGTCGGCCACTCCCAGGGCGGCATGATGCCGAACTACTACCTGAAGTTCCTCGGTGGCGCCGCGAAGGTGAACGCCCTCGTCGGCATCGCCCCCGACAACCACGGCACCACCCTCCTCGGGCTGACCAAGCTGCTGCCGTACTTCCCCGGCGCCGAGGACCTGCTCACCGCCGCCACCCCCGGCCTCGCCGACCAGGTCGCCGGCTCCGCGTTCATGACCAAGCTCAACGCGGGCGCCGACACCGTGCCCGGAGTCCGCTACACCGTCATCGCCACCCGGTACGACGAGGTCGTGACCCCGTACCGCACGCAGTACCTGGACGGGCCGAACGTACGCAACGTCCTTCTCCAGGACCTGTGCGCGGCCGACCTGTCCGAGCACGTGGCGATCGGGACCATCGACCGGATCGCCTTCCACGAGGTGGAGAACGCCCTGGACCCGGCGCACGCCACCCCGACGAACTGCTTGTCGGTGATCGGCTGACCCCGGCCCGGGCGCACCGGGCGCCGCCCGCGCGACCTGAATCCGGCGAGGCGGTGGCGCGGCTGTCCCCGCACCACCGCCTCGCCGTCCACCGGACCCGTACCGGCCGTCAGCGCCCGTGGCGGGCGGCGGAGGCCGCCCGGCGACGCGTCGACGTGAACAGGGCCGCCGCGCCGACGGCCAGCGCCGCCGCCCCGCCGATCGCGAGGTACGTGCTGCTGCTCGAACCGCCCGTCTCGGCGAGCTCCTCGCCCGCCCCGGAGCCGTTGGCCTCCGGGGCGTTGGCCGGGGCGGGAGCCGCCGTACCGGGCGTCTCCGTCCCGGCCGCCGGGGATGCCTCGGTGACCTCCGCCGCCGTACCGGCGTCGTCGTCACCGTGCCCGTTGTGCTCGACGGACGACTTGTCGGCGCCCTCGGTGATCTCCTCCTCGGAGGGGGCCGACGCCGAGGGAGCCGGGACCGCGGCGACCGAACCGCTGCCGCCCGCCGCCGCGCCGAAGACCACGTCGGAGCAGGCGTAGAACGCCTCGGGGGAGTCCGAACGCTGCCAGACGGTGTAGATCAGCTGCCGCCCGGAACGCGCCGGCAGGGTGCCGTCGAAGGCGTACGAACCGTTCTCCAACTTCGGGTCGGTGGCCTCGGCGAACGGCTTCTCCTCCAGGTCCGACCACTTCAGGGGCTTCGCCGGGTCGTAGCCGGCCTTGGTGAGGTACAGCTCGAACGAGCCCCGGTGCGGAGCGGTGGCCCGGAACCGGAAGGTGTGCGCGCCCGCCTTCATCGAGGTCGAGGGCCAGTCGGCGCGCGGAAGGTCCAGCCCCTTGAACTTGTCGTTGCCGGCGCTGCACAGCTTGCCGTCCGGGATCAGTTCACGGTGCTTGCCCGCCGCGTTGGCGATGTTCACCCCGTTCCAGTCGTACAGCGCCTGCGTACCGCCCGCCGCGACCGCCGCCTGGCAGGCGGCCGACTTCGGGCTCTCCGGCCCCTCGGCGAAGCAGGCCGAGACGCGGCTCACCGGGTCCGTCAGCGAACCGTGGGCGGCGGCCGGAGCGGCGGAGAGGCCGGTCAGCGCGAGCGGCGCGACACCCAGGGCGAGGATCCCGGCGAGCTTGCGATGAACGGTCGTGATGGCGGCCATGGTGGCGATCTCCTTCGGCGGGGCACGTCTGTGTGCGGACGTCCGGTGCGGGGGGTGCGGAGCAGGGCCCGTACGGCGGTGAGACCCCCCGTTCGGATGTCGCCGACGGAACGGACCCCGTCCCGGTGATCAGCAAACTAGCCGCCACGGACAGCGGATCCGACGGTCGGAAGGCCCTGGCGGCCATCGTTATGGCGCGCTTAAGGGGCGGTTAGGAGAGGGCTCAGGGAAGCGCCCGCCGGGAGCCGTGTTGCCCTGTGAGCCGCTGACCTACCCGCGTGGTCATCCACTCGGAGACCATCTACTCCGACCTGCGAGCCGCCAGGTCAGTCACCGGCCTTTTTGTCGAACCATCCGAGCGACCGGACGACGGACGCGCCGATGAAGAGGATGCCGAGAGGGACGATCGTGAACCAGGCGGCGTCGGCTTTCACGGCCGCGAGCAGGGCGATGGCGCCGATGGCCAGCGCCAGGAGCACGAGCATGCCCAGAAGGACACGAATTTTGGAAACCAACGGAGGACTCTCCAATGTTCAGCTGGGCTCTCTTGACCAGACAGCGTTGGCTCCCTGTTGGACCGCTGTCGACGGTTGCCCAATGGGGAGGCAGCAAGTTCCCCGGCGTGACACCCGTCTCCGTCAGGAAGCGCATGGGGCGAGTCTCCCAACGTTGCCTTCCGGAGGCGCCAGTAGAACTACGTAATCGAATACGTAGATTCACCCGCCGGGGCGGGCGAAGCAGCGGCCTGCGGCCAGCTCGCAGGGCGGGGTGCTGACCTGCACGGGGAAGGCTCGTGGCACCCAACAGGACTGTTGTGGCGCGCTTGGGGAGCCACTCAGAAGCGATGAAGAACAGCGCGGTACCGGCGCTCGGGACGCCCCGTTCCGCCGTACCGCAGCGTCACTTCCGCGCGCCCCGTCTCCGCGAAGTACTCCAGATACCGGCGGGTGCTGACCCGTGACAGGGAGCCCGCCTCCGCGCACTGGGACGCGGACAGCCCGTCCGGGTGGTCACGGAGGATCCGCTCCACCAGATCGGCGGTGTGCGCCGCGAGGCCCTTGGGCAGTTCGCGCGAGCCCGGCGGACGGGTGCCGAAGATCCGGTCCACGTCCTCCTGCCGGGCCTCCTGGCGTGCCTCGTCGAGAGCGTCGAGCCGGTTGCGCAACGAGGCCACGTGCTGCAGTTGCTCCTGGAGCGCCGACGGGTGGAACGGCTTGATCAGATAGTGCAACGCACCCGCCCGCAGGGCCGCCCGCACCACCCCGGCGTCGCGGGCGGCCGTGATGAACAGCGCGTCGACGCTGTGCCCGTCGGCGGCCGACCCCTCCGCCGCGCGCAGTGCGCGCAGCACACCGATCCCGTCCATATCGGGCAGATAGATGTCGAGCAGGACCAGATCGGGACGCAACTCCCGCGCCGCGCGCAGCGCTTCGGCGCCGCTGTGGGCCACCCCGACGACCGTGAACCCGTCCGTCGCGGACACATAGCGGCAGTGCAGCTTCGCGACCATGAAGTCGTCGTCCACCACCAGCACTTTCGTCACGTCGACACGGTAGGGCGCGACCACAACGACCACAACGTCCGTTGATTCCGGAACGGAGACAGCTCGTTAACGCGCAGGCAACATGTGGGCCACCTCACAGAGAAAGGCGGAACCCGTGCGACTGCGCACTCCACTCGCCCTGGCCGGGGCAGCGCTGCTGGTGCTCGTGGCACCACCGCTGCTCTCCACGGGCAGCGGCTCCGGCACCGGGACACAGATTCCCGGACTGCGCCTCATGGTCCCCAACACCCCCGGCGGCGGTTACGACATCACCGCACGCACCGCTGCCAAGAACGCCGAGGACGCCGGACTCACCCACAACGTCGAGGTGTTCAACCTCCCCGGCGCGGGCGGCACCGTCGGCCTGGCCCGGCTCGTCGGCGAACACGGCAACGGCAAGCTCGCCATGTCCATGGGACTCGGGGTGGTGGGCGCGGTCCACACCAACAAGTCGCCGAAGACACTCGGCGACACGACCCCGATCGCCCGGCTCACCGAGGAGCAGGACATCGTCGTCGTCGCCAAGGACTCCCCGTACAGGACCATCGGCCAGCTGGTCGAGGCATGGAAAAAGAACCCCGGCGAGCTCCCCGTCGGCGGCGGCTCCTCGCCCGGCGGACCCGACCACCTCGCCCCGATGCTGATGGCGAAGGCCGCCGGAATCGCGCCGAAGGAGGTCAACTACATCCCCTTCGACGGCGGTGGCGAACTCCTCGCCTCGATCCTCGGCAACAAGGTCGCCTTCGGCGTCTCCGGTGTCGGCGAATACCTCGACCAGATCAGGGCGGGAGAGCTGCGGCTGCTCGCCGTCACCGGACCGAAGCGGGTCCCCGGCCTCGACGCCCCCACCCTCCGCGAATCGGGTCTGGACACCGACTTCACCAACTGGCGTGGCATCGTCGCCCCGCCCGGCCTCTCCGGCGCCGAACGCGACAAGCTCGTCGCCCTGATCCGGAAGCTGCACGACTCACCGGAGTGGAAGGAATCGATGAAGAAGAACGGCTGGGACGACGCCTTCCTCACCGGCGACGCCTTCGGCGACTTCCTGGACGCACAGGACCAGCGCGTCGCCACGGTCCTGAAGGAGCTGGGACTGTGACCACCGGGACCCCCGTACCCGCCCCTGCCCCGAAGCGCGGCGGCTGGCTGCGCGACCACTCCGAACTCGGCGTCTGCGTGCTGCTCCTGGCCCTCGGCGTCCTCGTCCTCTCCGACGCCGTCACCATGAGCGTCGACCTCACCCAGCGCGGCCCCGTCGGCCCCAGGACCGTCCCCCTCGTCGTCGGCGCCGGACTGCTGGTCGTCGCCGTGCTCCTCGCCGTCGACGTCCTGCGCGGCGGACGGGGAGAGGCGGAGGGCGGCGAGGACATCGACCTCGGCGAACCGGCCGACTGGCGCACGGTGCTCCTGCTCACCGGAGTCTTCCTCGCCAACGCCGTCCTCATCGGCCCGCTCGGCTTCCCGGTCTCCGGCGCCCTGCTCTTCTGGGGTTCCGCCTACGCGCTCGGCAGCCGCCACTACGCGCGTGATCCGCTCATCGCGGCCGGAATCTCCCTCGTGACCTACTTCGTCTTCGACAACCTGCTCGGAGTCCCCCTGCCGGGCGGCCCGCTGATGGGGGTGCTCTGACCGATGGATTCCCTCAACTCCCTCCTCGACGGCTTCGGTACGGCGCTCACGCCCGTCAATCTGCTCTGGGCCGCCCTCGGCGTCCTGCTGGGCACGGCGATCGGTGTGCTCCCCGGCATCGGCCCGGCCATGGCCGTGGCGCTCCTGCTGCCGGTGACGTACGGACTAGAACCGACCGGTGCCTTCATCATGTTCGCCGGGATCTACTACGGGGCGATGTTCGGCGGCTCCACCACCTCCATCCTTCTCAACACCCCCGGGGAGAGCGCGGCCGTCGTCGCCGCGATGGAAGGACATCCGATGGCGAAGGCGGGGCGCGGGCCGCAGGCACTCGCCGCCGCCGCGATCGGCCACTTCGCCGGCGGCATGATCGGCACGATCCTGCTCGTCGTCCTCGCCCCGACCATCGCCTCGCTCGCCGTCGGCATCGGCGCACCCGACTACTTCGCGATCATGGTGCTGGCCTTCATCGCCGTCACCTCCGTCCTCGGGTCCTCCCGCATCCGCGGTCTCGCCTCCCTCCTCGTCGGTCTCACCATCGGTCTGGTCGGCCTCGACCAGATGACCGGGCAGCAGCGGCTCACCTTCGGCTCGCTCCAACTGGCCGACGGGGTGGACGTCGTGATCGTCGCGGTCGGCCTCTTCGCCATCGGCGAGGCCCTCTGGGTCGCCGCGCACCTGCGTCGCTCCTCCGGGGAGGCGATCCCCGTCGGCCGCCCGTGGCTCGGCAAGGAGGACGTCCGGCGCACCTGGAAGTCCTGGCTGCGCGGCCCCGTCATCGGCTTCCCCTTCGGCGCGATCCCGGCGGGCGGCGCGGAGATACCCACGTTCCTCTCGTACGTCACGGAGAAGCGGCTGTCCAAGCACCGCGACGAGTTCGGCAAGGGCGCCATCGAAGGCGTCGCAGGCCCGGAGTCGGCGGCCTCCGCATCCGCCGCGGGAACCCTCGTCTCGATGCTCACCCTCGGCCTCCCCACCACCGCCGTCGCCGCGGTGATGCTGGCCGCGTTCCAGCAGTACGGCATCCAGCCCGGCCCGCTCCTCTTCGAGCGCGAACCGGAACTGGTCTGGGGCCTCATCGCCTCCCTCTTCGTAGGCATGGTGCTGCTGCTCGCCCTCAACCTGCCGCTCGCCCCGCTCTGGGCGAAGCTGCTGCGCATCCCGCGCCCGTACCTCTACGCGGGCATCCTGTTCTTCGCCGCCGTCGGTGCGTACGCGGTCGGCGGCGAGTCCTTCGACCTGGTGATCCTGCTGGTCATCGGCCTGATCGGGCTCGGCATGCGGAGGTACGGACTGCCGGTGCTGCCCGCGGTGATCGGTGTCATCCTCGGCCCGGCCGCCGAACAGCAGCTGCGGCGGGCGCTCCAGATCAGTGACGGCAGCGTCTCGGGCCTGGTCGACACGCCGTTCTCCGTGACGGTGTACGCGGTGGTCGTCCTGATCCTGGCCTGGCCCCTGGTGAAGAAGCTGGTGATACGACGCAGGGCGGCGGCCGAGAAGTAGACACGGCCGTACGAGAGGGGGTCACCCGGTACGACACGGGCGGCCCCCTCGTACCGTGACCCCATGACAGCTGCCCCGGCCGACGGGATCCGTGCCGCCACCCCCGCCGACGTGCCCGCCGTACGGGCCGTCATCGATGCCGCGTTCCGCCACTACATCGCCCGCATCGGCGTCGTCCCGGCCCCCATGGAGGCGGACCACGCGGCGGACGTCGCCGCGGGACACGTGTACGTCACCGGCGCCCCGGACGTCGTCGGCGTGCTGGTCCTCGTCCCGCACGAGGACCACCTCTTCCTGGAGAGCATCGCCGTCCACCCGGACGCGGCGGGCCGGGGGGTCGGCCGGCGCCTTCTCGCCTTCACCGACGCCCACGCGCGCACCCTCGGCCTCCCCGAGGTCCGGCTCTGCACGAACGCCCTGATGTGGGAGAACCAGAAGATGTACCCGCGGTACGGGTACGAGCTGGTGGAGCGGCGCGTGGACGGACCGTACGACCGCTTCCACTACCGCAAGCGGCTCACGGACTGACCGCCGTTGTCAGTGGCGGCTGACACCATCGGACCCATGACGACGATCGACTGGGATGCCGCCGCCGAATCCTTCGACCAGGACCCCGACCACGGGCTGCTCGACCCCGCGGTCCGCGCGGCCTGGGCGCGGCGGCTGGAGACCTGGCTGCCCGGCACGGACTCCGACGTCCTCGACCTCGGGTGCGGAACCGGAAGCCTTTCGCTGCTCGCCGCCGAACAGGGCCACCGGGTGACGGCCGTTGACGCCTCGCCGAGGATGGCGGACCGGGCCCGGGACAAGCTCGCCGGGACCGGCGCCGAGGTGCTGGTCGGGGACGCGGGCCGGCCTCCGGTCGGTGACCGCCGGTTCGACGTGATCCTGGCCCGCCACGTGGTGTGGCTGCTGCCCGACCCGGCGGGCGCCCTGCGCCACTGGTTCGGTCTGCTGCGGCCCGGGGGCCGGCTCGTGCTGGTCGAAGGGGTCTGGGGCGGCGCGGGCATCCCGGCCGGGCGACTGACCGGGCTGCTCGCACCGCTCGCCGAGCGCGTCCACCACGAGAGCCTCTCCGGCGACCCGGCCCTCTGGGGCAAGCGGGTCGACGACGAGCGGTATGCCGTGCTCGCGCACATCCGGCCGCCGCACCGGCACAGCGAGGTCGTCGACGTCCATCTCGTCCTGCGACGCGGCTCCGAGGTCCTGCTCGCCCGCCGCGCCGGCACGGGATACGCGGACGGCCTGCTCCACGCGCCGTCCGGTCACGTGGAGGGCGGAGAGGACGTCCGCGAGGCGATGATCCGTGAGGCGGCCGAGGAGATCGGTGTCGTCCTGGACCCGGCCGAGCTGCGGGTGGCCCTGGTCATGCAGCACCGGGGCCCCGGCGGTGCCCCGCGCATCGGCTGGTTCTTCGAGGCGGAGTACGACCCGGCCCGCCCGCCGCGCAACGCCGAACCCGACAAGTGCTCGGAACTGACCTGGGCCGAACTGGACGCCCTCCCCGACGACATGGTCGCCTACTGCCGCGCGGGGCTGGACAGCTACCGGGCGGGGGAGCGCTTCCTGATCCACTGGCACGAGGACGGCGACCCCGTCGCGTACGAGGCACGGGGCCCGCGACGGGCGGTTCCACTGACGCCGAGCGGCGGGGGGACGAGCCGCTGACCCGAGCTGTCCGGTGGCCCAGTCGGCCTCGGCCACCGGACGGCCCGGTGTTCGCCTACGGGGCCAGCAGCCCGGTCAGGCCCTCCGTGCGGGCGAGGTGTTCCAGCTCGTCGAGGGCCAGGCTCGCCGCCCGTGCCGCCTCCGGGTCCCGGTCGGCCAGGCCGCTCTCCTCGAACTCGTCCTCGTCCAGGCGGAGGACGGACGAGCCGTCCGCCGACACCCACAGGTCGAGATCCAGGTCCTCGACCAGCAGTTCGCCGTCGCGCAGCACGGCCGGGCGGGTCACGTCGCAGTACCAGCCCTTCAGCCCTCCGTCTCCGGTGCGGACCTCCTTCACCGCGAACCAGCGGTCGCGCCAATAGTGCTCGGTGAAGACATCGCCCGGCTCGAACCGTACGAAGCCGAAGTCCCGGACTCCGGGCGCCGCCCAGGGCGCCCGTACCGTCACGCGGTTGCCGTCGTCGCGGACCAGGTCCGCCGGGTAACGGATCTTGGTCCGGCCCGCCTTCGTGAGGGCGACGACCAGGCCGGCCGGCTCAGACGAACGTACGGACATGACGTACCTCCGTGGCACAGATCTCGTAGCCGAACCAGGTGTTGACCGCCAGCATCGGGGCGTTGTCCGCGTCGTTGCCGGTGTAGGCGTCCGTGTATCCCGCGGCCCTGGCCCGGTGCAGGGAATCGTTCTTGACGAGCTTCGCGAGGCCCCGGCCGCGGTAGGCCCGCCGGGTGCCGGTCATGCCCGAGGAGTAGCGGGTCAGTCCGTCGGTGGTGGCCGCGCTGAAGGCCGCCACCGTCCCGTCCACCACCGCGACCGAGGTGAGTTCACGGTCCAGGCCGGGATGGCGCCAGGTGTGGTTCAGCCAGTCCTCGTAGTCCGTGAGCTCCATGGGGGTGTCGCTCGGCTCGTCCGCCGTGACCTCCGCGTCGGCCTCGAACAGCTGTCGCGGGTCGTCGGCGAAGTCGGCGGCCGTACGCAACTCGACCCCGGCGGGAACCTCCTGGCGTGCCGGCAGGGTGCCGTTCGCCAGATCGAGGTGGAGGAAGTGCGCCGGCCGGCTCGCCACATAGCCGCGCCTGCGCGCGAACTCACGGTTGGCCGGCTCGTCGAGCACCCATGTGTAGACCGCGACCGCGCCGGTCTCGGCCAGATATCCCTCGGCGGTGCTCAGCAGCAGGGAGCCCGCCCCGCGCCCGAGACGGTCCGGGCGGGTGTACGGATTGCAGAAGCCCTGACCGGGCTCCGGAGTGTCGTAGGAGATGCCGACCTGCGCCGTGCCGATGATCTCCCCGTCCTCCTCGGCGACGAGCAGGCGGTACCGCTTGTCGGGGTGCGCGCTCGCCAGGTCGAAGGCGACCTGCTCGGCGGTGGTCACCATGTACGGCAGTGCGGCACGCCGCACCTCCACCCACGCTTCCGCGTCGGCGGGCCGGAAATCGCGAACGATCACAGTCATGCGCCGGAGGCTACGCGGAGCGCGCCGCAGGACGCCTCCGAATTTCCGGCGGTGGGGGACAATCGTGCGGTGACCCTGAAGATCGCTCTTGACCCGGACGCCGCCACCGCACCGTACGAGCAGGTGCGCACGCAGATCTCCGAACAGGCCCGCTCCGGCGCCCTGCCCGTCGGCTACAAGCTGCCGACCGTACGCGGCTTCGCCGAGGAACTGGGCCTGGCCGCCAACACCGTCGCCAAGGCGTACCGGGCGCTGGAGGCCGACGGGGTGATCGAGACCCGTGGCCGCAACGGCACCTTCGTCGCCGCGGCGGGGGACGCGGCGGACCGCAAGGCGGCGGCTGCCGCGCAGGAGTACGCGGAACAGGCGAGGCGGCTCGGGCTGTCGCGGGCCGAGGCCCTGTCCCTCGCCGAGGACGCGGTGCGGGCGGTCTACGTGGACTGACCGGCGTGGCGGGGGCCGCGCGTGCCCTCGACCGCCGGGCGGGCACGATTCCCCGCCCACCGGGGGAGTCAGAGGTACAGCCCCGAGTCCGCGCCCGCGTCCTGCTTCGGTACCGACGCGGGACCGGTGCCGCGCCGCAGGGCGTACAGCTCGGCGAGCGTCGTGCCCTCCCGGCCGAGCCCCTCGTCGCCGCCCAGCCACGAGACCGACTCCTCGCGGGTCAGCGGACCCACCTCGATCCGGGCCAGGCAGCGGCCGGGCCTGACGACCGCCGGGTGGAGCCGCTCCAGGTCCTCGTTGGTGGTCACCCCGACCAGCACGTTGCGCCCCTGGCCCAGCAGACCGTCCGTCAGGTTCAGGAGCCGGGAGAGCGCCTGGCCCGCCGTGTGCTTGGCCTCGCCGCGGATCAGCTCGTCGCAGTCCTCCAGGAGCAGCAGCCGCCACCGCTCCTTCGAGGTTCCGTCGTCCTCGCCGATCGCGATGTCCATCAGATAGCCGACGTCGTTGAAGAGCCGCTCCGGATCGAGTACACAGTCGACCTGGCACCAGTCCCGCCAGGACCGGGCGAGCGTACGCAGCGCGGAGGTCTTGCCCGTGCCGGGAGGGCCGTGCAGCAGGAGGAGCCGGCCCGCGATGTCGTCGGGGGTGACCTTCATCAGGCTGTCCATCGCATCGGCCACCGGAGCCGTGTAGTTGCGGCGGACGTCCTCCCACGTCCCGGCGGCGATCTGCCGGGTGGTGCGGTGCGGGCCGCGGCGGGGAGAGACGTACCAGAAGCCCATGGTCACGTTCTCGGGCTGCGGTTCGGGTTCGTCCTGGGCACCTTCCGTCGCCTGTGACAGGACTTTTTCGGCCAGTTCGGGACTGGTCGCGGTGACCGTGACATCGGCGCCGCGGTTCCACCGGGAGATCAGGAGCGTCCATCCCTCGCCCTCGGCGAGCGTGGCGCTGCGGTCGTCGTCGCGCGCGGCCCGCAGTACCGAGGCGGCCGGGGGCAGCAGGGTCGCCGCCTTCTTGACGCGGTCGAGGGAGGAACTGTGCGAGTACGGCTGCTCGCCCGTCGCGAAACGGCCGAGGAACAGCGCGTCGACGACGTCGGCCGGTGAATCGCTGTCGTCGACATTGAGCCGGATCGGCAGAGCGGACTCGGGGTTGGCAGACATGGCGACCATGATCCGGCACGGGGCCATCCGGTGCACCCGTGTTTCGTCAGCCCGTGCCGTGCGCACTGCTCCGACGTGACGCGGAATCAAGGGGGCGTCATGAAGCACTCGTCCAATGTTCTTGGCATGAACACTTCCAAAGATGCCGGGGGTACTGCTACCACGGAGTAACGCAGAAACCCTGCTCACGGAGGTCCCATGAAAATGTCCAGACTCGTGGCGTTCTCGTCCTCTCTCCTGTTCGGCGCAGTCCTCGCCCTCACCGGGGCGGGCGCCGCTCAGGCCGCCGCATCGGCGGCCGGCGACTACGTCGCGCTCGGCGACTCCTACTCGTCCGGAGTCGGCGCCGGCAGCTACATCAGCTCCAGCGGCGACTGCAAGCGCAGCACCCGCGCCTACCCGTCGCTGTGGGCCGCCGCCAACTCGCCCTCCTCGTTCGCCTTCACCGCGTGCTCGGGCGCTCGCACGAACGATGTGACGGCCGGCCAGCTCGGCCCGCTGAACTCCTCGACCGACCTGGTCTCGATCTCCATCGGCGGCAACGACGCGGGCTTCGCCGACGTCATGACCACCTGCGTCCTCCAGTCGGAGGCCACCTGTCTCAGCCGGGTCGCCACGGCCCGCGCCTACGTCGACTCGACCCTGCCCGGCAGGCTCGACACGGTGTATTCGGCGATCAGCGCCAAAGCCCCCGCGGCCCACGTCGTCGTCCTCGGCTACCCCCGCTTCTACCAGCTCGGCGGCAGTTGCATCGCCGGCCTCAGCGAGAACGAGCGCGCCGCCATCAACGGCGCCTCCGACTACCTCAACGCCGCCACCGCCAAGCGCGCCGCCAACCACGGCTTCACCTTCGCCGACGTCAGGCCGCCCTTCACCGGTCACGAGATCTGCTCCGGCAGCGCCTGGCTGCACAGTGTGAACTGGCTGAACATCGGCGAGTCCTACCACCCCACCGCGGCCGGACAGTCCGGCGGCTACCTGCCGGCCATGAACGCGGCGGACTAGCCGCACCCGCACCCGCACGCGCACCGCTCGGTCACTGCCCGGCCGACTCCTCGGCCGTCGGGTGGGAGGCTCCGTCCGTCGGGGTCTCCCCCTCGCAGGTCACCGTGTACTCCACGCCGTTCGACGTGACGGCGACGGGAGCGCGGACCTCCAGGACGACCGTCCCCCGGTAGGTGGTCCCGGGCGGTTCGTCCTGCAGGTACGTCAGCTCCGTGTGGGACACCTGCTTCGTCCTCCTGTCGCCCGCGGCGAAGTACAGGGACTTCCAGCCCGGGTCGGAGCCCGTCCCCTCCTTGAGGGTCCAGCGGTACTCGACCGTCACCGGCGTACGTCCCACCGTGACCGCCGCGCTGACCGCCGGTGCCAGCTCCCGCGGTGGCGGGCACGCGCCCTCGTAACGGCCGCGCACCGCCGTCGCGTACACCGTCACCGACTGAGGTCGCTCCGTGGTTCCGCCGTGGCCGCCGCCCTCGTCCGTTCCCCCGCCGCCGCCCCGGCGGGTGCTCGCGGGCGACGTCCCCGGAGTGCTCGCGGCAGGCTCGTCCGGGGTGCTCGTGACCGCGGCCGGAGCACTGGTCGTCGCGCCCGCGCCCGTGGTTCCCGGGTCCTTCCCTTTGTCGTTCGTGAGTGCCCATACGATCGCGCCCACCGCGAGCAGTACCGCCATGCCCAGGGCCGCAGCCGCACCGGCCCGGCGCGGGCCGCCGGGAGGCGGAGGGCCGGAAGGGTGGGGTACGGGGGTGGGCGCCGTGCGCGGTCCGGAGCCCGGCAGGGGTGTCATCGCCGTCACGGTCGGGCCCGACGGGCCGGACGCCTGCGGGACGACCGTCGTCCGGGTGCTCCCGCCGGCCACGGCCCGCAGCAGACGCTCGGCCTCTCCTGCCTCCAGCCGTTCGGCCGGATCCTTGCGCAGGAGGGCCTCGATGACCGGTGCGAGCGCACCCGCCCTGCGTGGCGGCGGCAGTTCCTCGTCGACCACGGCACGCAGGGTGCTCAGAGGGGTGTTCTGCCGGAACGGGGAGTTGCCTTCGGTCGCGGCGTACAGAAGCACTCCGAGCGACCAGAGGTCGGATTCGGGCCCCGGCGTGCGCCCCAGCGCGCGCTCCGGCGCAAGGAATTCCGGTGAGCCGATCAGCTCGCCCGTCATGGTGAGGGCCGACGACCCCTCCACCACGGCGATGCCGAAGTCGGTCAGTACCACCCGGCCGTCGTTGCAGAGCAGGACGTTGCCGGGTTTCACGTCACGGTGCAGCACCCCGGAGTCATGGGCGCCGCGCAGGGCCGCCAGGACCTCCGCGCCGATGTGCGCCGCCCGCTGCGGCGGCAGGGGGCCGTCGGCGTCCAGCACCTCGGAGAGCGAGAGCCCCCGGACGAGCTCCATGACGATCCACGGCCGCGCGTCCTCGGTGGCCACGTCGTACACGGTCACGACGTTGCGGTGCGAGATCCGGGCCGCCGCCCACGCCTCCCGTTCGAGGCGGGTGCAGAGCCGCTGCACGTCCGGGCCCGGGAGCCCGGCGGGCGGCCGTACCTCCTTCACGGCGACCTCGCGCCCCAGTACCTCGTCGCGCGCCCGCCAGACGACGCCCATCCCGCCCTGGCCCAGGGGGCCCAGCAGGCGGTAACGCCCCGCGATCACTCGTTCGTTGCCCGGCACTTCGCTCACGGTGATCCCCCATCAGCAGCGGCGGCGGCAGCACGGCGAAACCCTTCCAAGTTAGCTCAACCCGGCCTCCGCGATGCCCCCTTGTGCATGAGTGGTCCTGTTCGAGTCCGAGCGCCCGCATGTCCAACTCGCCCTGGAATCGGCGGGATTCGGTAACTGGTCGTCAACCTCCGTATACGTGTGCGCAATCATTGGGCCGGGATACACGCGTGCCGCCAGGGGGCGATAGGGTTAACCTGCCCGGGCCGGGTGCCCTCGTACGGGTGGGGAGTGACATGGAACAGATAACGGTGCGCAGCAGGCCGCGTGTGCCTGCCATCACGTGTGGGAGCAGTGCGACCAGCACGCGCCTCGACCGCCATCTCGCGGTGCTCGGCGGTCCCGCCGTCCCGCAGCGCGAGTCGGCGGAAGCGACGCTGCTGATGCGCGAACTGACCTCGCGCGACGCCGCGCACACCCGCCGGAGCAGGAGCGCGCGTGTCTCGCTCTTCGCGCCGCTGCGGCGACTGCGACGCTCGCTCTTCGGCAGCCGCCGCTGACCCGACGGCATGTCACCACTGATCCGGCCCCGCCGCTCGGGGCGGTTCAGGCGATCACACCGTCCCGGCGCAGCGCTGCAGTCTGCTCGTCCGTCATCCCCAGGGCCCGCAGGGTTGCGTCGGTATGTTCTCCCAGCGCCGGTACGGCGCCCATCCGCGGCTCCGCCCCGCCCGGCAGCGTGATGGGCGGCAGCAGCGCGCGCAACGCCCCGACCGGTGACTCCACTTCCCGCCACCGGTCCCGGGCGGCCAGCTGGGGATGTGCCGCGACATCGGCCACGGTGTTCAGCCGCGCGCAGGCGATTCCCGCCCCGTCCAGCCGTGCGAGGGCTTCCTCTCCGGTCAGTGCGCCCAGCGCCCGCCCGACCACCGCGTCCGTCCGCTCCCGGTTCGCGGTCCGGGCCGTGTTCGTGGCGAAGCCCGGATCGTCCGCCAACTCCGGCTGCTCCAGTACCTGTTCTGCCAGCCGTCGCCACTCCCTGTCGTTCTGCACGGAGAGCAGTACCCGTTCACCGTCCGCCGTGGCGTAGGCGTCGTACGGCGCGATGACGGAGTGAGCGAGCCCGGTGCGTGCCGGGGGTTCGCCTCCGTGCATCCCGTGGTGCAGGGGATGGCCCATCCACTCCGCCAGCGCGTCGAGCATGGACACCTCCACCGGGCCGCCGCGTCCCGTGGTGGCGCGCCGCAGCAGGGCGGCGAGCACGCCCGAGAAGGCGTACATCGCCGCCGCGATGTCGGCGGCGGGTACACCGGCCTTCACCGGCTGCCCGGGGGTGCCGGTGACCGACACGAGGCCCGCCTCGCACTGGACGAGCATGTCGTAGGCCCGCTTGTGGGCGTACGGTCCCTCGGCCCCGTACCCGGAGATGTCGACGGCCACCAGGCGGGGGTGCGCGGCGCAGAGCGTGGCGGCGTCCAGGCCCAGCCTGGCGGCGGCTCCCTGGGCCAGGTTCTGTACGAACACGTCGGCGCCCTCGACCAGTTGGCGCACGACGGCGAGACCGCGGGGGTCCTTGAGATCGACCGCCACGGACTCCTTGCCGCGGTTGCACCAGACGAAGTGGGAGGCGAGGCCCCGGGCCGCGGTGTCGTAGCCGCGGGCGAAGTCGCCGCCGTCCGGGCGCTCGATCTTGACGACCCTGGCGCCGAGGTCGGCCAGTTGCCGCGTGGCGAAGGGGGCCGCTACGGCCTGCTCGACGGCGACGACGGTCACACCTTCGAGGGGGAGGGGCTGAGTGCTCATGAGTACCGTACCTATCCTGTACGCGGCACTTCTGTCATCCCGTCCGCCCCCGCCCGCGGGCGTTCGTGGTTCAGTCCGTGCCGCGTGCGTACCGGCGCACGGTCAGCGGGACGAACACGGCGAGCAGGACGGCCGACCAGGCCAGCGTTCCCGCCACCGGGTGCGCGACCGGCCAGGCGGCGCCCTCGGCGGGGGTCGCGTTGCCGAAGAGGTCGCGGGTGGCCGAGGCCAGGGCGCTGATCGGATTCCACTCGGCGACGGTGCGCAGCCAGCCCGGCATGTTGTCCGTCGGGATGTACGCGCTGGAGAGCAGCGGCAGGATGAAGGTCGCACTGCCCAGCTGTCCCGCGGCCTCCTCGTTGCGGATCAGCAGGCCCAGCCAGTAGCCGGCCCAGGACGTGGCGAAGCGGAAGAGCAGCAGCAGCCCGTACGCCCCGAGTGCGGCGCCCGGGCCACCCTCGATCCGCCAGCCCGCCGCGAGCCCGACGAGCATGAGCGGGATCATGCCGACGGCCGTGGTCAGCACCTCGGCGACGGTGGAGCCGAGCGGTACGGCGGCCCGGCTCATCGGCAGCGTACGGAAGCGGTCCATCACCCCGCGGTCGCAGTCCTGCGCCGCCTGGAACATTCCGGTCATGAGGCCGTTGGCCGCTGTGGCGGCCAGGAGGCCGGGCACCAGGAAGGAGCGGTACTCCTGCCCCGGGACAGCCAGTGCGCTGCCGAACACATAGCCGAAGAACAGCAGCATCGTGATCGGCATGGTCTGGGTCAGGATCAGTACGCCGGGCGCGGCTTTGATCTTCTGCAGATGGCGGACCACCATGGCCAGGCCGTCGGCGGTCAGGGAGCCCGTGACGGGCGCCGGGTTCTGCTCGTGGACCAGGGTCGTGGCACTCATGCTGCCGGCTCCTTCGGTGCGCGGACGTCGCCGTTGTCGGTCAGACGGAGGAATGCCTCGTCGAGGGTGGGCGGGCGCAGGCTCGCGTCGATCACCGGGACTCCCGCGGCGTCCAGTTCGCGGACGATGCGCGGCAGCGTGAGGGTGGGATCCGACGCGACGACGCCGATGGTGCGGTGCTCGTGGTCGAGCGTCGGTTCCGCGCCTGTCAGCTGGTCGAGCACGGCCGCCGCGGCCCCCAGCGCCGACTCGTGTGCGACGACCACCTCCGCGTAACCGCCGATGAGGGACTTGAGTTCGGCCGGGGTGCCCCGGTGGGCGGCCCGGCCCCGGTCAATCAGCACGATGTCGTCGGCGAGCTGGTCGGCCTCCTCCAGGTACTGCGTGGTCAGGAGGACCGTGGTGCCGCGGCCCGCCAGTTCGCGTACCGCCTCCCAGATCTGGTTGCGGCTGTGCGGGTCGAGTCCGGTCGTCGGCTCGTCGAGGAAGAGCACCTGCGGGCGGGTGAGGAGGCCGGCGGCGAGGTCGAGGCGGCGGCGCATGCCGCCCGAGTAGGTGCGGGCGGGGCGGTCGGCCGCCTCGGTCAGCCCGAAGCGTTCGAGGAGCTCGTCGGCGCGGGTGCGGCCCGCCGGGCCCCGGAAGCGGAGCAGCCGTGCGAAGAGCCGGAGATTCTGGCGGCCGGAGAGCTCGCCGTCGATCGAGGTGTTCTGCCCGGTGACTCCGATCGCCGCGCGCACCGCGGCGGCCTCGCGGACCACGTCGTGGCCGGCGACCCGCGCGCTGCCGGCGTCCGGGCTCGTCAGCGTGGTGAGCAGCCGGACGGCGGTGCTCTTTCCCGCCCCGTTCGGCCCCAGCACGCCGCAGACGGCGCCCTCGGCGACGGCGAGGTCGAGCCCGCGCAGGGCGTGGACGTCTCCGTAGTGCTTCTCCAGACCCTCACTAAGTACAGCGTACGTAGTTGTCATGGGCCTACCGTAGCGCACTACGTACGGTGTACGTAACTACGATGGTGAGTGAGGTGATGACCGATGGCGGGGCGACCCCCTCTACCCGAAGTGATCTGGGCGCGCCCCGAGCGTGCGGGCCGCGGGCCCAAGCCCGCGTTCAGCCGTGCGGACATCGCGGCTGCCGCCGTGCGTATCGCCGACGCCGAGGGCCTGGACGCGGTGTCGATGCGCAAGGTGGCCGCAGAACTGGGCTGCGGCACGATGTCGCTCTACAACTACGTGCCGCGCAAGGAGGACCTGTACGAGCTGATGCTCGACGCGGTCAGCGGCGGGTACGACCTGCCCGAGAAGCCGTCCGGCGACTGGCGCGCAGACATGACGGCGCTCGCGCACCAGGCCCGCGCGATGATGCACCGCCACACCTGGGTGCCCCGTCTGATGTCACCGGTCTACGGATTCAGCCCGAACGTGCTGGCCTACATGGAGTACACGCTGAGCATCCTGGACGGGCTCGATGTCCGGTTCGGCGAGAAGATGGAACTCATCGCCATGGTCAACGGCGTGGTCACCACCTACACGGCCAACGAGATCGCCACGGCCGAACGCAGCCGCTCGCTGCCCTGGACCGAGGAGCAGGAGCACGCGGCCCGCACCAACTATCTGATCAGCCAGATCATGACCGGCAAGTACCCGCGCCTGGCGGCCGGGTTCGCCGAGGACTCCGGGCCGATCGATCTGGAGGGCGTCTTCGACCGGGCGCTGGGCCGCGTACTGGACTCGTTCGAGCCCTAGGGCCTCTCGTCAAACTGCCGTCTGCCGCAGACGGAAGTTTGACGACAGGCCCTAGCGGACCGGGCGGTCACAGGAGTGTGAACTGCCCCTCCGGGCCCTCCTCGTGGTGGTCCAGCACGGAGGCGGGCCGACGGGCCGTCACCGGTGTCGGCACCACACCGGCGGCCCGCAGGGTGCCGCGGGTGATGCCGGGCTCCAGGGCGAGCCGGTCGTGCAACGCCCACTGCGTGGAGCGCAGTTCACCGAGCAGGGCGAGAACGGTGATCAGCTCCAGCAGCTCCGAGGTCCACTCCTGCGGCCAGTCGCGCGGGCGCAGCGCCTGCAGGCCTTCCGCCCCGTCCTGCGCCGTGCGGTGCTCGAACCAGAGCTCCAGCATCCGTACGCCGCTCACCCGGAACTCCCAGGCTCCGGCCGGAACGGGTGAGACGCGCCCCTCGCCCGGGCCCTCGCCGAGCGTGAGCACCTCGTCGTCGGGGTCGTAGCGCAGCACGGACGGCCGGGGCGGTATCGCGGCCCGCACATAGGGCCGGCGCCCGCCCGGCAGCCGGGGGCGCTGCCCGCCGCGTGCCCCGCGCAGCTGCAGGCGCAGCAGCTCCCGGCCGAGCTCCACACCCTCGGCCCACAGGGCACCGTCGGCGGGCAGCGGTACGAGACATCCGGCGGGGGAGGGGCGGGCGACGGCGAGGGTCCAGGCAAGGACGGACTCCGGGTCGGCCGGGGCCGCGTACCGGGCGCCCAGCAGACCGAGCAGGCCCGGCGCGAGATTGGGTTCCAGCCCGCCGGGACGCCGGTAGAGCGGCCGCATCCGGCCCGGCCGGCCGGCGGGGGAGTACCCGTCGGGCAGCAGCGCCGTCACGGACAGGGCGGGCCCGGTGTCCCCCGGTACGTATCCGTGCTCGACCGCGAAGAACTGGTGCTCGTCCGCCACCCGCCACAGCTCGGGGCGGGCCGCGTCGATCAGGCGGTGGTCGGGGATCAGCCACTGCTCGTCGAACGGGCCGTGCAGGACCCGGACCGGCTCCGGGAAGGGTCCCGGCTCGCGGGCGAACCTGCCCGTACCGGTGGACTGCCCCGGCAGTGCGGCGACCGCCGTGCGCGGTGTACGGAGACGGCTGGGCCGGAACAGCCGGTCCTGCTCGGCGCCCTCGGCCCGGACCAGCAGGTCCCAACGGGCTCTGAGTGTTGCCGCGTCGGGGGCGGTCACCCAGGGGCGGCCCGTCCGCAGGGGCCGCACCGACCACGGCATGAGCTCGTCGAGCAGCGGAACGTCCTCGTCCCCGCCGGCTCCGGCCGCCACCCGCGCTGCCACCGTGTCGTCCTCCCCGTCACCAGGTCCGCCGCCCCCGGCATCGTAACGGCGTACCCGGCGGGGAGTCAGTGCGCTTCGACCGTGACCGAGAAGGAGAAGCGGTCCCCCCGGTAGCGGATGCGGGCCACGTCGACGACCCGGCCGCTGTCGTCGTACGTCACGCCCGTGTAGTGGAGGATCGGGCTGAGCAGGGGCACCTGGAGCAGTTCGGCGGTGAGCGGGTCGGCCAGGCGCGCCTCGACGGTGTCGGTGATCCGGGCGATGCGTACGCCCAGGGTGTCGCGGAGCACCTTGGTCATCGGCCACCGTTCGAGATCGGCCACATCGAGCTCTTCGGCGATCTCGGGACGCAGGGCGTTCTCGGCCCAGTTCGTGGGTTCGCCGGTCTCCTCGTCGCAGCGCAGCCGCCGGTAGCTGACGACCTCGGTACAACCGGGGAAGAACTCGGCGAGGTCCCCCGGCACGGCGGCCGGGCCGTGGCCGAGGACGGTCGTCCGCTCGCCCGACTGCTGGGCGACGATCGCGTCGATCGAACCCAGCAGCCGGACCGGTGACACGCGCCGGGCCCGCGGCTCGATGAACGTGCCGCGCCGCCGGTGCCTGCTGATCAGGCCCTCCGTCTCCAGTTCCTTCAGGGCCTGGCGCATCGTGAGGACGCTGACGCCGTAGTGCCCGGCGAGCTGTTCCTCGGTGGGCAGCCGCAGGGAGGCGTCCTGCGGCCGGCCCAGTATCGACGCCCGCAGGGACTGCGAGACCTGGTACCACAGGGGGAGTTTCCGGTTCAGGACCAGTGAGTCGGGGGCAAAGGCGGGCGTGTGATTCACCTCGTTCACCTGATTCATCCGGTTCACCTGGAGTCTCTGTGCTGCGGTGTGGCCGGTCCGGGAGAGCTCTCCTACGGCCGGAAGTTGCGGCTCAGACCCTGCCACACCTCGTCGTATGCGCGCTGGAGATGGTCGGCGCCCGCCGCCTGGCCGGTCGCCGTGACCGGCCACCGCGTCTCGAACATGAAGGCGAGGCCGTCGTCGATCTTCTGCGGCTTCAGCTCCGCCGCGCTCGCCCGGTCGAAGGTCTCCCGGTCGGGACCGTGCGCCGACATCATGTTGTGCAGCGACCCCCCGCCCGCGACGAATCCGCCCTTTCCGGCCGTCTTCGCGTCGTACGCGCCCTCGATCAGGCCCATGTACTCGCTCATCACGTTGCGGTGGAAGTACGGCGGACGGAAGGTGTCCTCGCCGACCAGCCAGCGCGGCGCGAAGACGACGAAGTCCACGCCCGCGAGACCGGGGGTGTCGGACGGCGAGGTCAGCACGGTGAAGATCGACGGGTCCGGGTGGTCGTAGCTGATGGAGCCGATCACATTGAAACGGCGCAGGTCGTAGACGTACGGGACGTGGTTGCCGTGCCAGGCGACGACGTCGAGCGGCGAGTGGTCGTACGTCGCGGCCCAGAGGTTGCCGCAGAACTTGTTGATCACCTCGACGGGGCGTCCCGCGTCCCCGTCGTCCTCGTACGCCGCGACCGGGGCCCGGAAGTCCCGTGCGTTGGCGAGGCCATTGGCGCCGATCGGGCCGAGGTCGGGCAGGACGAACGGCTGGCCGTAGTTCTCGCAGACGTAGCCCCGGGCGGTGGCGTCGAGCAGTTCGACGCGGAAGCGGATGCCACGGGGGATCAGGGCGACCTCGCCGGGTTCGGCGCGCAGCAGGCCCAGTTCGGTACGGATCAGCAGGGCGCCGAGCTCCGGGACGATCAGCAGTTCGCCGTCGGAGTCGCTGAACACCCGGTCGGTCATGGAGGAGTCGGCGTGGTAGAGGTGCACGGCCATGCCGGTCCGCTGGGTGGCGTCACCGTTGCCGCCGAGGGTCCACAGGCCGGCCAGGAAGTCGGTGCCGGGCGCGGGGTCGGGGAGCGGGTCCCAGCGCAGCCGGTTGGGGTCGGGGACCGTCTCGGTGAAGGGCGCGGTGCGCACGGTTCCGTTGTCGATGCGGACGAACGGCGGATGGGCGGCCGAGGGCCGGATGCGGTAGAGCCAGGAGCGGCGGTTGTGGGCTCTCGGTTCGGTGAAGGCGGAGCCGCTCAGCTGCTCCGCGTAGAGCCCCAGCGGGGCGCGCTGCGGTGAGTTGCGGCCGAGCGGCAGGGCGCCCGGAATCGCCTCCGAGCTGTGCTCGTTGCCGAAACCGGTGGAGTACGCAAGTCCCTCCGCCGTCTTCCTCGCCTGCTCGATGCCGCTCATGATGCGCTCCCGGTGCGATCGGAATCCCGCGGACCCCTTGAACGAGGAATCCTATGGTCAACCGTAGGAATCAGAACAGAGCGCGTCAACGGCATTCGTCGCGCACAGGGGGGTTCAAAAAGCTGAACAATGCTCTACTCTCCGGCACATGTCGTGGACACGAAGACTTCTGGTGGTTCTGGCGGCCCTCGCCGCCGCGCTTCTGACGGCCCCTGCCGCCCAGGCGCACGAGGAACGTCCTGTCGCCCTGCCCGACGGAACGGGCAGTGTCCCCGTCCTCCGCACCGGCGCACCCGATCTGCTGGTCTGCAAGACCGACCGGGCGGACTTCACCCGGCGGATATCCGCCTTCCCCGCGCCGCTGAAGGCCCGCAACCTCGACCTGTTCGAGCGCTGCCGGAAGTCCGGCTACCGGCATCTCCAGCAGGCCGTCGACGCGGTCGGCAGGCCGGGCATGACCATCGCGATCCTCCCCGGCCTGTACGAGGAGGAGCCCTCACTGGCCGCACCGGCCGGGGACTGCGCCCGGCTGAAGGCCCCCCAGTCGCAGCTCGGCTACCAGATCCTCAGCTACGCCCAGCAGAAGCAGTGCCCGCACAACCAGAACCTGGTCGCGATCCTCGGCAAGAAGGACCTCCAGATCGAGGGCACGGGCGCCGAGCGCACGGACGTGGTCATCGACGCCAAGTACCAGAAGCTCAACGCGGTCCGCGCCGACAAGTCCGACGGGATCTACTTCAAGAACTTCACCGCCCAGCGGACCACCTTCAACTCCCTGTACGTGCTGGCCCAGGACGGCTTCGTCATCGACGACGTACTCACTCGCTGGAACGACGAGTACGGATTCCTGACCTTCGCGAGCGACCACGGGCTGTACAAGAACTGCGAGTCGTACGGGAACGGCGACTCCGGCATCTATCCCGGCAGCGCCTCGGACATCAACACCGCCCGCGGCTACGACGTACCGCGCTACGCCATCGAGATCACGGGCTGCCGCAGCCACCACAACATGGTCGGGTACTCGGGCACGGCGGGCGACTCCGTCTACGTCCACGACAACGAGTTCGACCACAACATGGGGGGCGCCTCGATGGACAGCGCCTTCCCCGGGCACCCCGGCCTGCCGCAGAACCACGCCCGTTTCGAGCGCAATCTGATCCACGACAACAACGCCGACTACTACCCGTACGTCGCGGACGGCACCTGTGCCAAGCCGCCCGTCGAGCGCGGTTACGAGCAAGGGGTGGTCTGCCCGCAGATCTCCATGCCGCCGGGCACCGGCATCATCACCGCGGGCGGCAACTGGAACCTCTACGAGAACAACTGGATCTACGGCCACGAGCGCGCCGCCTTCTTCCTGAGCGCCGTCCCCGCCTTCATCCGGGGCGAGGAGGCACTGTCCAAGCAGACCGACACCTCGCACCACAACCGGTACGCCGGGAACCACCTCGGCACGGACCGCGACGGCAAGGCCCGGCCCAACGGCACCGACGTGTGGTGGGACGGCCAGGGCGAGGGCAACTGCTGGCAGCCCGGGACCGGGGCCTCGACCCCGCGCACCCTGCCCGAGTGCGGGAAGGAACGCGGCGCGGTGTCGGGCGGCGCGGACCGGCTGGCCGGCGAACCGGTGAAGCTCGCCCAGCTGCTGGTCTGCGCCGATTACAGCGTGCAGGCCCGGCGACTGCCCTCCGGCTGCGACTGGTACGGGGCGCGGGGCATCGAGCGCATCGAGGTGCAGGCGGCCCTGGGCACCGCGGTGGTGCTCGCCCTGGTCGGGGGGGTGCTGTGGTGGCGCCGGCTGCGCCACGACCGCACGGCGACGGTGGTGACCGTGCTGGGTGCGATCGGCCTCGTGCTGGACGTGGCCGGTTCGACCACGGGGCTCACCTCCTCGTATCTGCCGGCGGCGGCGCTGCTGCTGATCGGCGTGTGGTGGAGCGGCACCGGCCTCGCCCTGCGGCGCGAGCGGCCCGCTTTCGGCTGGACCACCGTGGTGCTGGGCGCACTCACGCTCCTCGACGCCTTCGACAAGGCGGTCCTGATGATTCCGTGGATCCCGCTGAGCCCCGCATGGCTCCGCACGCTGCTCGGTGTGGTCTGGGTGATCTGGGCCGTGGCCGCCGCGGCCCGCGGCGGTGCGAAGCCGGAGGCCGGGGACGACGGCGGCGGTCCGGACGGTACGGAGCGTGCCGACCGCACGGAAGGCGTGGGCGTGGGCGCCGCCGAGGGGGAGCCGTCGTGAGGCGCGTTCCTTCGCCGGGCGCGGCGCGGCAGGTGCGGCGGGGGCCCGGGCGGTCCGGGTTCGGGCGGTCGGGGTTCGGGCGGGGCGCCGCCCTCCTCCTCGCGGCCGGACTCGTGCTGGGCGCCGGTGGCTGCGGCGGGCGGGCCACCACGCACCACAAGCCCGGCACCGGCCACGAGCAGGCCGAGGGCGCGGTGGGCCGCCTCCTCGCCGCCGAGGACGGAACCGGGCACCGGCTGCGGCAGGTGGACGCGGCCGACGCCCCCGGGCTCACGCTCTCCGCCCGGCCCGACTCCGAGGACGGCTGGAACGTCCATCTGTCCGTGAGCGACTTCCGCTTCACCCCGGACAGCGTCGGCGGGGCCGCCCTCCCCGGGCGCGGCCACGCCCGCCTGTTCGTCGACGGCCGCCCCGTGGCCCGGCTCTACGGCCCCTGGTACCACCTTCCCGCCGCCCTGGTCCGTGGGGCGGACGGCAAGGGATCCCTCACCGCCGGACTGTACGCGGACGACCACACGGCATGGGCCGTCGACGGAAAGCCGATCCGGGCCACCATCCCGCTCACGACCGGCACTACCGGCACGACCGGCGCCACCGGCTCTCCGGGGACGGCCGACCGGAGCGTGGACATCGAGGTCACCGAAGGCGCCGTCCGTCCCGCGCCCGGCCGCACCGAGGTGAAGAAGGGCGACCGGATCGTGCTCCGGGTCCGCAGTGACCGTGCCGACACCCTCCACGTCCACGGCTACGACAAGGAGCTCCGGCTGCCCGCGGGACGAACCGCCACCCTCACCCTCACCGCCGACCGCACCGGACTCTTCGAGGTCGAGACGCACGAGTCCGGGCTGCTGCTGACCCAGCTCGTCGTCCGGTGACGGGCGTCCTCGCCCATGGCGTCGGCTCCCGGCACGATCTGCCGCTGTCCCCCTTCTACGCCTTCGCCGGTGCCTTCGCGGCGCTCTTCGTCTCCTTCCTCGCCCTCGGCCTGCTCTGGTCCGCCTCCCGCTTCCGCGGCGACGAGGCGGGCCGCGCCCTTCCCCTCGCCCTCCAGCGCCTCGCCGACGCCGGGCCGACCCGGGCCGCGGCGCGCGGACTCGGCCTGGCCGCCGCCCTGTTCGTGCTGGGCAGCCTCCTGCTCGGACCGGACGACCCGGAGCGCAACCCGGCGGCGGGCTCGGTCTACGTACTCCTATGGGTCGGGCTCGTCCCCGCCTCGCTCCTCCTCGGCCCCGTCTGGCGCCTGCTCAACCCCCTGCGCACCCTGCACCTCCTCGTGTGCCGGGTCCTCGGCCGCGATCCCGGTGCGGGCCGCCCGGTCCCCGTACGCCTGGGTCTGTGGCCGGCCGCCGCAGGGCTCCTCGCCTTCACCTGGCTGGAACTCGTGGCCCCCGAACCCGCGTCGAGCGGCGCCCTCCTCCTCTTCCTCACCCTCTACGCCGTGTGCCAGGGGGTGGGCGCCGCCCGCCACGGCTCGCGCTGGTTCGACCACGCCGATGCCTTCGAGGTCTACTCCGGGCTGCTCGCCCGGCTCTCCCCGCTCGGCCGCAGGCCGGCCGACCGGCGCCTCGTCCTGCGTTCCCCCTTCAACGGTCTCGACGGCACCCCCCAGGTCCCCGGTCTCGTCGCCGCCGTCTGTGTCCTGCTCGGCTCCACCGCCTACGACGGCTTCTCCGACGCCCCGTCCTGGATCTCCGCCGTACAGACCTCGCCCCTCGGCCGCACCGCCGCCGCCACCCTCGGACTCCTCGGCGCCGTCGCCCTCGTCGCCGCTCTCTACGCCCTCTGCGCCGGAGCCACCCGGCTGATCTGCGGCCCCCTGCCGCACCCCCTCACCGCCTTCGCCCACTCGCTCGTCCCCATCGCGCTGGGCTATCTCGTCGCCCACTACTTCACACTCTTCGTCACCGAAGGGCCGCGTACGGTCCTGATGGCATCCGGCACCGACCGTCCGGCCACGCCCGAACCGCCCCTGGGGCCGGGCGGGCTCGCCGTCCTCCAGGTCGCCGCCGTCGTCCTCGGCCACGTCCTCGGTGTCGTCGCCGCTCACGACCGGTCCGTCCGGCTGTTCCCGGCGGGACGCGCCGTCGCGGGGCAACTGCCGTTGCTCATCCTGATGATCGCGTACACCATCGGAGGGCTGACCCTGCTCATCGCCTGACGGGTGGGCGGTCACCGCCCACCCGGGAGAGGAGGGCCCACGGCATCATGGAGCCCGTGCCCCATGCGAATACCAGCCTCCGCCGCGCCCCCGTGCAGCAGCGCAGTGCCGAACGCCTCGCCCGGATACTCGACGCCTGCGCCCAGCTTCTCGACGAGGTGGGCTACGAGCAGCTGTCCACCCGGGCCGTCGCCGTGCGCGCCGAAGTGCCCATCGGCTCCGTCTACCGGTTCTTCTCCAACAAGCGGGCCCTGGTCGACGCCCTCGCCCACCGCAATCTCGACAGCTACGCCGAGCGCATCACGGCCCGCCTCGGCTCGATCCCGGCCGGCGACTGGCGCGCCGCCATCGATGCCGTGCTCGACGAGTACCTGGCCATGAAGCGCTCGGCCCCCGGCTTCGCCCTGGTCGACTTCGGGGCCCCCTCGCCCGCCCAGGACTCGGGCGGCGACGCCAACGTCCGGGTCGCGGGACGTCTGGCGGAACTGCTCGCCGCCCATCTCGGCCGCATCCCGGACGAGGACCTGCTCCGCATGATCCTCGTCTGCGTCGAGGCCGCCGACGCACTGTTCCAACTGGCCTTCCGGGCCGATCCGTCCGGGGATCCGGCCATCGTGGAGGAGACGCGTCACCTGCTCAGGTCGTATCTGGCCCGCGCCCTCGGCTGACGGGCGCCTAGGGCCTCTCGTTCGGATCATGCCGGGCTCGCGTGCCCTGGCGCGCGCACCTGCGGCGTTGTCGTCGGTCGCCGACGCTCCGCGTCGACTCCCTCCTCCGCCTTGCAGCTGCCCACACCAGACCCCGCTCCCTGATCCGGCCTGATCCAAACGAAAGACCCTAGGTCCCGCCGCACCCCCCGTTGGATCGGAGCCGCACCCCCGAAGGATCGGAGCCGCACACACCTCCCCACCATCCGTACCGGTCGGTATGCTCGCCCTGTCCGCGTGTCGCCGCTGCCCACCCGGGGAGGACCCATGTCCACCGACTCCCGTACCGCTCTGCGTATCTGCCCCCTCTGCGAAGCCACCTGCGGACTCACCCTCACCATCGAGGGGACGTCCGTGACCGGTGCCAGAGGTGACCGGGACGATGTCTTCAGCCAGGGGTTCATCTGCCCCAAGGGGGCGGCCTTCGGGGGGCTCGACGCCGACCCCGACCGGCTGCGCACCCCCCTCATCCGCGAGGACGGGGTCCTGCGGGCGGCGACCTGGGAAGAGGCGTTCGACGCGATCGCCGCCCGCGTCCCGGCGCTGATCGAGGAACACGGCGCGCAGAGCGTCGGAGTGGTCCTCGGCAACCCCAACGTGCACACGATGGCCGGCGCGCTCTACCCGCCCGTGCTGCTCAAGACGCTCGGTACCCGCAACGTCTTCACCGCGAGCACGCTCGACCAGATGCCCAAGCACGTCGCGTCCGGACTGCTCTTCGGCGACGCGAACGCCATCGCGGTGCCCGACCTCGACCGCACCGCCCATCTGCTGCTCATCGGTGCCAACCCCCTGGAATCGAACGGCAGTCTCTGCACCGCCCCCGACTTCCCGGGCAGGCTCAAGGCGCTGCGGCGGCGCGGCGGCACCCTCACCGTCATCGACCCGCGCCGCACCCGTACCGCCCGGCTCGCCGACCGGCACGTCCCGATCCGGCCCGGTGCCGACGCGCTGCTCCTCGCCGCCGTCGCCCACGTCCTGGTCGAGGAGAAGCTCGCGGACCCGGGCCCGCTCACCGAGCACCTCGACGGCCTGGACGAACTGACCGAAGCACTCGCGGAGTTCACCCCGGAAGCGGTCGCCGCGGCATGCGACGTCGACGCCGAGACCATCCGTGCGATCGCCCGCGAGCTGGCCGCCGCCCCCGCCGCCGCCGTGTACGGGCGCATCGGCAGCTGCACCGTCGAGCACGGCACCCTCGCCAGCTGGCTCGTCGACGTCCTCAACATCCTGACCGGCAACCTCGACCGTCCCGGCGGCGCCCTGTTCCCCCTGTCCGCCACCGGACGCGCGCCCCGCCCGGCCGCGCCCGGCAAGGGCTTCGCCCTCGGCCGCTGGGCGAGCAGGGTCTCCGGGCACCCGGAGGCCAAGGGCGAACTGCCCATCGCCGCGCTCGCCGAGGAGATCGAAACGCCGGGGGAGGGCCGGATCCGCGCCCTGCTCGTGCTCGCCGCCAACCCCGTACTCTCCGCCCCGGACGGCGACCGGCTCGACCGGGCGCTGGCCGGCGGACTCGACTTCATGGTCAGCGTCGATCCGTATCTCAACGAGACCTCACGTCACGCCGATGTCGTGCTGCCGCCGCCCCCGCCCTCGCAGAGCGCCCACTTCGACTTCGCGCTCAACTCCCTCGCCGTGCGCAACCAGGCCCGCTACACCCGCCCGGCCGTTCCCCTGGAGGCGGACCGGATGGACGAGAGCGAGCTCCTGGCCCGGCTCGTCCTCGCCGTCGGCGCGATGCACGGCGCCGCGCCGCACACGGTCGACGACCTGGTCATCGACACCGCCCTCGCCGCGGCGGGTGCGCCGAAGGAGCTCGCGGGCGAACTCTCCGGCGCGACCGGACCCGAACGGCGCCTCGACCTGATGCTGCGCCTCGGCCCGTACGACCTCACCCTGGACCGGCTCCTCGCCCATCCGCACGGCATCGACCTGGGGCCGCTGGAGCCCCGCGTTCCGCAGCTGCTCAGGACCCGCAGCGGGCGCATCGAGCTGTTCCCGGCAGCGATCGCCGCGGATCTGCCCCGGCTCCGGCGGGCGCTGGACAAGCAGCAGGACGGGCTCGTCCTCGTGGGCCGCCGCCATCTGCGCTCCAACAACAGCTGGATGCACAACGTCGCCGCGCTGAGTGGTGGCACGAACGTCTGCACCCTGCAGATCCACCCCGACGACGCCGCCCGGATCGGCCTCACGGACGGCGCCACCGCCCGTGTCACGGCCGCCGGAGGCGCGGTGGAGGCACCGACGGAGATCACGGACGCGGTACGGGCCGGAGTGGTGAGCCTGCCGCACGGCTGGGGGCACAGCCGGCCCGGCACCCGGATGTCCGTCGCCTCGGCCGCCCCCGGAGTCAATGTGAACCAGCTGCTCGACGGCACGCTGCTCGACCCGCTGTCCGGCACCGCCGTGCTCAACGCCGTACCGGTCTCCGTGACCCCCGTTGACTAGCAACAACTCGTTGACCTGGGGTTTTGCTCGTATTGCTCGCACGTCAACATCTTGTTAACGCCGTGAAGGGAGCCCTAACGTCATCCGGACCGCCGACTCCGGTGGGAGTTCAAAGGTGAACGTTAGGTACCCCACATGCTGACAATCCTCGGATTTGCCATGATCGCGACCTTCCTGGTCCTGATCATGACGAAGAAGATGTCGCCGATCGCGGCGCTGGTCCTGATCCCCGCACTGTTCTGCGTCGCCGTCGGGCAGGGAGCGAAGCTCGGCGACTACGTCATCGAAGGCGTCGGCAATCTCGCGCCGACCGCCGCGATGCTCATGTTCGCCATCGTCTACTTCGGCGTCATGATCGACGTCGGCCTCTTCGACCCGATCGTCCGGGGCATCCTGCGCTTCTGCAAGGCAGACCCGATGCGGATCGTCGTCGGTACGGCGGTGCTGGCCGCGATCGTCTCCCTGGACGGCGACGGCTCCACCACGTTCATGATCACGGTCTCGGCGATGTATCCGCTCTACAAGCGCCTCAAGATGAGCCTGGTCGTGATGACCGGCGTGGCGGCCACCGCCAACGGTGTCATGAACACCCTTCCCTGGGGCGGGCCGACCGCCCGCGCCGCGACCGCGCTCAAGCTGGACGCGGGCGACATCTTCGTACCGATGATCCCGGCGCTGGCCGTCGGGCTGCTCGCCGTCTTCATCCTGGCCTTCGTCCTCGGACGCCGTGAGCGCAAGCGGCTCGGCACGCTCTCCCTCGACGATGTGCTCGTCACCGAGCCCGAGACGGTCCTCGTCGGCGCGGGCGGCGGGAGCGACCGGCTCCGCAAGGGCTCCGGGCCGGGCTCCGGCGGTACGGACGCCGAACTCCCGGCCACCGGCGACGACGGGACCGACGACGACGGGGACGACGAGGAGTTCAAGGGCCTCGACCCCGACCGCGCCACGCTGCGCCCCAAGCTCTACTGGTTCAACGCCGGTCTCACCGTCGTGCTGCTGACCGCGATGATCATGGAACTGATGCCGATCCCGGTGCTCTTCCTGCTGGGTGCGGCGCTCGCCCTCACGGTCAACTTCCCCCACATGCCCGACCAGCGGGCCCGTATCGCCGCCCACGCCGACAACGTCCTCAACGTCTCCGGCATGGTCTTCGCCGCCGCCGTCTTCACCGGCGTCCTCACCGGCACCGGCATGGTCGAGCACATGGCCGACTGGCTCGTGGGTGCCATCCCCGAGGGCATGGGCCCGCACATGGCCATCGTCACCGGTGTACTGAGCCTTCCGCTGACGTACTTCATGTCCAACGACGGCTTCTACTTCGGCGTCGTCCCCGTCCTCGCCGAGGCGGGTGCCGCCCACGGCGTCTCCCCGCTGGAGATCGCCCGCGCCTCCCTGGTCGGCCAGGCGCTCCACATGTCCTCGCCGCTGGTCCCCGCCGTCTACGTACTCGTCGGCATGGCGAAGGTCGAGTTCGGCGACCACACGAAGTTCACCGTCAAGTGGGCCGCGCTCACCTCGCTGGTGGTCCTCGGCGCCGGAATCCTCTTCGGCATCATCTGATGGACGGTCCGACCGGGCCCGGCAGGGGCTGGCTGCTCCGTCTCGTCATCGCCTTCTCCTTCGCGCAGGGGGCGGTGTCGATGGCGCGGCCGGCCGTCTCCTACCGGGCCCTTTCGCTCGGTGCGGACGAACGCGCCATCGGCGTGATCACGGGTGTGTACGCGCTCCTTCCGCTCTTCGCCGCCGTGCCCCTCGGCCGCCGCACGGACCACGGCAGGTGCGCACCCCTGCTGCCGCTCGGCGTGGTCCTGATCGCGGGGGGCTGCGCCCTCAGCGGTACGGCGGGCTCCCTCCCGGCGATGGCGGCCTGGAGCGGGGTCATGGGACTCGGACACCTCTGCTTCGTGATCGGCGCCCAGTCGATCGTCGCCCGCCAGTCGGCCCCCGCCGAACAGGACCGCAACTTCGGGCACTTCACCATCGGGGCCTCGCTCGGCCAGCTCGTCGGGCCGATGGCCGCGGGCTACGTCGTCTCCCCGGACGACGGCGCCATGGCCCGCACCAGCGCGCTCGCCCTCGTCGTCTCGGCGGCGGTGGCCGCCCTCGCCTTCGTCTCCCTCTGGCGCATCGAACACCGCGCACCCTCCCGGCCCCGCGGTGAGCGGGCGGCGAAGGTGCCCGTCGGCCGCATCCTGCGCACCCGGGGTGTACCCGCGGGCATCTTCATCAGCCTCGCCGTGCTCTCCGCCACCGACATCCTCACGGCCTATCTCCCCGTCGTCGGCGAACAGCGTTCCATCGCGCCCGTCACCGTCGGACTGCTGCTCAGTCTCCGCGCCGCCGCGACGATCGCGTGCCGTCTGGCGATGACGCCGATGCTCCGGCTCCTCGGCCGTACCGCGCTCCTCACCACGACCTGTCTGCTCGCCGGGGTGCTCTGCGCGGGCATCGCCCTGCCCGTCCCCGTGTGGGCGCTCGCCGTGATGCTCGCCGTGCTCGGCTTCTGCCTCGGAGTCGGACAGCCGCTGTCGATGACGACCGTCGTCCAGGCCGCTCCGGAGCGGGCCCGCTCCACCGCGCTCGCCCTGCGGCTGACCGGAAACCGGCTCGGGCAGGTGGCGGCCCCGGCGTCCGCCGGGCTGATCGCCGGATTCGCCGGGACCGCGGCGCCGTTCGTGATGCTCGGAGCACTGCTCCTGGGGGCGGCGGGCCTCGGTCTGCGGGGCGGTGGCCGGACCGCCCGTGCGACGCCCTCCGTGCCCGCTCCGCGCACGGCGTGCACCCCGACGAAACGGAACCACACCTGACACTTGTGGCCCACGGGACTTAGCTCTCCCCAACCTTCGCGCGAGTCATTCCCACACCCCGTCCAGTGGGCTAACTTCAGGCCACGCAGCCGCTCCCTGCCGCGCCTTCCCTTCACCCTGCCGGGCGGAATCCCATGACTCGCGCCATCTCCCTGCACCACGTCAGCAAGGCGTACGGACGGGCCCCGCGCGCCGTCGACCGCTTCTCGCTCTCCATCGAACCCGGGGAGTTCGTGGTGCTGCTCGGCCCCTCGGGCTGCGGGAAATCGACCGTGCTCCGCATGATCGCGGGCCTGGAGGAGATCACCGACGGCGAGCTGCTGCTCGACGGCGAACCGGCGAACCACATGACCCCGCGCGAGCGCGGCATGGCCATGGTGTTCCAGAACTTCGCGCTCTACCCGAGCATGACGAATCGCGCCAACATCGGCTTTCCGCTGAAGCTGGAGAACCCCCGGCAGGACAACAACGAGCGCATCGAGTCCACGGCCCGCATGCTGGGCATCGAGAGCGTGCTGGACCGCTTCCCCGCGCAGCTCTCCGGCGGCGAACGCCAGCGTGTCGCCATGGGGCGGGCCATCTCGCGCAGGCCGTCCGCCTTCCTGATGGACGAGCCGCTCTCCAATCTCGACGCGAAGCTGCGCAACCATCTCCGGGCCGAAATCGCCCAGCTGACAGCGGAGTTGGGTGTCACCACGGTCTATGTGACGCACGACCAGGCGGAGGCGATGTCCCTCGGGGACCGGGTGGCCGTGATGCGCGGGGGAGTGCTCCAGCAGGTGAGCACCCCGCGCGAGGTCTACGCACTGCCGGAGAACGTGTTCGTCGCCGCGTTCATCGGCACCCCGCGCATCAATCTGCTCCAGGCCGTGGTCCACGCGCCGTTGGAGGGACGGATGTCGATCGACCTCGGCCGGCAGCGGCTCGCCCTGCCCGAACCGCTCAGCCCCGACCATCAGTTGCTCCGCATCCAGCAGGGCCGGGAGATCATCGTCGGACTGCGCTCCGAAGCGGTGCGGATCGCGCCGCCCAGCCACGCCCGTCCCGGCGAGGTCGCGCTCAGCGGCATCGTCGAGCACGTGGAGTACCAGGGCCACGAGGCGCTCGTCCACCTCAACACCGGCTCGCAGCCGGCCATGGTGCCCGACCTGGAATCGGCCCGGCCGCGGCCGGGCGTGCGGCGGCGCCGCAGTGCCGGGGGCGGGGGCGGTACGGGAGTGGGGGTCCTGGAACGGCTTCGGGAGCGCGCCACGGGGCACGTCAGCGGGCCCGTCGTCGTCCTCGACGAACCGGGTCCCGAGCGGAGTGCCCCGCGCGGCCCCGACCGTCCGGCGCTCACCGCCGGCGACCTCGTGGTCCGCACCGGGCCGGACATGCGGCTGCGCCGGGGCGGGCAGGTGCCGCTTCTCGTCGACCTGGCGCACCTGTACGTCTTCGACCACCACGGGAGGCGGATCTGCCCGCTGCCGAGGGATGTGCCGGGGCTGGACGTGTAGGCAGGGCGTGGCGCGGCCGTCGGCCGGCGCGGTGCCCTCAGGCGCGGGGCGGCCTGGGTATCCCGGCGCGGCCCGGCATCCCGGGCGGGCGCGGTCCGGACGGCGGGCCCGGTTCGGCGGCCGGGGCCGAGTCCGCCGATGGGCCGGTCGGTGCGGGTGCGGGGAGGTCACGCGCGCGGGTGACCCGGAATGTTCCTGCCGGATACGGGAGTTCCGTGGCCAGGACCTCGGCCGCGGCGAACTCCGCCTCCGCGGCCCCGGGCCGGCCCAGCGCGGCCAGCGCCGCCGCGTGGACCGTACGGGCCTCGGTCTCCGCGAGGCGTTCGCCGGTGCGTTCCGCGCGGGCCGTCTCCTCCGCCGCGAGGTTCGCCGCCCGTTCGGGACGGCCCGACAGGAGCTCCGCCCACGCCATCAGATGGGCGGCGCCCGGGCCCGGGGCGCCGGTGAGCAGGGCCAGTGCCTCCGCGGGCCGGCCGTCGAGCAGGAGCAGTTCGGCCCGCGCGGTCCGCACCTCGTGGATCGCCTGCCGGTCCGCCTGCGCCACGGCCACCTCCCCGGCCCGCGTCAGCAGCTCGGAGGCACCCGTCTCACCGATCCTGACGCGCACCCGGGCCAGCGCGGCGAGGGCGTACGGCGTGCACCACTCGTTGCGCTCGCCCGTCTCCCGTACCGCCGCCTCCGCATGCTCCCGGGCCGCGTCGAACTCCATCAGCAGCAGGTGCAGTTCGGCCAGATTGGCACGCTCGAAGGCGACGGCAGTCGGGTCCCCGGTGTGCTCGGCGAGCCGCAGTGCCCGCTGCCCGGTCGAGACCGCCTCGGCGAGCCGGCCCGAGCGGCGGGCGTGCTCCCGCAGCACCGAGAGGATGGTGACGAGCAGTTCCTGATCGCCGTACGCCTCCGCGTGCGGCAGGGCCAGATCGGCGGCCGGCCGCGCCTCGGCCAGTCGTCCCGCCATCCCCAGCGAGGTGGCCTGGAGCCCCAGTGCCCGGGCCAGCAGCCCGCGCCGTCCGCTCCCGGGGATGGAGTCCGCGGCCAGCTGCGCGGTACATGCCGAGGCGTGCGCCTCCTCGTACCGCCCGGTGACGAACTGGAGGACTCCCGCCGCCAGATGATGGTTCGCCGTGGTCAGCGGAGGGGTCTGCGGCTGCGGCGGATAGGTGCGGACGAGCCGTTCGCCCTCGTCGGTCGCGCGGTACTTCACCAGGACCTCGGCCAGCCGGGCGGCGGCCAGTACCTGCCCGTCCCGGTCGCCCCGCCGGACCATGTCGTCCAGGGCCTCGCGCAGCACCTCGGTCGCTTCCCCGTAGCGGGCCATCCGGCGCAGGACGGCTCCCCGGTCGATCCGTGCCATCGCCGCGTCGGCCGCCAACGCGTCCAGCCGGGCGGTCAGTTCGGCGTAGTAGCGGTCGGCCGTGTCGTTGGCGCAGACCGCGGCGGCCCTCTCGGCGGCCTGCCGCAGGTAGTGGGTCGCCCGCGGGTCGTCGGCGCGCGTCAGGTGCGAGGCCAGGGTGTCGACCGCGTCGGGCCTGCGCCGCAGGACCGCTTCCGCGTACGCGGAGTGCAGTTGTCTGCGGCGGGCGGCGGACAGCCTGTCGTAACAGGTCAGCCGTACCAGCGGATGCCGGAAGACGAGTCCCGGCATGGGCTGTCCGCCGACGACCACCGGCCGTTCCTCCACCACGGAGGCCAGTACCGCGGCGTCCACGGCATCCGTGGCCTCGGCGGCGGAGAGCGGCGGGTGCAGTCCGTGGCCGGCGACGTCCATCACCTCGGAGAGGGCGGCGCCCCCGCCCGCCACCGATATCGCCTCGACCACCCGCCGCGCCGCGGGCCCGAGCCGCGCCAGCCGCGCCGCGACCAGCTGCCGCACGCCCTCCGGAGCGCCGAGCTCGGCCGGATCGGTGCCCTCGCCGACGGTCCGGGCCAGCTCCAGGGCGAACAGGGGGTTGCCGAGGGAGAGTTCCCAGACCCGGTCGAGCCCGGTCCGCGCGCCCGCGTCCTCGGCGACCGCCAGGCACTCCGCGCGCCCCAGCCGCCCCAGTTCCACGGGGCGCGCGAGCCCTTGGCGTACCAGTGTGTCCAGTGCCGTGCGCCGGGGGTCCGTGGCGTCCAGCTCCTCCGCGCGGTACGTCACGGCGAACCGCCAGCGCGCCCCGGTGGCAGCCGCGCGCCGGGCCAGATGGCTCAGCAGCTGGTAGGAGCCGGTGTCGGCGGCGTGCAGATCGTCCAGCACGAGCAGGACGGGGGCGGTTGCCGCGAGATCACCCAGCAGCCCGGCAGCGGCGCGGAACAACCGGTCGCGTTCCTCCTCCGGGCTGCGTTCCGCACCTGCCCCGATCTGGCCCAGCGAGTGCAGCAGCGAAGCGAGTTCGGGGTATTCGCCACCGATCCTGGCCCGCTCGGCGGGCGGCCGGTCGGCCAGCCAGGCGTCCAGGGCCTCCACGAAGACGCCGTACGGGGTGTGCCCCTCGGCGTCGTGGCCCGCGCCCCACAGCACGGTCGTCCCGGCTCCGGCCGCCCGCCGCGCCGCCTCCGCCGTCAGCCGTGTCTTGCCCACTCCGGCCTCGCCGCCGATCAGCCGCACGGGCGGTCCGTCGGCGGCGAGCAGGAGGTCCAGCTCGTCCGTCCTGCCGCGCAGCGGGGGACCGGGCGGGGTGCGGATCGCGGCGGGCAGGACGGGGGCGGACGCGACGGGGAGCACGGCCGACGCGGCGTCCAGCGCGAGCAGATGCAGTCGCTCGGTTGCGGGCCCGGGGCGCACGCCGAGTTCCGCGTCGAGAGCTTCCCGGCACAGGTGGTACTGGCGCACGGCCTGCCGGCGCAGCCCCTGGCGCAGATAGGCGTCGATCAGGACCCGGTGCGCGCGTTCCTCGGCGGGCGCGGTGGCCAGGGCGCGCAGCGCCACCTCGGTGGCCAGCTCCGTCTCGCCCTCCGCGAGATGGGCCTCGGCGAGCGCGAGGCGTACCCGGTCGCGGAGCGCGGCCAGCTCCTCGCGCCGGAGCGCGGCCCACGGGGCGTACCGGTCCTCCGGCAGCAGCTCACCGGTGAACGCCGCGAGCGCGGTGGCCAGCGCGGCGGTCGACCCCCCGGCCAGCGCACGCTCGGCGAGGGTCTCGGCGACGTCGGCGTCGATCACCACGGAGTGCGGGTCGAGCCGCAGCAGGGTGCCCTCGCCGGTCAGATAGGACGAGGAGGCGCGGGGCGCCAGCTCGGGCTCGATGGCGCGGCGGGCCGCGTGCAGGGCGACCCGCAGACTGCCGAGCGCCGCCTGGGCGTCGGCGTCCGGCCAGCAGATCTCCATGGCCTGCTCACGGTGGAGGCTGTGTCCGGGGGAGACCGCGAGGAGCTTCACCAGGGCGCGGGCGCTGGGCCGGGGCCACTTGTCGGAGATGGGGGATCCGCCGTCACGATCTACCCTGAATCCGCCGAAAAGGTACACACGGAGCAACGGTGGTCCGTCCTGGGTGCTCGGTGCCGTTTCGTACGGATGTGCTGCTTCCATGAGTGCAGCCACTTTAACCACCGGGGCTGTGCTCGTGGCGAGGGCACGGTCCCGGCGGAATGTGCGCTACCGGTCAGGGGTCGGTCGGCTGCGAGAGCTGCGGGGGGTCATGGCGTCGCCTTCGTGTCGGAGTGCTTCTCCCGCACCGCGGAACCCGCCGCGGGCGAACCGCCCCCGGCCCGGTGGCGCCGGGAGTGACGGGCGTCTCCGGCGGCTCCCTGGCGCCCAAAAACTAACGGCGCTAGTTTGGAGTCGGACGGCGGCCGTACGACGGACTACTTCGGCGGTACGCAGGGCGAGCCCGGGAGGAAACCCATGAAGGCGCACGACGGGATGTACATCGGCGGCCAGTGGCGGCCGGCCGAGGGACCGGACACGATCGCGGTCGTGAATCCGGCGGACGAGCAGGTCATCGGCCATGTCCCGGCGGGCACCGCGGCGGACGTCGACGCGGCGGTACGCGCCGCCCGTGCCGCGTTCCCCGCCTGGGCCACCACCCCGCCCGCCGAGCGCGCCGCACGGATCGCCGCCCTGCGCGACGTCCTGGCCGCCCGGAAGGACGAGATCGCCGAGACCGTCACCGCGGAGCTCGGCGCGCCGCTCGCGCTCTCGCAGGCGGTGCACGCGGGCGTACCGGTCCTGGTCGCCGGTTCGTACGCCGAGCTGGCCGCCACGTACTCCTTCGAGGAGAAGCTGGGCAACTCCACCGTCCTGCTGGAACCCGTCGGCGTGGTCGGGGCGATCACCCCCTGGAACTACCCGCTGCACCAGATCGTCGCCAAGGTCGCTCCCGCGCTCGCCGCGGGCTGCACGGTCGTCCTCAAGCCCGCCGAGGACACCCCGCTCACCGCCCAGCTCTTCGCCGAGGCCACCGAGGAGGCAGGGCTGCCCGCCGGTGTCTTCAACCTGGTCACCGGGCTCGGCCCGGTGGCCGGCCAGGCGCTCGCCGAGCACGAGGGCGTCGACCTCGTCTCGTTCACCGGGTCCACGGCCGTGGGCCGACGGATCGGTGCGACGGCCGGCGCCGCGGTCAAGCGCGTCGCACTGGAGCTCGGCGGCAAGTCGGCCAACGTGATCCTGCCCGGCGCCGATCTCGCCAAGGCGGTCAACGTGGGCGTCGCCAACGTGATGTCCAACTCGGGCCAGACGTGCAGCGCGTGGACCCGGATGCTCGTCGACGGCGAGCGGTACGAGGAGGCCGTCGCCCTCGCCGCGGCGGCCGTCGCCAAGTACGTCCCCGGCGAGCGGGTCGGCCCCCTCGTCAACGCCAAGCAGCAGGCCCGGGTGCGGGGTTACATCGAGAAGGGCATCGAGGAGGGCGCCCGGCTCGTCGCCGGCGGCCCCGAGGCGCCGCACGCGACGGGTTACTACGTCAGCCCCACCGTGTTCGCCGATGTCACCCCCGGCATGGCCATCGCGCAGGAGGAGATCTTCGGCCCGGTTCTCTCGATCCTGAAGTACGAGGACGTCGACGACGCCCTCCGTATCGCCAACGACACCGTGTACGGGCTCGCCGGAGCCGTCTGGGCCGCCGACGACGCGGAGGCCGTGGCCTTCGCCCGCCGGATGGACACCGGTCAGGTAGACATCAACGGCGGCAGGTTCAACCCGCTGGCCCCGTTCGGCGGCTACAAGCAGTCCGGTGTCGGCCGCGAGCTGGGCCCGCACGGTCTGGCCGAGTACCTCCAGACCAAGTCCCTGCAGTTCTGAGCGACACTTCCCCGACCCACCCCCTCCGTACTCTCCGATCACCGAGGAGACCGTTCGTGGTCCGCGCCGCTGTACTGCCCGCCGTCGGAGCTCCGTTGGAGATCACCGACATCGAACTCCCGGAGACCGGCCCCGGCCAGGTGCGTGTGCGTCTCGCCGCCGCCGGTGTCTGCCACTCCGACCTGTCCCTCTCCAACGGCACGATGCGGGTCCCGGTCCCCGCCGTCCTCGGCCACGAGGGCGCCGGCACCGTCGTCGCCGTGGGCGAGGGCGTCACGCGCTTCGCCCCCGGCGACGACGTCGTCCTCAACTGGGCGCCGTCCTGCGGGAGCTGCCACCACTGCGGGATCGGCGAGGTCTGGCTCTGCGCCGACGCGCTGAAGGGGATGTCCGACATCCACGCGCGTACCGCCGACGGCACGGAACTCCACCCGGGCCTGAACGTGGCGGCCTTCGCCGAGGAGACGGTCGTCGCCGCGAAGTGCCTCCTGCCGGCCCCGGCGGGGATTCCGCTCACCGACGCGGCCCTGCTGGGCTGCGCGGTCCTCACGGGCTACGGCGCGATCCACCACTCGGCCCGGGTCCGTACGGGCGAGAGCGTCGTCGTCTTCGGGATCGGCGGGGTCGGGCTTGCCGTGCTCCAGGCCGCCCGGATCGCCGGTGCGTCGAAGATCATCGCCGTCGACGTCTCGCCGGAGAAGGAGGAGCTGGCCCGGCAGGCCGGAGCCACCGACTACGTCATCGCCTCCGAGCGGACCGCGAAGGAGATCCGCGGACTCACCGGCGGACAGGGCGCGGACGTCGCGGTGGAGTGCGTCGGCCGGCCGGTCACCATCCGCGCCGCCTGGGACTCCACCCGCCGCGGCGGCCGGACCACGGTCGTCGGCATCGGCGCCAAGGACCAGCAGGTGACCTTCAACGCCCTGGAGATCTTCCACTGGGGCCGGTCCCTGACGGGCTGCGTGTACGGCAACAGCGACCCCGAGCGCGACCTCCCCGTCCTCGCCGAGCACATTCGCGCGGGCCGGTTCGACCTCTCCATGCTGGTCACCGAGCGGATCGGCCTGGACGGCATCCCGGCGGCGTTCGACAACATGATCGCGGGCAAGGGCGGCCGGGCCCTCGTGGTCTTCCAGCCGTGATCCGCCCGTCCGGCCCCCATCGGCGGACAGGCCCTACGACCCCTGCTGCACCTCGGCCAGACCGGGGGTGAGCAGCCGGGCGTCCATCTCGCCCTGCTCGAAGAGCCGGGAGGCCGGACCCACGATCAGCGGGTCCGGCTTCCCGATCGCGGCCTCGTCCTTGCCCGGGTAGTCGAAGCGGTCCAGGACGTGGCGCATGGCTTCGAGCCGGGCGCGCTTCTTGTCGTTGCTCTTCACCACCGTCCACGGCGAGTCCGCCGTGTCCGTGTGGAAGAGCATCAGTTCCTTCGCCTCGGTGTAGGCGTCCCACTTGTCCAGCGAGGCGAGGTCGACCGGGCTCAGCTTCCACCGCCGTACCGGATCGATCTGCCGGGTCATGAACCGCTTGCGCTGCTCGTTGCGGGAGACCGAGAACCAGAACTTCACCAGGTGTATCCCGTCGCGCGCGAGCATCCGCTCGAAGCCCGGTGCCTGGTGCATGAATTCCAGGTACTCGCGGGTGGTGCAGAACCCCATCACCCGCTCCACGCCCGCCCGGTTGTACCAGGAGCGGTCGAACAGCACGATCTCCCCGGCGCTCGGCAGATGGGCCACATAACGCTGGAAGTACCACTGCGTCTGCTCGCGCTCCGTGGGCTTCTCCAGGGCCACCACACGCGCACCACGGGGATTGAGGTGCTCGGTGAACCGCTTGATCGTGCCGCCCTTGCCCGCCGCGTCACGCCCCTCGAAGAGGATCACGAGCCGTTCGTCCCGCTCCCGCACCCAGTGCTGGAGCTTGAGCAGCTCGATCTGCAGGACGCGCTTGGCCTCCTCGTAGTCCCGCCGGGCCAGCTTGGTGTCGTACGGATAGTCCTCGCGCCAGGCGTCCTTGATGTGCCCGTCGGGCTTCACCAGCACCACGCCGGTACCGCTGCCGTCGGCGCCCGGGCTGCCGGAGTCCGGCACGGAGCCGTTCTTCCGGGGCGTGCCCCGCTTCCGCCCGGCGTCACGGCCGGCCGGCTTGCTCTCGCTCCGCGTCATGACGAGGTCCCTCCTCCGGCCGGGCCGGAGTCGACGGCTTCAAGCCAGTCTGCGGACGCCGCCGGGAGACCGCCACCCCGGCCAGGCAGAGAAGGCCGCCGCCGACGGTGAGCAGCGCGGGCACCTCGTCGAGGAACAGCCACGACATGAGCACCACGAGCGCGGGCACCGCGTAGGTGGTCGCGCCCATCCGGCCCGCGGTGGTGCGGGCCAGTGCGTAGGCCCAGGTCGTGAAGGCCAGAGCGGTCGGGAAGACGCCCAGATAGACCATGTTCAGGGTCGCCGACAGCGGAGCGTCGGCGGCTTCGGAGACCAGCACTCCGGAGAACGGCAGACAGGCGACCGTACCGATCAGGCAGCCGAAGGTGGTGATCTGGAGGGCGGAGCCGTGCCGCAGGGCGGGCTTCTGGCTGACCACACCGCCCGCGTACGCCACGGCGGCCAGCAGGCAGAGCAGCACCCCGAGCACCGAGGAGCCGCCGTGCTCCGACATGGAGAGCCCGACGACCGCGGCCCCCGCGAACGACACCCCCATGCCCGCCAGCAGCCGGCGGGGCAGCCCCTCACCGAGCAGCCGGGCGCCGAGCAGCGCGATCAGGATCGGCCCGATGTTGACCACCATCGCGGCCGTTCCGGCGTCGACCTCCTGCTCACCCCAGTTGAGCACCACCATGTACAGCCCGAACCAGAGCAGCCCGGACGCGATGATCCCGGGCCAGGCGGCCCGGGACGGCAGTCCCTCGCGGCGTACGAGACAGATCGCGCCCAGCACCAGCGTGCCCGCGAGCAGCCGGCCGAGTGCCAGCGCGCCCGGGGAGTACGCCTCGCCCGCGCTGCGGATGGAGACGAAGGCGGAGGCCCAGAGCAGCACCGTGGTGCAGGCCGCGGCGGGGGCGCGCCAGTCGCGCGCCGGTACGGTCCCTGCGGCGGGCGGCGCGGGCGGTGTCGATGTCATGGGCTAGACGGTAAGGCCAGGACGCTTCGGCGCCTACCGAATAGTCGCCGCCTCGATGCCCAGCAGCTCGGCCAGGGCCCGTTCCCCCTCCGGTGTCGCCCTGACCGCGCGCCCCGAGCCGATCCGTTCGCACCAGCCGGCGTCCAGCGCGTGCCGGCACAGGGCCGCGCCCGCGGTTCCGGCCAGATGCGGCCTGCGCTCCGTCCAGTCCAGGCAGGCACGTACGAGCGGACGGCGGGTCCCGGACTCCAGGCCGATGCCCAGGGCGCCGAACCAGCCGAGCCCTTCGTCGGTGAGCGCGAACCCGGTGTCCCGCAGCAGCAGCCCCCGTGCGGTCATCGCCTCGGCGATGGTGATCCCGAGCCGTCCGGCGAGATGGTCGTAGCAGGTGCGGCCCCGGGCCAGCGCGCTGCTGACACTCGCGGCGCGCAGGGTCCGCGGCCGTTCGCTCCCGTCCGGGACGACCTGGGCGGCGAGCTCCTCGACGAGGTGCGCGACGCGTTCGTCGGCCAGCCGCACGTAGCGGTGGCGGCCCTGCCGCTCCTCGGACAGCAGCCCGCCGGCGACCAGCTTTCCCAGGTGCTCGCTGGTGGTGGACGGTGCCACCCCGGCATGGCGCGCCAGCTCGCCCGCGGTCCAGGCGCGTCCGTCGAGCAGGGCGAGGCAGAACGAGGCGCGGGTCTCGTCGGCGAGCAACGCGGCGAGCGCGGCCAGCCGGGGCGCGGCGGGATCGGGAGGTGTCAGGCGTGCCATACGGACCAGGATGCGTCAGCCGTCGTTCGGCGGGCGCCGAACCGTGGAGCCGCCCACCATCTGCTCGTACTGCAGGGCGAGGCCCTCGAGCAGTGCCCGCAGTCCGGTCTCGAAGGCGCCCTCGTCGACCTGCTGGCGGCGGTCGGCCAGCAGGTGGGCCTGGCCCAGGTGCGGATAGTCGGTGGGGTCGTACGCCGTCTCGTCGTCGACGAAGCCGCGGGCGAAGGAACCCAGGGCCGAACCGGTCACGAAGTACCGGGTCAGGGCGCCGATGTACGTCGCCTGGGCGGGCGGCCAGCCCGCGCGGACCATACCGCCGAAGGCCGCGTCGGCCACCCGCAGGCCGGCCGGGCGGCGGCCGGGGCCCTGGGCGAGCACCGGGACGATGTGCGGATGCGCCGCGAGGGCCGCGCGGTAGGAGACCGCCCAGTCGTGCAGCGCGGCGGACCAGTCGCGGGGGTCGGACTCGTCGAACATCGACAGGTCGACCTGCGCGGAGACGCTGTCGGCCACCGCGTCGAGGATCTCGTCCTTGTTGCGGAAGTGGTTGTAGAGCGAGGGCCCGCTGACTCCGAGTTCGGCGGCGAGGCGCCGGGTCGACACGGCGCCGAGCCCCTCTGAGTCCACGAGAGCGCTCGCCGCTTCGACGATGCGTTCTCTGCTGAGGAGGGGCTTGCGCGGTCGGGCCATGCGGCACATAGTAGGGCCTGCAAGCAAAAAACTAGCAGTGCTAATTAAAAGTGGAGTGGCGCAGGATGAACCTGGAGCTGAGCGAGGAGCAGGAAGCGGTCAGGCAGCTCGCCGTGGACTTCGTGGCGCGCGAGATCACCCCGCACGTCGTGGAGTGGGACCGGGCCGAGAATGTCGACAGGTCGATCGTGAAGAAGCTGGGCGCCCTCGGCTTCCTCGGGCTGACCGTCCCGGAGGAGTACGGCGGCTCCGGCGGCGACCATCTGGCGTACTGCCTGGTCACCGAGGAGCTCGGGCGCGGTGACTCGTCGGTGCGCGGCATCGTCTCCGTCTCGCTGGGCCTGGTCGCCAAGACCATCGCCTCCTGGGGCGACGAGGAGCAGAAGCGCCAGTGGCTGCCGCGGCTCACCTCGGGCGAGGCGATCGGCTGCTTCGGTCTCACCGAGCCGGGCACGGGCTCCGACGCCGGAAACCTGGCGACGAAGGCCGTGCGCGAGGGCGACGACTACGTCATCAACGGCACCAAGATGTTCATCACCAACGGCACCTGGGCCGATGTGGTGCTCCTCTTCGCCCGCACCAACGACGCCCCCGGCCACAAGGGCGTATCCGCGTTCCTCGTGCCCACCGACACTCCTGGGCTGAGCCGCCGCACCATCCACGGCAAGCTCGGCCTCCGCGGCCAGGCCACCGCCGAAGTGGTGCTGGAGGACGTCCGGGTGCCCGCGTCCGCGCTCATGGGGCCCGAGGGCAAGGGCTTCTCGATCGCCATGAGCGCCCTGGCCAAGGGCCGGATGTCGGTCGCGGCGGGCTGCGTGGGCATCGCCCAGGCCGCCCTCGACGTGGCCGTGCGCTACGCGGGCGAGCGCGAGCAGTTCGGCAAGCCCATCGCGGGCTACCAGCTGGTCCAGGAACTGATCAGCGACATCTCCGTGGACGTCGACGCGGCCCGCATGCTGACCTGGCGGGTCGCCGACCTCGTCGACCGCGGCCAGGACTTCGCCACCGCCGCGTCCACGGCCAAGCTCTTCGCCTCCGAGGCCGCCGTCCGGGCCGCCAACAACGCGCTCCAGGTCTTCGGGGGATACGGCTACATCGACGAGTACCCGGTCGGGAAGCTGGTCCGGGACGCCCGGGTGATGACGCTCTACGAGGGCACCAGCCAGATCCAGAAGCTCATCATCGGCCGCGCCCTGACGGGGGTCTCCGCCTTCTGACCGTCACCTTCCGGCGCGCCACCCGAACGGCCGTCTGAGTACCGGACTGAGTATCTGCACCGATGTGGTGCGCGTCACCGTCCCCGAGCCTGGGGGCATGAGTGAGACAACATCGGTCAAGCAGCAGAGCACCGCGGCCTTCTACGGTCAGGCCGTCGCCTCCTTCGGGGTGGCGATGGGCGCGGTCGCTCTCGGTATCTACTTCCTCGAGGCGGACGCCTGGGTGCGCGCCTTCCTGGCCATCGGCGTCCTGTACCTCGTCACTTCGTGCTTCACTCTGGCCAAGGTCATCAGGGACCGCCAGGAGGCGGGGCAGATCGTCAGCCGCGTCGACCAGGCCAGGCTGGAGAAGATCCTCGCCGAGCACGACCCCTTCCAGAAGCTCTGACGATCCCGCTCCCTCGGACCCTAAGCGCTTGCTCAGGATCGGGGTATGGTGTTCGTCCTGCCGATGGAAGGGGCGAGTGACGATGAGCACGGCGGAGGACACCGGCGAGGACACGCCGTGGGGCGAGGTCACGCCCGAGGCGGCACGGCGGCTTCTCGTCGCCGCCGTCGAAGCCTTTGCCGAGCGCGGGTACCACGCGACCACCACCCGTGACATCGCGGGCCGGGCCGGGATGAGTCCGGCGGCGCTCTACATCCACTACAAGACCAAGGAAGAGCTGCTCCACCGGATCAGCAGGATCGGTCACGACCGGGCCCTGGCCGTCCTGGAGGCCGCGGCGGGCAGTGACGGCTCGGCGGCCGAGCGGCTCGCCGACGCCGTACGGTCCTTCGTCCGCTGGCACGCCGAGCGGCACACGACGGCGCGCGTCGTGCAGTACGAACTCGACGCGCTCGCCGACGAGCACCGCACCGAGATCATCGAGCTGCGCAGGCAGAGTGACGCGGTGGTGCGCCGGATCATCAGTGAGGGCGTGGCCGCGGGGGAGTTCGACGTCCCCGACGTCCCGGGCACCACGCTCGCGGTGCTGTCCCTCTGCATCGACGTGGCGCGCTGGTTCAACGCCCAGGGCAGCCGGACGCCCGACGAGGTCGGCGCTCTCTACGCCGACCTCGTCCTGCGGATGGTCGCGGCTCAGAAGTAGTAGCGGGACACCGACTCGGCGACACAGGCGGGCTTGTCGCCGCCCTCGCGCTCGATGGTGACCACCGCGGTGACCTGCACGCCGCCGCCCGCCTCCTCGACGCTCTTGAGCACGGCGGTGGCGCGCAGGCGCGAGCCCACCGGCACGGTCGAGGGGAAGCGCACCTTGTTGGTGCCGTAGTTGATGCCCATCTTCATGCCCTCGACCCGCATGATCTGCGGCACGAGCGCGGGCAGGAGCGAGAGCGTCAGATAGCCGTGCGCGATCGTCGTGCCGAAGGGGCCGGCGGCGGCGCGCTCGGGGTCCACGTGGATCCACTGGTGATCGCCGGTGGCCTCGGCGAACTGGTCGATCCGCTTCTGCTCGATCTCCAGCCACTCGCTGTGGCCCAGCTGCTCACCCACTCCGTCGCGCAGCTCCTGTGCGGACGTGAAGATCTTCGGCTCTGTCATGTTCCTGGTCCCTGCCTTCCGGCTCTCCGCCCTTGACGGGCCGCCTGATGTCTAAGCGCTTGCTCAGCATCCTTGGGTGAGTGCTCTCCTGTCAACGGATGACCAGTAGGGTTCGAGGGGTGCCACAGATCCCGCAGACACTCCATGAACTCACGGTGGGCCAGCTCTCCGCGCGAAGCGGCGCCGCCGTCTCGGCCCTGCACTTCTACGAGTCCAAGGGCCTGATCAGCAGTCGGCGCACGAGCGGCAACCAGCGCCGCTACACCAGGGACGCGCTGCGCCGCGTCGCCTTCGTGCGCGCGGCCCAGCGGGTCGGCATTCCGCTGGCCACCATCCGGGACGCGCTCGCCGAGCTGCCCGAGGAGCGCACCCCCAACCGTGACGACTGGGCGCGGCTCTCCGAGGCGTGGCGCACCGAACTGGACGAACGCATCAGGCAGTTGGCCCGGCTGCGCGACCACCTCACCGACTGCATCGGCTGCGGCTGCCTGTCGCTGGACACCTGTGTGCTCTCCAACCCGAACGACATCTCCGGCGAGCGGATGACCGGCTCGCGTCTGATGTCCGAGGCCAGGAAGGGGCAGCCGGCGGAGGGCGCGGAATGCGTGGAGGCCGCGGAGGAGGGGTGCGCGTAGAGGGGCGCGCAGTCCTCTGGTAGCGTCGCGCTCTTCGGCCGACGGCAGTCGCGTCCGGAGTCCCGTCAGGACAACTCCCTTGACCTCGCACTCCCTTGACCGGTCCATCGCCCGCGTACGCACGGTGTTCGCCGGAATGACGAGCCCGACGGAGACCGGCTGCGGCCGGTGCCACCTGCCCTCGGAGATCGAACTGCTGCGCACGCCGGACGTGCCGGTGCCCGCGGAGGTGCTGAGCATGTTCGGCAGGGAGGTACCCAGCCACTTCGACGACCGGGACGCGTCGATACGCAGGCTGCTGCCCGATCTCGTCGTGCTGATCGCGCGCGGGGAGTTCGACGGTGAGTACGGCGGGCTGAACTCGATGGGCAGTATCGCCTGGGGCGACTGGCCCGCCGAGCAGCGCGAGGCCGTCTTCGCCTTCTTCGAGGCGTGGTTCGTCCAGGCGCTGCGTACCCCGCCGCCGGGCCGTGGCGAGGACGCACCCGCCGGTACCGACTTCGATCAGGTGCTCCGTACCTGCGTGTCCGCCCTCAGTACCGTCACGCCGTTTCTCGCCCTGTGGGCCGCGGAGCCCCTCGGTTCCGTCGCCGACGCCCATCTGGCGGCATGGGTGGAACTGCACGCCGACGACCTCGTCAACAACGAGTGGCCGCTCGGCTGGTGGTGCGACTACAGCCGTGACGAGCCGGTCGCCGAGGTGCAGGCGTGGTTGTGCGAGCAGGCTCCCGCCCGGCTGCGCGCCCAGGACGCGGACCCCGGGCTGCTCTTCCGGATCGACCTGCTGGACCTGCCCTACGACGACCGCTGGCCCGCCTTGGAGGTCTGGGAGAACACCACCTCCGCGACCGGCTGAGTGCCGCCCCCGCACGCATCAGGCCGCCGAGGCCAGATCCGGCAGCCGTATCCGCCGGGCTCTGGCCAGCGTCCCCGGTGTCAGCACGTGCTGCGGCACCACGATCCCGCAGCCGGTGCACACCGGGCCCGACCACGGCTCCTGCTCCAGTTCCTGCCGCCAGGCGATGCCCTGCTCCGTGCAGACCGGACACACCGTCCCCGGCGCCGACCCCAGGGCCGAGATCAGCCGCCCCAGCACCTCGGCGAGCGGAGCCGAGGGGTGCACGTCCGGGTCCTCGCAGCGCGCGATCCCGTTGCCGCCCCAGGTCCGCCGGTGCCAGTCGTCGAAGGAGGCCGGGCGGCGCAGCCCGTCGCGCTTCTCCCGCCGCCGCCGCTCGGCGAATCCCGACTCGTACGCGAGCCAGACGGCCCGCGCCTCTTCCAGTTCCTTCAGCGCGCCCACCAGGCGGGCCGGGTCGGGAGCCCGGTCCTCGGGCTCGATCCCGTGCCGGGCGCACAGGTGGTCCCAGGTCGCCCGGTGGCCGTAAGGGGCGAATCGTTCGAGGCATTTGCGGAGCGAATACCTCCGCAGTGCCAGATCGCCCCGCGGATCGCGGACCTGTCTCGCAAGACTCCGGAAACCGGCCATGTCACTGCCACCTCCGTCGCTCGTACTTCGGCGTCACGTAATGGGACGTACGGCTGCCCGATTCGGCTCCATTCAAAAGTGACGCGTCCACAGCCTGAGACGGCCGAGGTGAGGCGGTACGTGTCCGGGGGCGGCGACCGCGGTGCGGGCCCGGCAGAGCGGGCCCGCACCGCGGACGCGGTTCAGCGGTACTGAAGGTACTGCTTACGGGTCGCCCGGAACGCCGCCAGGTCCGCTGCCCAGGCACCCACGACCTCGTCCGTACCGGCGCCCGCGTCGATCATCGTGCGGACCCGGGTGTTGCCCGTCAGCTTGTCGATCCAGTTGTCCGCGCGCCACGCGAAACCACTCCAGGACTGCTTCGCCGTCACGAGCAGCGCGATGCCCGTCCGGACCGGGTCGAAGACCGTCCGGTCCTGGACGTGCACCTGGACGCCGCCGACCGTCTTCCCCTGGAACTTGGAGAACGTCGGCGCGAAGTACGCCTCGCGGAACGCCACCCCGGGCAGGTCCAGGGCGTTGGCGGCAGCCGCCCAGGTGCGGTCCACCCCTTCGGCGCCGAGCAGTTCGAACGGCCGGGTCGTGCCGCGGCCCTCGGAGAGGTTGGTGCCCTCGAAGAGGCAGGTCCCCGAATAGACGAGCGCCGTCTCGGGCGTCGGCATGTTGGGGCTCGGCGGCACCCACGGCAGCCCGGTCTCGTCGAAGAAGTCCGAGCGCCGCCATCCCGACATCGTGACGATGTCCAGCTCCACCGGCCGGTCCGCCAGGAACTCCGCGTTGAAGAGCAGGGCCAGCTCGGTGACCGTCATGCCGTGCGCCTGGGCGATCTCCCTGCGGCCCACGAACGTCGCGAACGCCGGTTCCAGGACGGGCCCGAGCGCCGCCCGGCCGGTCACCGGGTTCGGCCGGTCCAGCACGACGAACCGCTTGCCCGCGAGCGCCGCCGCCTGCATGCAGTCGTACAGCGTCCAGATGTAGGTGTAGAAGCGGGCGCCCGCGTCCTGGATGTCGAAGACGACCGTGTCCACGCCCGAAGCGGTGAAGATGTCGGCGAGCGCCTGACCACTCTTCAGATACGTGTCGTAGACCGGGAGTCCGGTCGCCGGGTCGTCGTACCGGCCCTCGGAGCCGCCCGCCTGCGCGGTGCCGCGGAAGCCGTGCTCGGGGCCGAAGACCGCCGTCAGGTTCACCCGCTCGTCGGGGTGCATCACATCGACGATGTGGCGCACGTCCGAGGTGATCCCGGTCGGATTGGTGACGATGCCGACCTTCTGCCCCTTCAGCAGCCGGTAGCCGTCGGCGGCCAGCCGGTCGAAACCGGTACGGACGCCACCGCGCCCGGAGCCCTGTCCCGTGAGGGCAGCCGCGCTTCCGGTCCCGGCCGCTGTGACCGCGAGGGCTCCCACGGCACCGCCGGCCGTCAGCAATCCACGTCTGGACAGGCTCATTCGTCAACCTCCATGATCGCGCCGACTGTCATGGTCACGCACGCTAGCGCGGGCACGGGCCCCACGGAACGACCCGGACCCGCGTAGATTCCCCGTCCTGCCACCCACCCCTTCCCGGATCACATACCGACTGGTTAGTCTGCCGTTGCAGTCGGCTGAGAGAGGCGGGATCCGATGAGTTCGGTGCAGGGCGCGGGCGTGGTGGTCACAGGAGCCGGAGGCGGTATCGGGGCCGCCCTGGCCCGCAGGTTCGCCGCGGAGGGCGCGCGGGTCGTCGTCAACGACCTCGACGTCGGCCGGATCAAGGCGCTCGCCGAGGAGATCGGCGGCACCGCGGTCGCGGGCGACGCCTCGCAGATCGTCGACGCCGCCCGCGACGCGCTCGACGGGACGGTGGACGTGTACTGCGCCAACGCCGGCCTGGCCTCGCCCGGTGACGCCTTCGCGGACGAGGAGGTCTGGGCCGCGGCCTGGGACGTCAACGTGATGGCCCACGTACGCGCGGCGAAGGCACTGCTCCCGGACTGGCTGGAGCGCGGCAGCGGCCGCTTCGTGTCCACCGCGTCCGCCGCGGGACTGCTGACGATGATCGGCGCGGCGCCCTACAGCGTGACCAAGCACGGCGCGGTCGCCTTCGCGGAGTGGCTCTCGCTGACCTACCGCCACCGCGGGGTCAAGGTCCACGCGATCTGCCCGCAGGGCGTCCGTACGGACATGCTGACCGCTGCGGGCTCGGCGGGCGAGCTCGTGCTCACCCCCAGCGCGATCGAGCCGGAGGCCGTCGCGGACGCGCTCTTCGACGCCATCGAGGAGGACCGCTTCCTCGTCCTGCCGCACCCCGAGGTCGCCGGCTACTACCGGGCCCGTGCGAAGGACCCCGACCACTGGCTGGGCAATATGAACCACCTCCAGCGGAAGTGGGAGGAGACCGGCGCATGACCGAGTCGATCTACGCGGCCAAGCCCTGGCTGGCCCTGCTCAGCGAGGCCCAGCTCGCCCCCGTCGCCCCGGCCGAGACGCTGGTGCACGCCTTCCGCGCCGCCGTCGCCCGGGCCCCCGGCCACACGGCGCTCGCCTACTTCGACGGACGTGTCGACTACCGCGAGACGGACGCGCTCTCGGACTCCGTGGCCGGGCACCTCGCGGCCCGGGGGCTGGTGCGCGGCGACCGCGTCGCGATCATGCTCCAGAACTCGCCGCAGTTCGTCATCGCGCTGCTCGGCGCCTGGAAGGCCGGCGCCACCGTCGTGCCCCTCAACCCGATGTACAAGTCCGGCGAGGTCGGCCACGTACTGAAGGACGCCGGGGTGACCGCGCTGATCTGCTCGGACCGGGCCTGGGACTCCTATCTGCGGGCCACCGCGGAGGCGGCCCCGGGCGTACGGATCGCCCTCACCGCCTGCGAGCTGGACCTCCAGACGAAGAACGACCCGCGCGTCCTGGGGTTCGAGCGCCTCCCCGCGCCGGGCGCCGACGACCTGGCCGACGACCTCGTGACCGTCGCCCGGCAGGGTCTCGCCGCCCCGGCCGGGCGGGAGCTCGGGGCCGAGGACGTGGCCCTGATCAGCTACACCTCGGGGACCAGTGGCACCCCCAAGGGAGCCATGAACTCCCACGGCAACATCATGGTCAACGCCGAGCGGCAGCGCACCGGCCACCCCGTCGCCGAGGGCTCCGCCTACTTCGCGCTCGCCCCGCTCTTCCACATCACGGGCATGGTGTGCCAGCTCGCCGCCTGCATCGCCAACGCGGGCACCCTGGTCCTCGCCTACCGCTTCGAGACCAGCGTCGTCCTCGAAGCGTTCGCCGAGCACCGCCCCGCCTACACCGTCGGCCCGTCCACGGCCTTCATGGCGCTCGCCGCCCACCCCGGCGTCACGCCCGGGCACTTCGCCTCCTTCCAGGTGATCTCCTCCGGCGGCGCACCGCTGCCGCCCGCGCTGGTGGAGAAGTTCCGGGCGGGCTTCGGCCCGTACATCCGCAACGGCTACGGACTCACCGAGTGCACGGCCCCCTGCGCCTCCGTGCCGCCGGAGCGGGAAGCCCCCGTCGACCCGGTCTCCGGGACGCTCTCGGTCGGCGTTCCCGGCCCGGACACGGTCGTCCGGATCATCGACGAGAACGGCCAGGAGGTGCCCTTCGGGGAGCAGGGCGAGATCGCCGTGCGCGGGCCCCAGGTCGTCCGGGGCTACTGGAACCTCCCCGAGGCCACCGCGGCGGCGTTCCCTGACGGCGAGCTGCGCACCGGCGACATCGGCTTCATGGACGCCCAGGGCTGGCTCTACGTCGTCGACCGCAAGAAGGACATGATCAACGCCTCGGGCTTCAAGGTGTGGCCGCGCGAGGTCGAGGACGTGCTCTACACCCATCCGGCGGTCCGCGAGGCGGCGGTCGTGGGCGTCCCCGATCCGTACCGCGGCGAGACCGTCCGGGCCTATGTCAGCCTGCGGCCCGGCGCCGAGGTCGAGCCCGGCGACCTGGGCGCGTACTGCAAGGAGCGGCTCGCCGCGTACAAGTACCCGCGCGAGGTGGAGATCCTGACGGAGCTCCCGAAGACGGCAAGTGGGAAGATCCTCAGGCGGGAACTGCGTTCCCCCCGTTAGGACAGTTCACGCATCGTACGAAAGGCAGGTGGCGGCAATGGCCAAGGCGACGGACGGGAACGGCACTCCCGTCCCTCAGAGGCTGCTGGCCGCCGCCACCCGGCTCTTCGCCGAGCGCGGTTACGACCGCACCTCGGTCCAGGAGATCGTCGAGGCGGCGGGGGTCACCAAGGGCGCCCTCTACCACTACTTCGGCTCCAAGGAAGACCTCCTCCACGAGGTGTACGCCAGAGTGCTGCGGCTCCAGCAGGAGCGGCTCGACGCCTACGCGAACGCGGACGCGCCGATCGAGCGGAGACTGCGCGACGCGGCGGCCGACGTGGTCGTCACGACCATCGAGAACCTCGACGACGCCTCGATCTTCTTCCGCTCGATGCACCATCTGAGCCCCGAGAAGAACAAGCAGGTGCGCGTGGAGCGACGCCGCTACCACGAGCGTTTCCGGGCGCTGATCGAAGAGGGCCAGAAGGCCGGGGTGTTCTCCACGGCGACCCCCGCGGACCTCGTGGTCGACTACCACTTCGGCTCGGTCCACCACCTGTCCACCTGGTACCGCCCCGACGGCCCCCTCAGCCAGCAGGAGGTCGCCGACCACCTGGCCGACCTGCTGCTGCGCGCCCTGCGTCCCTAGGGCGTCCGCCCGGAGTCGCGCCGTACGGCGGGGGCGGCGCGACCCTCGCGGGTGACGATTTCCGCGAAAGGGTCGAAGCTGGATATATGACCCACGTTCCCGCTCTCTGGAACGCGGCGTACGGACCGCACCACGCGCGGGCCGTCCGCCTCGGCGCGCGGCTGCTGCTGCGCCTGCGGGCGTTCCTCAGAGAGCTCGCCCTGGCCGACCACGAGTCCTCCGGCGGCTACTAGGGCCTGCCGGGTTCAGGTCGGCCGGCGCTTCCGGTGACGGGTGGCCCTCTCCTGCTCCTGCGGGTTCACCTCGCCGGACCGGTGGCAGGGGAGGCCGGTGGGCGGCAGTGCCGAGCGGCCTGTCAGTCTGTGCGCCCTGACTCACCATCAACCAGGGAGGACGCGCACCCATGCGCTCAAGACTTCTCACCCTCGCGGCTGTTGCCACCGCACTCTCCGCCGCCGGTGTGCTCGTGACCGCGCAGGGCGCCGTCGCGGCGACGCAGTCCAGCTGCGACTACAAGGTCCTGTGGCCGACGGCAGGCGTGTACGAGGAACCGAACCCCTACAGCGTGATCGTGAAGACCAAGCAGGCCGGTGACATCGTCGGCGCACCCGGCCCCGGCTGCGAATACGCCAGTTGGGTCGACAACTCCTACAACGTGACCTACGCGCGCGTCAGTACCGCGGCGGCGGCCGACGGCGTGGGCTGGATGCGGTACGACGCACTCGTCCGCGTCTGACGGTCGCCTCGCGCCCGTCGGGACACCGCCCGCGCCCCACGTAGGTCCCGAGCCACGACGGGCCGGACGCCCCCGAAGCTCAACGCCGCTGCCGCCGCCGGACATCCGGCGGCGGCAGCGGTCCGCTCGGCCGCATACCCGGACGGCGGCACCCGCCGACGCGCGTGGCGTATCCACGTCACGGCGTGAGTCCGCAGGCTCCCGCACACGTCCCCACGACCGTTCCCCTGCCACGCTGGTGAGGACGGATGACCGCCAACACACGGACGGTATCCGGGCGTTCGCGCGCATCCTCACACGACTCGGCAGAACGGACACCCATGCGAACCACAGCGTCCCTGTGGATCACCACGACACCGATCGCCACGCACGGCGAGCTCCACCTCGGACATCTGGCCGGCCCCTACGTCGCCGCCGACGCCCTCACCCGCTTCCTGCGCGCCGACGGCGAGAGCGTGCTGTTCACCACCGGAACCGCCGACCATGCGGCCTCGGTCGAACTGCGGGCCCTGCGCACCGGAAGGCCGCCCGCGGCGGTGGCCGAGGGCAACCGCGCGGCGATCGAGGCCGATCTGCGCCGGGCCGGGGTCGAGTTCGACCAGATCGCCCGGCCCCGGCGCTCGGCCGGATACCGCCGCTGGGTCCAGGACGTCGTGTCCAGGCTGCACGCCGAGGGCATCGTCGTCCCACGCGTACGCCCCCTGCCGTACTGCGAGCCCTGTGGGCGCTGGCTCCACGGCGCCCATGTCACCGGCGGGTGTCCGCACTGTGCCGCCCCCGCGTCCGCGGGCACCTGCCGCACCTGCGGGCGGCCCAACGACGGGGGCGACCTGGCCGTACCCCGGTGCGTCCTGTGCGGGACGGCGGCGCACCCGCGCAGGCTGCGCCGTCTGTACCTGCCGCTGGAGCCCTTCCGCGACGACCTCGTCTCCTACTGGGCGACCGCCGGAATGCCGCCCAGGATCGCCGCGCTGTGCGAGAGCCTGGCCGAGGACGGGCTGCCGGACGTGGCCGTGTCCCAGCCCGGCCGCTGGGGCGTACCGGTGCGGGTGGAGGGCTTCGACGACCACGTCGTGGACGCCGGCTTCGAGGCCGTGGCGCTGCAGCTGTCCGGCCACGGCACGGTGGCCGACGAACTGCCCGGCCGCGCGGTCCGGTTCAGCGGTGCGGGGCACGCGTTCCACGAGGCCGTGCTGCTTCCGGCGCTCCTGCTGGAACAGGGCGTGAAGCCCGCGCACGTCCACGTCGTCGGCGAGACCTACCGCCTGACGGAGGAGGACGGGACGGGCCTGTGGGCGCTGGACCTGCTCAACGAGTTCGGCTCCGACACCCTGCGCCGTCACGTCCTGGAGACCCGCGCCGCCGAGCGTCGCTCCGGGTTCCGCCGCGACCGCCTGACACGCAGCCGCCAGGTCCTCGACGACACCTGGAACACCTGGCTGAACGGCCTGTTCGGCGCCGTGCGGGCCGAGAACGGCGGCCTGGTGCCCGCCGCGCAGCCGGACGGGGCCGGCTGGGACGTCCAGCTGCGCAGGCTGACCGGGGCGGTCGGCGACCTGCGACAGGCGTACGGCCCCGATGCCTTCGACCCGCGCCGGGCGGTCGCCGTGCTCGACGAGGTCGTCAGGTCGGTCGCCGGCTTCGGTGAGGAGGCGGCCTACGAGCGTTCACGGCCGGGGCGCGGCGACGCGTACCTCGGTGTGCTCGCGGCCCAGTTGAGTGTGGCGGCGGCGCTCAGCGCCTGGGCGCGGCCGGTGATGCCGGAGGGCGCCGACCGGCTCGCCGCCGTGCTCGGGGTGCCGCCGGGCCGCCCGGTGACTCTGGACGCGCTCGCCGTACCGCCCGCCGGAACGCCACTGGCCTCGCCGACCGGGCCGGTCTTCGGTTTCTGAGGGACGGGTGCGGTGCGGGACGGACCGGGCACACACCGGACTCAGGCCCACAAGGCCGTCCGGGCGCTCCCGGGTCCGTCCGTGCTCAGTCGAGCAGGCCGGACCGGGTCGCGCGCACCCCGGCCTCGAACCGGCTCGACGCGCCGAGTTCGTGCATCACCTCGGACAGCAGCCGGCTCACGGTCCGCAGCGAAACCCCGAGGCCGCGGGCGATCTTCTCGTCCTTCATTCCGGAGGCGAGCATCCGCAGCGCAGCCCGCTGCTGGTCCGTCAGCCCGTCGGCGCCCGGTGCGGGAGACTGCTGCGCACCGTACGGCGAGGCCGTCTGCCAGCAGTACTCGTACAGCGCCCGGTAGGAACGCACCAGCGTCGCGCCGCGGGCGAGGACGGCGCCGGCGGCGGGGTCCTCGGGGTCGACGGGCAGGACCGCGAAGCGGTGATCCGCGACGATCATGTTCATCGGCACCACCGGCGACAGGCGTACCTCCACGCCCAGTTCGGCCTTGCGGCGCAGGTGCTCGGCCACCCCGGGCGACGCGGCGAGGTTCTGGTTGTAGACCGAGCGGACCCGTACGCCCCGTTCGAGCTGGCGCCGGTCCCGGCTCAGTGAGCGCTCGGAGATCTCCCGCACCAGCGAGGTGGGGTGCATCGAGCACAGGTCGTCCTCGACGACGTCGGTGATGTCCTCCAGTGCCTGCTGGATGCGCCGGTAGTCGGTGATCACCTCGAACTCCGCCTCGGCCCCGGACAGCGTCCCGGCCTTCAGGAAGCGGCCGGCGAGTGCTTCGAGCGTGCCGTACGCCTCGTCGGCCCGGCGCAGATGCTCGCCCAGCCTGGTCCGTTCCTTCTCCAGCAGCCGCAGCAGGGCGATCTCGGGGTCGATGACGGCGACGTCGTCGGTCTCCGCCTCCGGCCGGCCGCCCTCACGGAGCGCCCTGCGGTCGTCGTGCTTGTTGTCCGTCTCGACGATGAGCCCGAGAGCCAGCAGCTCGTCGCGGTACCGCTCGCGCTCCTCCGGGGTGAGGCCGGCGTCCGTGAGGACGACGTCGACGCTGGAGGCGCCCCGGGCCCGCAGCTCCTGGTACAGGGCGAGCGCATGGTCGGTCGATCGGGTCACGGCTCGGTTGACGGCATTAACCACGGGCGGATTCCCCCTTGTTGATCCGTTCGTCGCGCCGTCCATCCTAGGTCGTGTCCGCAAAGTCTCGTCTGGCCGGCGGTGTCTGGCACGCACTCTCGCGGCGTTGCCGAAATGCCCGAGTAGCTCCGCTACAAGGGCACTCCGGCGCCTTGCGAGAGCACGCACCAGATGCCGCCGGCCCCACCCTTCGGGTGGACGACGATATTTTGCGGACACTCCCCAGGTCTTCATGATCGTGGGAGCCGGGCCGCTCCCGCCTCCGCCCGGTGCCGTCCGTTTATAGAACGTGCATGTCCGGTTCCCGCTCTTGACGGTGCGCGGTCATCTCGCTGAACATCGGTCACGCACGTCGCACCAGCAGCTCCAGGACCCGGTCGGGCACGGCGTGGCCGGGTCACCCCCCGCACGTTCCGTCAGTCCCCGAACGGAATCCGGAGCCTCGAAATGATCCCCAACCGCTTTGCGCTGCGCAGATCCCGGGCAGCCGCCGCACTCGCCTTCGTCGCTCTGCTCGCGACCGCCGCCCCGGCGGCGCAGGCGGCGGACCCGAGCGGGGCCGCGGCCCCGCAGGCAGCTGCCGCCCCCGACATCCCGCTCGCCAACGTCAAGGCCCATCTGACCCAGTTGCAGTCGATCGCCACCGCCAACGGCGGCAACCGGGCGCACGGCAGGACGGGCTACAAGGCGTCGATCGACTACGTGAAGGCCAAGCTCGACGCGGCCGGGTACACCACGGCCCTCCAGCAGTTCACCTCGGGCGGTGCCACCGGCTACAACCTGATCGCCGACTGGCCCGGCGGCGACCCCAACCAGGTCCTGATGGCGGGCTCGCACCTCGATTCGGTGACCTCGGGCGCCGGCATCAACGACAACGGGTCGGGCTCGGCCGCCGTACTCGAAACCGCTCTCGCCGTCTCCCGCGCCCAGCTCGCACCGGACAAGCACCTCCGGTTCGCCTGGTGGGGCGCCGAGGAACTGGGGCTCGTCGGCTCCAAGTACTACGTCAACAACCTGCCGACGACGGAGCGTTCGAAGCTCTCCGGCTATCTCAACTTCGACATGATCGGCTCGCCGAACCCCGGCTACTTCGTCTACGACGACGACCCGGTCATCGAGCAGACCTTCAAGAACTACTTCGCCGGTCTGTCGGTACCCACCGAGATAGAGACCGAGGGCGACGGCCGTTCCGACCACGCCCCGTTCAAGAGCGCGGGCGTGCCCGTCGGCGGTCTGTTCACCGGAGCGAGCAACACGAAGAGCGCCGCGCAGGCCCAGAAGTGGGGCGGCACCGCGGGGCAGTCCTTCGACCGCTGCTACCACTCCTCGTGCGACACCACGGCCAACATCAACGACACCGCCCTGGACCGCAACAGCGACGCCGTCGCCCACGCGATCTGGACCCTCTCCGCCGGTACGGTCACCCCGCCGGCCGGTGACGTCTACTCGACCACCACCGATCTGAGCGTGCCCGACAACGGGGCTGCGGTGAGCTCCTCGCTCGCGGTGACCGGCCGCACCGGCAACGCGCCCTCCGCCCTCCAGGTCGGTGTGGACATCAAGCACACCTACCGGGGCGACCTGGTCGTCGACCTGCTGGCCCCCGACGGCACCGCCTACCGGCTGAAGAATTCGAGCAGCAGCGACTCGGCCGACAACGTGATCACGACCTACACGGTCAACGCCTCGGCGGAGGTGGCGAACGGCACCTGGAAGCTCCGGGTGCAGGACGTCGCCGCGCAGGACACCGGCTACGTCGACAGCTGGCAGCTCACCTTCTGAGCCGTTCGGGGAGGCGCGCACCGCGCGCCTCCCCGAGCAGTACCTAAGGTCTTTCGTTTGGATCAGCCCGGCATGATCCGCATGATCCAAACGAGAGGGCCTAGAGGTACTTCTTGATCTCGCGGCGGGCCAGCGACCGCTGGTGCACCTCGTCCGGGCCGTCCGCCAGACGCAGCGTCCGTGCCGCCGCCCACAGTTCGGCAAGCGGGAAGTCCTGGCTGACCCCGCCCGCGCCGTGCAGCTGCACCGCCTGGTCGAGGATGCCGACGACCGCGCGCGGGGTGGCGATCTTGATGGACTGGATCTCGGTGTGCGCACCGCGGTTGCCCACGGTGTCCATCAGCCAGGCCGTCTTCAGGACGAGCAGCCGTAGCTGCTCCACCGTGACCCGGGCGTCCGCGATCCAGTTCTGGACCACGCCCTGCTGGGCGAGCGGCTTGCCGAAGGCCGTACGGGACACGGCCCGCCGGCACATCAGCTCGATGGCCCGCTCGGCCATCCCGATCAGCCGCATGCAGTGGTGGATACGGCCCGGGCCCAGCCGTGCCTGGGCGATGGCGAAGCCGCCGCCCTCCTCGCCGACGAGATTCGTGGCGGGCACCCGCACATCGGTGAACACGACCTCGGCGTGACCGCCGTGGTAGTGGTCCTCGTATCCGTACACCTGCATGGCGCGCCGCACTTCGAGCCCCGGGGTGTCGCGCGGGACGAGGATCTGCGACTGCTGGCGCCGGATGTCGGAGCCGTCGGGGTCGGTCTTGCCCATCACGATGAAGATCCGGCAGTCCGGGTTCATCGCCCCGGAGATGTACCACTTGCGGCCGTTGATGACGTAGTCGTCGCCGTCCCGCGTGATCCGGGTCTCGATGTTCGTCGCGTCCGACGACGCCACCTCGGGCTCGGTCATCGCGAACGCGGACCGGATCTCACCGGCGAGCAGCGGCTCCAGCCACTGCTTCTTCTGCTCGTCGGTGCCGAACTGGTGGAGCACCTCCATGTTCCCGGTGTCCGGGGCCGCGCAGTTCAGCGCGGTCGGCGCCAACTGCGGGCTGCGGCCCAGGATCTCGGCGAGCGGGGCGTACTGGAGGTTCGTCAGCCCGGCACCGTACCCGGCGTCGGGAAGGAAGAGGTTCCACAGGCCCTGCCTGCGCGCCTCGGCCTTCAGGTCCTCGACGATCTGCGGGGTGTCCCACGGCGACGCGAGGTGCTCGCGCTGCTCCTCGGCGGTCTTCTCCGCCGGGTACACGTGCTCGTCCATGAAGGTGAGCAGCTTGGCGCGCAGCTCTTCGGTGCGGGCGTCGAATGCGAAGTCCATGGGGTAACTCAGCCTTCCTGGAGGGTGGTGAGGCCGTGCTCGATGAAGACGGGGACGAGATCGCCGATGCGGTCGAAGCCGGCGCCGACGGTCTGGCCCAGGGTGTAGCGGTAGTGGATGCCCTCCAGGATCACGGCGAGCTTGAACCAGGCGAACGCCGTGTACCAGGAGATGGCGGAGGTGTCCCGGCCGGAGCGGGCGGCGTAGCGCTCGATCAGCTCCGCGGGTGTCGGGTGGCCGGCGGCGCCGCTCGTGGTGGAGACCGGCGACTCGGGCAGGTCGAGGTCGGAGCTGTACATCACCAGCAGGCCGAGGTCGGTCAGCGGGTCGCCGAGGGTCGACATCTCCCAGTCCAGGACGGCCCTGATCTCGTCGTCCGGGCCGATCAGGACGTTGTCCAGGCGGTAGTCGCCGTGCACGACGGTGGGCGCGGGGGAGGCGGGCAGTGCGCGGCCGAGCGCGGAGTGCAGCTCGTCGATCCCGGCGAGTTCGCGGTTGCGGGAGGCGTCCAGCTGCTTGCCCCAGCGGCGCAGCTGCCGGTCGAGGAAACCCTCCGGGCGGCCGAAGTCACCGAGCCCGACGGACTCGGGGTCCACGGCGTGGAGATCCACCAGGGTGTCGACCAGGCCGAGGATCGCGGCCCGGGTGCGGGCGGCGCCGAGCGGGGCGAGCTCCTCGGCCGTACGGAAGGGGGTCCCCTCGACGTACTCCATGACGTAGAAGGGGGAGCCGATGACTGAATCGTCCTCGCAGAGCAGCACCGGCTCCGGTACCGGCACGGCGGTGGGGTGCAGGGCGCTGATCACCCGGTGCTCGCGCTTCATGTCGTGCGCGGTGGCCAGGACATGACCGAGCGGAGGTCTGCGAACGACCCAGCGGTGGGTGCCGTCGCTCACGATGTACGTGAGGTTCGAGCGCCCTCCCTCGATCAGCCGGGCTTCGAGCGGTCCGCTCACCAGCCCCGGCCGCTCGCGGTCGAGATGGCCGCGCAGCAGGTCGGGGTCGAGACCTGGCGGGTGGACTGAGCTCATGGTGCGCACCTCCGGGGCGGTAGGACGATCGGTGACCATGATGCCGACCAGTCGGTATGTCGTCCAGTGAACTCCCGTAATCGATGTGCGCGAACCCGGGACGGACTCTGGCATTCAGCCGCATGCGTGAATAGGGTTCACGTATGGATACAGCCCTGTTGATCGACGAAGTCCGCCTCACTCCGATCCTGATAGCCGATCCGCCGCTCCTCAACACTCAGGGCGTCCACCAGCCGTACACCCCACGTCTCATCGTGGAAGTCGTCACACGCGGCGGCGTGACGGGCATCGGGGAGACCTACGGCGACGGCAAGTACCTTGAGCTGGCCCGGCCGCTCGCCCAGGCACTGCAGGGCCGGTCGGTCACTGACGTGAACGGGCTGTTCGCTCTCGCGGACGAGGTGTGCGGCGATTCACGGTCCGCCGACGAGCGGGTCGACGCGGGCGGCCTGCGCGGCGTCCAGACCGTGGACAAGCTGCGGCTCTCCGTCGTCTCCGGCTTCGAGGTCGCCTGCCTGGACGCGCTCGGCAAGACCCTCGGCCTGCCCGTGCACGCGCTGCTGGGTGGCAAGGTCCGCGACACCGTCGAGTACAGCGCCTATCTCTTCTACCGCTGGGCCGCCCACCCCGGAGCCGGTGAGCGGGACGACTGGGGCGCCGCGCTGGACCCGGCCGGAATCGTCGGCCAGGCGCAGCGGTTCGCCCGTGACTACGGCTTCTCCTCCTTCAAGCTCAAGGGCGGCGTCTTCGAGCCCGACCAGGAGATCGCCGCGATCAGGGCGCTCGCCGAGGCGTTCCCCGGGCAGCCGCTGCGTCTGGACCCCAACGGGGCCTGGTCGGTCGAGACCTCCCTGTACGTCGCCGGCGAGCTGAAGGGCGTACTCGAATACCTGGAGGACCCGGCGAGCGGCACGGAGGCCATGGCCGCCGTCTCCGCCGGGACGGATGTGCCGCTGGCCACGAACATGTGCGTCACGACCCTCGCCGAACTCCCCGCGGCCTTCGCCCGCGACGCCGTCCAGGTCGTCCTCTCCGACCACCACTACTGGGGCGGACTGCACCGCACCCGGGAGCTCGCCGCGATCTGCCGCACCTTCGGGGTCGGGCTCTCCATGCACTCCAACACCCACCTGGGCATCAGCCTCGCCGCGATGACCCAGGTCGCGGCCACCGTCCCCAACCTCGACTACGCCTGCGACAGCCACTACCCGTGGCAGACCGAGGACGTCGTCACCACCCGCCATGTCTTCGAGGGCGGACGGCTGACGGTCTCCGACGCCCCCGGCCTCGGCGTCGAACTGGACCGCGAGCGCCTCGCCGTACTGCACAGGCGCTGGCTCGACGACGACGGCACGATGCGTGAGCGCGACGACGCGGCGGCCATGCGCGTGGCCGAGCCGGAGTGGACGACGCCGTCGGTCCCGCGCTGGTGAGAACGGTACGGGGGACGGTCGCCCGGCCCGAGTTGCGGCGACCCTGACCTGCGCCGATGGTCGGAGGATGAAGGCGATCAGCTACAGCAGGTACGGCTCGGCCGACGTCATGGAGTACGGCGAGCGGCCGGACCCGAAGGTCGGCCCCGACGCGGTGCTGGTGAAGGTGCGCGCGGCGTCCGTCAACCCCGTCGACTGGAAGGCCCGCGAAGGCTATCTCCAGGGCGGCCTCGAAGCCGTCTTCCCGGTGATCCCCGGCTGGGACGTCTCCGGAGTGGTCGTCCAACCCGGAGTCGCCGTCGACGAGTTCGCGGTGGGCGACGAGGTCATCGGCTACGTCCGCGAGGACTTCCTCTCCCGCGGTACGTTCGCCGAGTACGTGGCCGCACCCGTGCGCACCCTGGCCCGCAAGCCGCTGAGCCTGAGCTTCGAGGAGGCCGCCGGCCTGCCGCTGACCGGCCTCACCGCCTACCAGGTGCTGCACCGCACGCTGCGGGTCCGGGCCGGGGAGACCGTGCTCGTGCATGCGGCGGCCGGCGGCGTCGGCTCGATGGCGGTACAGCTCGCCCGGTACATCGGCTGCCGGGTCATCGGCACGGCCGGTCCGCACAACCACGACCATGTGCGGCAGCTGGGCGCGGAGCCCGTCGCGTACGGCGAGGGGCTCGCCGACCGGCTGCGGGACCTGGTGCCCGAGGGTATCGACGCGGCCTTCGACACCGTCGGCGGCGAGGCCCTGCGGGCCTCCGCCGACGCGCTCGGGCCCGACGGCCGGCTCGCCTCCATCGCGGACGCCGAGGTCCTGTCGTACGGAGGCAAGTACGCGTTCGTGCGGCCCGACGCCACGGATCTGGCGCAGCTGGCGGAGCTGGCCGAACAGGGCATCGTCCGGGTCCATGTGGACCGGGTCTTCCCGCTGGAACTGGCCGCGGACGCCTACCGGCTCAACGAGGAGGGCCGCACCCGCGGAAAGATCGTCGTCGCCGTGGAATGGGAGACCTGAGCGCCCTGGCCCTGACCGCCCGGCCCTGAGCGTCGGCCCTCCCTGGAGCGCCCTGCTCAGAACAGCATGGCGGCGGCGAACACCGCCAGCGCGACCGTGCACGCGGCCGACATCAGCGCGCTGCGCGGTGACATCATCTCCGGTCGGGCCGCCCCCATGGCCATCACCCGCAGATGCGCCACCCGCAGGAAGCCGAGCCAGGCCAGCACGCTCAGCGCCACGGCGATCACCGCCGCCGGAGTCGCCCCGCCGTGCAGCGCCTGCCGGCCGGCCAGGACGGCCACCACCGTGGAGGACAAGGTGGTGCGGCGCCAGGCCAGCCTGGTCCGTTCCGGCTGGAGGCCGGGATCCCGCTCGGGGCCGGACATCAGGACTCCCAGCCGAAGAGGACCACCACCACCATCGCCAGGGCGACGGCGGCGACCGCGAGACTCAGCAGGGTCGGGAAGCGGGAGACCGGCAGGTCCTCGCCGCGGCGCATGGCCCGCTCGCACCGGACCCAGTGGTTCACCGCACGGAGCGCGCAGAGCACACCGGCGGCGAGCAGGGCGAGCGAGAAACCGGTCCGCACGGCCCGGACCAGATCCGGGAGGAATTGGTCGACGGCGAAACCGCCGCCGATCAGCGCGAGAGCCGTGCGGAGCCAGGCGAGGAAGGTGCGCTCATTGGCGAGGGAGAAGCGGTAGTCGGGGGTGTCGCCCTCTTCGCGGATCCGCTGCGGCGCGAACCACAGCCGGAGACCCTGCACAAAGTCGTTCACGTCGGAACCTTATCTGCCGGTATGCGGCGTTCTGCGGGGCCGGGTCAGCGCGCCCTGAAGCCCTTCAGCCGCTGATACGTCTCCAGTCCGTCCGGCACCCATGTCCAGTCGCCGAGCCGGTGCTCCAGCTCCGCGTCGGTGAGGAAGGTGTGCCAGGCGACCTCCTCCACCTGCGGACGCACCGGCAGCTCGCACCGTACCTGGTAGACGGCGGACCACCAGGTGTGGCGTCCGCCCTCGTAGAGGAACGTGAAGAGGGGTTCGGGGCGGGGGAGTCCGGTGACTCCCAGCTCCTCCTCGGCCTCGCGCAGCGCCGCCTCGTCGTAGGACTCGCCCGCGCCCACGACCCCGCCGACGAACATGTCGTAGTGCGAGGGGAAGACCAGCTTGGTGGCGGTCCTGCGGTGCACGAACAGCCGGCCCTCCGCGTCCCGCACCTCGATGAAGACGCAGCGGTGGCGCAGGCCCCGCGCGGTCGCCTCCCCGCGCGGGGCCTGTCCGACGACCTCGTCGTTCTCGTCGACGATGTCCAGGATCTCGTCAGCAGCACTCATGCCGTCCATCCAACAGCACGCCGCCGGCCGTGATCGCTGCACGGCCCGGGCTACTGGCCCATGACGTACTTCACGGTCGGGCCCGTGGTCCAGCCGCCGTCGACGGCGAGTTCGGCGCCCGTGATGTACGAAGCGGCGTCCGAGAGCAGGAAGACCACGGCCTCCCCGATCTCCGCCGCCTCGCCGACCCGGCCCATCGGGGTGTTCGGGTAGTTGCCCTCGCCCTGCTGGATGCCGACGGCGGCGGTCATCGGGGTGTAGGTCATGCCGGGGTGGACGGAGTTCACCCGGACCCGGTCCGTGCCGAGTTCCACCGCGCCGATCTTGGTCAGCCCGCGTACGCCCCACTTGGAGGCGCCGTAGCTGGAGGTCAGTGCGAGACCCATGAGGCCGGCGGCCGAGGAGATATTGACGATGGAACCGCCGCCGTTCGCCTTCATCACCGGGATCACGGTCTTCATGCCGATGAAGACCGCGGTGAGGTTGATGTCGATGACCTTGCGGAAGTGCTCCACGGTCTCGGTCTCCAGCGGCTGACCGGTGGAGATCCCCGCGTTGTTCACCAGGCCGTCGATCCGGCCGAACTCGGCGAGCGCGAAGGCGGTCACGCGCTGCCAGTCCTCCTCGGACGTCACGTCGTGGTGCTGGAAGCGGGCCTTCGCCCCGAGCGCCGCCGCGGTGGCCTCGCCCTCCTCGTCGAGGACGTCGGTGATCACCACGTTGGCGCCGCCCGCGACGGCCAGGCGGGCCGCCTCGGCGCCGAGGCCCCGGGCGCCGCCGGTGATGACGACGGTCTTGTCGGTGAGGTCGGTCTTGTCGCTCATTGCGCTGTCCTTCTGTGTGCGGGTGGGGTGGACCGGCCGGTGAGGAAGGCCGGTCCTACGCGTCTCGGCCCACGGGGGCGTGCAGAAACGCGGTGGTGGTCTCGACGAGATCGGCGCGGAAGAGCCCCTCGCCGGTCAGCGGCTCGGTGCCGTCGAGGTACTGGCGGGCGCGGTCGGCCAGCGCCGCGCCGATCAGGGTGAGGGCCAGGTCGAGCCGCTCCAGGCGTACGGGGCGGGGCAGGGCGCCGAGGCACGCGCCGATCCGGGCGATCAGCCGCCCGTACGCGGTGGCGTCCAGTGCCGGGTGCGGGACGCCCGTACGCAGCCCGGTCTCATGACTGAGCTGCGCCGACACGCGCAGGCAGCGGCGCCCCCGGTCATCGGCCAGCAGGGCCGCCTCGGAGGTCACCAGGGCCGTGAGCAGCTCCCGTACCCCGGCGTCCTCGTCCAGCTCCGCCAGCAGCGGGGCCAGCACCTGTTCGGCCCGCTCCTGGCGGCCCGCCATCACCGCGTCGAGCAGCCCGGCCCGTGAGCCGAAGTGGTACTGCACGGCGGACGGGTTGCTCTGTCCGGCCAGCCGCACGATGTCCCGTATCTGGGCACCGTCGATCCCCTGCGCCGCGAAGAGCTCCTCGGCGGCGCGGAGCAGCTTGTCCCTGGTGTCGGTTCCTGCCGTTCTCGCCATGACCCCACTCTAATGCTGGCCATTATTAATAATCCACCACGGGGCTTGCCGATGACACCGCCGCAGGCGGGAGGCGCCGGACGGTTGACGTGGCCGCGGCCCGAACCCAAGATCTGACGCACGAGTAACTTCGTGACAAGGATGGAATCCATGGCGTACGACGCTGATGTGATCGTGATCGGGGCAGGGCTCGCGGGGCTGGTGGCCACCGCCGAGCTCGTCGACGCGGGACGTTCGGTGATCCTGCTCGACCAGGAACCCGAGCAGTCCATCGGTGGTCAGGCGCACTGGTCCTTCGGGGGTCTCTTCCTCGTCGACTCGCCCGAGCAGCGCCGGATGCGGATCAAGGACAGCCACGAGCTGGCCCTCCAGGACTGGTACGGCACGGCGGGCTTCGACCGCGAGGAGGACCACTGGCCACGGAAGTGGGCGGAGGCGTACGTCGACTTCGCGGCCGGCGAGAAGCGGTCCTGGCTGCACGCCCAGGGCATGCGGTTCTTCCCCGTCGTGGGCTGGGCCGAACGCGGCGGATACGACGCCACCGGCCACGGCAACTCCGTCCCCCGCTTCCACATCACCTGGGGCACCGGCCCCGGAGTCGTCGCGCCCTTCGAGCGGAGGGTGCGCGAGGGCGTCGCCAAGGGCCTCGTCCGGTTCGCCTTCCGCCACCGGGTCACCGGCCTCGGCCGCTCGGCGGGGGCGGTCGACACGGTCACCGGCGAGATCCTCGAACCGAGCGGCGCCGAACGCGGCACCGCGAGCAGCCGTGAGGCCGCCGGCACCTTCGAGCTGAAGGCCCAGGCCGTGATCGTCACCTCCGGCGGCATCGGCGGCAACCACGACCTCGTACGGTCGCAGTGGCCCGAGCGGCTCGGCACCCCGCCCGAGAAGATGCTCTCCGGGGTCCCCGCCCACGTCGACGGCCTGATGCTCGGCATCGCGGAGGAGGCGGGCGCGCACCACATCAACCGCGACCGGATGTGGCACTACACCGAAGGCATCGAGAACTGGAACCCGATCTGGGCCAAGCACGGCATCAGGATCCTCCCCGGCCCCTCGTCCCTCTGGCTGGACGCGCGCGGCAAGCGGCTCCCGGTCCCGCTCTTCCCCGGCTTCGACACGCTCGGCACCCTCGACCACATCATGAAGTCGGGGTACGGCTACACCTGGTTCGTCCTCGACCAGCGGATCATCGGCAAGGAGTTCGCGCTCTCCGGCTCCGAGCAGAACCCGGACCTCACCGGCAAGTCGATCCGTGACGTGATCGGCCGGGCGCGCGCCGATGTCCCGGCGCCCGTCAAGGCGTTCATGGACAACGGAGTGGACTTCGTCGTCGAGAACGACCTCGGCGCCCTCGTGCGCGGAATGAACGCCCTGACCGGCGACAAGCTCATCGACGAGGAAGCGCTGCGCGGCGAGATCACCGCCCGCGACCGCGAGATCGCCAACCCCTTCACCAAGGACCTCCAGGTCACCGCGATCCACGGGGCCCGCGCCTACCTCGGCGACAAGCTGATCCGTACGGCGAAGCCGCACCGCATCCTCGACCCCAAGGCGGGCCCGCTGATCGCGGTGCGCCTCAACATCCTCACCCGCAAGTCGCTGGGCGGCCTGGAGACGGACCTTTCCTCCCGGGTCCTCGCGGCGGACGGCACCCCGCTGCCCGGGGTGTACGCGGCGGGGGAGGCGGCCGGTTTCGGCGGCGGCGGAGTCCACGGATACCGCTCGCTCGAAGGCACCTTCCTCGGTGGCTGCATCTTCTCGGGCCGTGCCGCGGGCCGGGCGGCGGCGGAGGCCGTGGCCTAGGGGTCCGGCGGAGGCGGGAACGGCCGCCTCCGCCTCTTGCCGACTTGGTCTGGACCTGTCACGCTGCCTGCGCCACCCCCGTAGCGCCCCCCGTCCTGTCGGCTGCTCCCTCTCCGGAGGTCCGTATGCGCCCCAGACCGCTTGTCTCCCGCACGCTCACCGCGAGGCTGCTCGGCACCCTGGGCCTGCTCGTGGCTCTGCTCGTCCCCCAGGCGCCGGCCGCCTCGGCCGCCGCCCCCACCCCGCCGCAGATCTACGGCGCCTGGCACTGCAGCGACGACGCCTGTACCTGGGGCACCGTACGCAGCACCGCCGAATTCGACTCGATGAACCACTGGCTGATCGACCGGGGGGACGGCCGGCCGGCCGTCAACCTGGTCGTCCTCAGCTTCGTCGAGCCCCAGCGGCTCCTGCACCGTACGAACGACGCGACCACGGTCAACGGCCTGCCCAAGGGCATGACACCGGAGATCGTGCGGTACTTCACCTCGCACGGGATTCGCGTGATGCTCTCCATCGGAGGCATCACCTACACCGATGAATGGGACGCGGCCCTCACCGAGGACGCCACCCGGCTCGGCCTCAACGCCGCGGCCGTCGCGAGCGAACTCGGCGTCGGGATCGAGATCGACTACGAACAGAACACCGGCCCGAACCTCGCCGGACTGCAGTCGTTCATCGACGCCTACCGCTCGGTCCACCCCTACCAGGCGGCCGGCACGGACCCGGCGGCCCGCCTCACCATCGACACCGCGGCCGGTGACCGCTGGCTGATCGGCATCAACCGCAAGGCCACCGCCGACTGGCTGCGCACGGACGCCCCCGTCCTCGACTACGCCAACGCGATGGTGCCCGCGCGTCAGCCCTCCGCCTCGTCCGCCATCGCCAATTGGCAGGAACACGTGGACGGCAAGCCCACCTACTCGCCGCCGGTGCCGCCGCTCGCCCCCGCCAAGTTCACCGGGGCCTTCTACATCGGTGACCAGACCAAGTCGCTGCCGGAGTGCACGGACTTCGCGAACTCGCTGCAGAAGTCGACGGGGACGTTCGAGCAGTCCGTCGCACCCAACGGGGCCGGGACGACCTCCGGCATGCTGGGCTACATGTTCTGGGCCGCCGAGCGGCCCTCGACGCGGGGGACGGGCACACAGCCGCCCAACACCTGCGAGGGCGGGGTCGGGGCGGGCGCGACCGCGTACGACATCCCGGTGCCCATGCCGCCACTGCGCCAGAACTGAACCTGCCGCCGGTGCGGACAGGTCCGCCCCGGCGGATCAGCCGAGCGGATCGAGCAGCTCGACGACCCGGAAGCGTTCGGCGACGATCAGCGTGTCGTCGTCGACGGTGAACTCCGGGTCGCCGAGCGCCTCCCGCATCTCCTCGCTGTGCCAGAACTGTTCGTGCGAGGCCCGCCATTCGGCGACCGTCGTGTAGCCCTCGCCCTCGTCGATCGCGTGCTGGAGGCCGATGTCGCCGAGGCGGACCACCCGGACGTCCGTCACCTCGACCACGGCGACCTCCCGTCCGTCCGAGTCGATCAGCGCGGAGCGCTCGCCGACCGGCGGCAGCTCCTCCTTCTCCACCTCGTATTCGGCCAGCAGACCGGACGTGGACACCTTCGCACCGGCGAGCACCGCGGCGACCAACTGGTCGCGCAGCGGCCCCGGGAAGACGAAGAGAAGTGGTTTGAGGGGTTCACGATTCTCCATGACGCCAGTGTGGCACGCGTCACTCCTGGTACCCCCGGCACCCACGGTGAGCTGCGCGAACCTCTTCCGACCGGGACGCAATCGGCCAACTGTGTCGGAAGCGAGAGGAGTTGGAGAAGGTCTCCCCTTGACTCGGAGTGTTCCCTGCCGGTTTGCTGTGCGCGATCATTTGCTCGCACATCGCATCGAAAGAAGCCTGCGGATGTCCCCGCCTCCGCCGCCCCTGGGCCGCTCCCGCCGACGGGGCGGTCGCTCGGACCACCCCTTCGACCCGGCTCTCGACGACAGCGAACTCGTCGAAGTGCGAGGTCAGTTCGAGCAGGGCCGGTGGACCAGAGTGCGTACCCTGCTCGCCGCGACCGGCACCGACTGGGACCGCAGGGGCCATCGCGTCGTCGCCCTCGCCGAGGCTCCGTCCGCCCTCGGCTGGGCCGGTGACTGGCTCCTCGCCGAACCCGAGAGCATCGACGCCGCCACCCTCCTCGCCTGGGCCTCGGTCTCCCGCGCCCTGCGCCCCAAGGCACCCTCCGGCGCCTCCGGAAAGGCCCGCGAAGCCTGCCTGACCGCGATCCGGCTCGACCCCGCCGACCCGACGCCCTGGCTGGCCCTCCTGATGCTCGACGGCGCCCGCGGCTCGCAGGGGGAGGAGGGCGCGCGGGAGGAGGCCGCCCGGCACTTCGAGGAGATCCGGGCCCGCCACCCCGAGCACCACCAGGCGCACCACCTGATGACCGCCCAGCTCGCCGAGTGCCACCCCGAAAGCGGCCAGGACCCGCTGCACGAGGTCTACGACTTCGCCGCCTGGGCCGCCGAACAGGCCCCCGCGGACTCGCCGCTCGCCGTGCTCCCCGTGGTCGCCCACGCCGAGCGCTACCGCGTCCTGGTCGCCGCGGGCAGCGAGTCCGACGACCCGGCCGGATCGGGGCACTGGTCGGGGCGGCGGGCCAGACAGGTCATGAAGGCGGCCTTCGACTGGTGGCTGGAGTGGGAGCGCGAGGACCACCCCCGCCACCGCGCCGACCTCAACTTCCTCGCCCACGCCAAGGTCTGCGAAGGGCGCCCCGCCGAGGCCGCCGCCCTCTTCCACCGCATCGGCCCGCACGTCACTCCGGCTCCCTGGTCGTACTCCGGCCGCGATCCGTACCCCGAATTTCTTGCCGCGCGCCGCTTCGCGCTCGGTGCCCCGTGACCCGCGCACCACTCACCGAAGGGAACAACCCCGCCATGTCGACGGGCAGTTCAGATACGAGACGGGCCGGCGCCGCAACGGCGGCCGGCGACACCGGCGGGATAAGCACCTACAAGGGCGAGGAGCGCGCACTGCGGGCCGACCGGCTCGGCACACCGGGGCTCCTGCTCTCGGTCCTCGCCGCCAGCGCCCCGCTGATGGTCGTCGCCGGTGTGATGCCCACGGTCTTCGGCGTGATGGGCATCGTCGGCCAGCCCCTGCTCTACGTCATCCTCGGCATCGTCCTCATGCTGTTCAGCGTGGGCTACGCGGAGATGAGCCGACACGTGCACAACGCCGGTGCCTTCTACGCGTACATCGCGCGCGGGCTCGGCCCGACGGCCGGTGCGGGCGCCTCGCTCGTCGCCCTGGTCGCGTACAGCGCCATGCAGGTCGGCATCTACGGCATCCTCGGCTTCGAGGTCGCCGGGCTCTTCGCCACCTACCTCGACATCGAGATGGGCTGGTGGCTGCCGGCCCTCGTCGCCGTCCTGATCGTCGGCGTCCTCGGCTGGCTCAAGATCGACCTCAACGCCAAGGTCCTCGGCGTGCTGCTGGTCGTCGAGTGCGCCCTCGTCGTGATCTTCGACGTCGCCGCCGTCAGCCAGCCCGGCCCCGAGGGCCTGTCCTTCCAGGCGTTCAACCCCGACACCCTGACCGGAGCGGGTCTCGGCACCGCGCTCTGCTTCTGCATCGCGGCGTTCGTCGGCTTCGAACAGGCCCCCGTCTACGCCGAGGAGACCAGCCGCCCGCAGATCGTCGTGTCGCGCGTGATGTTCCTCGCCGTCGGGTACGCGGCCCTGTTCCTCGCCGTCAGCTCCTGGGCGCTGACCGTCGCCACCGGCCCCGGGTTCATCGCGGACACCTCGCTCAAGGAGGGCCCGGGGATGCTCTTCGGTCTCACCGAGGAGCGGCTCGGCGCCACGTTCACCGACGTACTCCACGTCCTCTTCGTCACCGGCATGTTCGCCGCGCTCCTGAGCTTCCACAACGTCGTCGCCCGCTACGCGTTCGCGATGGGCCGCGAGGGCCTGCTGCCCGCCGCCTTCGGCCGTACGAGCAGGACCAGCGGCGCCCCGGCCACCGGCTCGCTGCTCCAGTCCGTCCTCTCCTTCGCCGTGGTGCTGGCCTTCGCCCTCACCGACGAGAACCCCATCGGCGACCCCACCGCACCGGTGCTGCACCTGTTCACCTGGATGGGCAACGTCGGCGCGCTCGGCGTCATCCTGCTGATGGCCGCCGCCGCCTTCGCCGTCATCGCCTTCTTCGTGCGTCGCGGTGCGGGCCGCGCGCAGGCGCCCCGTCTGGTGGCCTCCGGGCTGGCCGGCCTCGCCCTGCTGGCCATCGCCGTCCTGACCGTCAAGGACTTCGACGTGCTGGTCGGCTCGGGCCCCGGCTCGGTCCTCAACTGGCTGCTGCCCGGCATCATCGGTGTCGCGCTCGTCGGCGGCCTCGTGTACGGCGCCGTGCTGCGCTCCACCAAGCCGGAGGTGCACGCCAGGATCGGCCTCGGCAACGAGGCGTTCCAGCTGGAGAAGGCCGCCGAGGCCGGCTCCGAGCGCTGAGGGACGTTCTTACCGAAGAGTGACGGACACCCGCGGCCCCTGGTGACAGGAGACCGCGGGTGATCTATTGGGGGCGTGAACACTCGCCCTCCCGATGCCGAAGGCCCGCCCGTCGGCCGCCGTCTGGTCCTTGCCGTGCTCGGCGCGGGCGCCGCCGCGGTGGTGGCCGCGCCGGCACTCCAGCGGGTCATGGAGACCGGTCTCGGCGCGGTCGCCGACAAGGACCCCACCGGCCTGACCGGGCTGCTGCCCAACGGCGGTGGGTTCCGCTACTACTCGGTGGCCTCCTCCGTACCGAAGAAGAGCGCGGCCGACTACCGCCTCACCGTGGACGGACTCGTCGACCGCCCCGCCACGTACACCCTGGACTCGCTCCGGGCGCTGCCGCAGACCCGCATGGTCCGCGACGTCCAGTGCGTCACCGGCTGGCGGGTGCCCGAGACCCCTTTCGAAGGGGTGCGGCTCGCCGCGCTGCTGGACGCGGCCGGTGTACGGCCCGGCGCGAAGGCCGTCCGCTTCACCTGTTTCGACGGTGCCTACAGCGAGAGCCTCACGATCGAGCAGGCCCGGCGTGACGACGTGCTGGTCGCGCTCCGGATGCAGGACCGGCCGCTCAGCCACTCCCACGGAGGGCCGGTTCGGCTGTACGTGGCCCCGATGTACTTCTACAAGTCGGCGAAATGGCTCTCGGGGATCACCGTCACCGACTCCGTGCGCCCCGGATACTGGGAGGAGCTCGGCTATGACGTCGACGCCTGGGTCGGCCGGTCCAACGGCCGCGACGACGCCCCCACCGTCTGAACCCTCCGGGCGCGTCCGCCGGTTCACCCCGGCCCAGCGCTGGGTGCACCGCGTCACCGCCTGGCTGACGCTCCTGTGCGTGGCGACCGCCGCCTGCCTGTACGTTCCCCAGCTCGCCGAACTCGTCGGCCGCCGCCACCTCGTGGTCACCGTCCACGAATGGTCCGGGCTGCTCGTCCCCGTACCCCTGCTCGCGGGCCTCGCGTCGCGGGCGCTGCGCGCCGATCTCTCCCGGCTCAACCGCTTCGGGCCGTACGACAGGCAGTGGCTGCGCGCGGCTCTGCGCCGTGACCACCGGGCCGTCTCCCGGCCCTCCGGGAAGTTCAACGCGGGGCAGAAGCTCTACGCCGCCTGGATCGCCGGCGCCGTGCTCGTGATGCTCGGGACCGGGCTGCTGATGTGGTTCACCGGCCTCGCGCCGCTGGTGTGGCGCACGAGCGCGACGTTCGTACACGACTGGCTGGCCCTGGCCATCGGCATCGCGCTGGCCGGACACATGGCGATGGCGCTCGCCGACCCGGAGGCACGCCGTGGCATGCGTACCGGGTCGGTCGAGCGCCGATGGGCCGACCGGGAGCACCCGCAGTGGCGGGAGCCCGAGGACACGCCCTAGTTACAACACGAGCGACAGCAGCATGATGAAGCCCAGGGCGACGACGGAGATGATGGTCTCCATCACCGACCAGGTCTTGACCGTCTGGCCGACGTCCATGCCGAAGTACTCCTTCACCAGCCAGAAGCCCGCGTCGTTGACGTGGCTGAAGAAGAGCGAACCGGCACCGACGGCGAGGACGAGCAGCGCCGCGTGGGACGTGGACATGTCGGCTGCCAGCGGGGCGACCAGACCGGCCGCCGAGATGGTGGCCACCGTGGCCGAACCGGTCGCGAGGCGGATGGCGACGGCGATCAGCCAGCCGAGCAGCAGGGCGGGTATCGACCAGTTCTCGGAGAACTCCAGGATCATCTGGCCGACACCGGCGTCGATCAGGGTGGTCTTGAAGCCGCCGCCCGCACCGACGATCAGCAGCACACCGGCGATCGGCGCGAGGGACTTCTCGACGGTGGTGGAGAGCCGCTCCTTGGTGAATCCGGCGGCCCGGCCCAGCGTGAACATTCCGAGGATCACGGCGGCGAGCAGGGCGATGAGCGGCGAACCGACCACGTCGGTGACCCGCTGGACGTGGTTCTCGGGGTCGTCCACGACGATGTCGACGAGGGCCTTGGCCAGCATCAGCACGACGGGCAGCAGCACGGTCGTCAGCGTGGCGCCGAAGCCGGGACGGCGGTCCAGGTCCTCGGAGGGACGCTGGGGGATCATCTTCTCGGGCGCCTGGATGTCGACCCAGCGGGCCGCGTAGCGGGAGAAGACCGGTCCCGCGATGATCACCGTGGGGATCGCGACGAGCACTCCCAGCGCCAGCGTGACACCCAGGTTGGCGTCGAGGGCGTCGATGGCGACCAGCGGACCGGGGTGCGGCGGAATGAGCCCGTGCATCACGGAGAGTCCGGCGAGCGCCGGGATTCCGATCCGCATCAGGGAGTAGTTGCCCCGCTTGGCGACCAGCAGCACCACCGGGATCAGCAGCACGATGCCGACCTCGAAGAACAGCGGCAGACCGATGATCGAGGCGATCAGCACCATGGCCCAGGGCATGGCGCGCCCACTGGCCTTGGCGAGGATCGTGTCGACGATCTCGTCGGCGCCGCCGGAGTCGGCGAGCAGTTTGCCCAGGATCGCGCCGAGCGCGATGAGCACACCGACACTGGCCACGGTCGAGCCGAGACCGGTGGAGAAGCTGGTGATCGTCTTGTCCAGCGGAGCCCCGGCGAAGGCGCCCAGCGCCAGCGAGCCGATGGTCAGGGCCAGGAATGCGTGCACCTTGAACTTGGTGATGAGCAGAACGATGACGGCGATACCCGCCAGGACTGCGATGCCCAACTGCGCGTTGCCTGCCGAAGTGATCGGTTCGACGGCGTCCGCTGCCAGCGTCTCGACGCTGAGACTGGTCACGGTGAGGATCCTTAGATATCGAGCCGGCGCAGCGCGGCGACGGCTCGGTCGGATATTTCTTCGGGGGTGCCGGACACGTCGACGGAGACGCCCGCCTCGTCCTCCTGCAGCGGCTGCAGGGTGGCGAACTGCGAATCGAGCAGCGCGGTCGGCATGAAGTGGCCCTTGCGGTCCGCCATCCGGCGCTCGATGAGATCGCGGTCGCCGGTCAGGTGCAGGAAGACGGCACCGGGAGCCTCCGCCCGCAGGCGGTCGCGGTAGGAGCGCTTGAGCGCCGAGCTGCTGACGACTCCGCCGAGACCGGCCCGGCTGTGCGCCCACTGCCCGATCGCGTCGAGCCAGGGCCAGCGGTCCGAGTCGTCCAGCGGGGTACCGGCCGACATCTTGGCGATGTTCGACGCGGGATGGAAGTCGTCGCCCTCGGCGTACGGAACGCCGAGTTCGGCGGCGAGCAGAGGTCCGATCGTGGTCTTGCCGGTCCCTGCTACGCCCATCACCACGACGACGTGGGGGGTGCTCATTGGTGCCTCGCTGTCTTCTTCGACATCGGTCCGTCGCGCTACTGAAACCTATTACGTACGACTTATTCAAGAGGCTGTGACATAAACGTCGTACTTATTGTTCCCAGGGTGTGCCCCGTAGGCTTGTGGCCATGACCACACAGGGCCAGGGGCTGCATACACACGTGCTGGACACCCTGGGTCTGGAGATCGCCGCAGGGGAGTTCCCGCCCGGCAGTGTGCTGCGCACGGACGAGCTGGCCCAGCGCTTCGAGGTCTCCCGCACGGTCGTACGCGAAGTGGTCCGCGTTCTCGAATCCATGCACCTCGTCGAGTCCCGGCGCCGGGTCGGCGTGACCGTACAGCCCACCGAGGCGTGGAACGTCTACGATCCGCAGGTCATCCGGTGGCGGCTGGCGGGCTCCGACCGCCCGCGCCAGCTGCGTTCCCTCACGGTGCTGCGCTCGGCGATCGAACCGGTGGCCGCGGGCCTGGCCGCCCGCCACGCCACGCCCGAGCAGTGCGCCGCCCTCACGGAGTGCGCCCTCGGCATGGTCGCGACCTCACGCGGCCAGCAGCTGGAGGGCTATCTGCGGCACGACATCGCGTTCCACCGGATCGTGCTCAACGCCTCGGGCAACGAGATGTTCGCGCGGCTCGGCGACGTCGTGGCCGAGGTCCTGGCGGGCCGTACCCACCACCAGGTCATGTTCGAGGACCCGGACCCGGCCGCCGTCACCCTGCACGTCCGGCTGGCCGAAGCGGTCCGCGAGGGCGACGCGGAGGCCGCGGAGCGCCTCACCAAGGAGATCGCGGTGGGCGCCCTCCACGAACTCGACGTCCTGGCACCGTAGGAGCCGGGCCGGCGCTCAGACCGCTCCGCCCCCGGCGCCCCGTACGTGCGCCAGTCGCCCCGCAGCCGCGGCCAGCACCATCTCCAGTGCCGCCGGATACCCGCTGCGGTCCATCTCCGACACCAGCACCCCCGCCGTCGCCGCGATGTGCGGATGCGTGTCCGCCGGCACCCGGGCGTACGTCTCGCGCCACGCCCGCGCCTCCAGTTCCTGGGCCCGGACCGGCAGCACCAGGGTCGACGCGTCCAGCGCGGCGAACGACAGCGTCTGGTCGATGAACACGTGGTAGATCCGCACGGCCTCCGCGTCCGGGAACCCCGCGCCCCGCAGCACCCCCAGAATCGCGTCCACCGACCGCACCTCGTGCGTCCGCCCGGTCACCCGGGCGCAGGCCAGCATCGCCGCCTGCGGATGCGCCAGGTAGTCCGCGTGCATCATCAGACCCAGCGCCCGAAGGTCGGCACGCCAGTCCCCGGTGAGGCGCCAGTTGTTCAACGTGCGGCCGATGAGCTCGTCGGCCACCGCCAGCAACAGCTCGTCCGTGTCCCTGAAGTACCGGTAGACCGCGCTCGGATCGCACCCCAGCGCGGCGCCGAGCCGCCGCACGGTCAGTGCCGCCGCCCCGTGCTCGCCGATCAGCCGCAGCGTCGTCTCCACGATCAGCTGCTCGGAGAGCACCGTGCCCTGCTTGGTGGGACGCCGGCGCCGTCGCGCCCCCTCCGGCACCACCCGCTCCCTCGCACTCATGGCGGCACCTTATGACAACAACGTTGACGTGTGAACCCGTCGCAGAGTTCGATGTGCCGCCATCGGGCCCGAACGGTGCCCCCAGGTGAAGGAGTGACCGTGACCGTCCCACACACCCCGCACGGCAGCGACCCGCCGTCCCCTCAGCCTCCGCAGAGCCTGCGCAAGAGCCTCGGCGTCCTGGACGGCGTGGCCATCGCCGCCTCCTCCACGGCCGCCACCACCAGCATCGGCATCGGCCTCGGTGTCACCGCGGGTGCCGTGGGCCTGCATCTGCCGATCATCATGCTGCTCGCGTTCGTCCCGATCCTCGGCATCGCGAGCGCCTACTCCCGGCTCAACCGGGTCGAGCCCAACATGGGCAGCGGCTACGTCTGGGTCGGCCGCTCGCTCAGCCCCTGGCTCGGCTTCCTCGTCGGCTGGATCGGCATCGTCGCCACGGTCGTCTTCCTCTCGTACACCACGACCGTCACCGGCTCCGCCCTCCTCCAACTCGCCGCCGAGGGCGGCCTCCACGAGGTCCTGGGGCTCACCCTCGACCCCGACTCCACGGCACAGTCGACGGCCCTCGGCATCGTGATCCTGGTGGCCGTCACCTTCACCGCGATCATCGGAACCCGTTCCGCGGCCGGCCTCCAGAAGTACCTGCTGGTCTTCGAGTACGTCGTACTCCTCGGCTTCTGCGGATACGGACTCGTCGTCGGCCCGCACCCCTTCAGCCTGGACTGGCTCAACCCGTTCACCATCCCGTCGGGGCAGCAACTCGCCCAGGGGCTCCTGCTCTCCGTGTTCTGCTACTGGGGATTCGAGTCCTCGTTCAGCGTCACGGAGGAGGTCCGCGACCCCGAGGACGCCTCCCGGGCCGGGCTCATCACCCTGTTCACCATGCTCGGCCTCTTCCTGCTCGGCTCCTTCGCCTTCCAGCGCGTGCTCTCCGTCGACGAGCTGACCGGCCACGGCGCCCAGGGACTCACCTACTTCGGCGACCGGCTCGCCGACCAGCCGCTGGCCGCGCTTCCCCTGATCGCCCTCACCTTCTCCGCCATCGCGTCCCTCCAGTCGGGCGTGATCCCCACGGTCCGCGGCATGTTCGCGATGGGGCGCGACCGTACACTCGGCCCGCTCTGGACCAAGGTCAGCCCCCGATACGGGACTCCGGCGGCCGGCACCATCGCGATCGGCTGCGTCGCCGCCGCCCTGGCCGTCCTCTCCCTCGTCCTCCCCAAGGTCGGCGACCTCATCATGGCCTCCGTCAACGCGATCGGAGTCGTGGTCTCCCTCTACTACGCGCTGACCGCCCTGGCAGCCGCCAGCCGCTTCCGCGGCGCCCTGCGCGAGAGCTGGTCCGAGGCACTGCGGGCCGTGATCTTCCCCGTCCTCAGCGCGCTCTTCCTGCTCGGCCTCGGCGGATACCTGTGCTGGACCTTCTACACATCCGCCGACCACTTCGAGATCAGCCCGGACAACGGCTGGTTCATGCTGTTCTGCCCCGCGGTCATGGTGCTGACCGGCGTCATCGCGGCGGCCTGGGCCAAGTGGGTAAGGAAGTCCCCGTACTTCGTCACCGGACGCTCCACGCGACCCGCCGAGGTCGTCGAAGCGGCCTGACGGCCCACCCCTGCCTCCTCCACGACCACCGCACGGAAACGGAACGTCACCAGTCATGCGCCACGCACCCGCCGACCTCGTCCTCACCGGCGGCCCCGTCCTCACCATGGACGCGGCCCGCACCCGCGCCACCACCCTCGCCGTCACAGGCGATCGCATCACGGCCGTCGGCCACGACGAGGTCCGCGAGCTCATCGGCCCGAAGACCGAGGTCGTCGATCTCGCCGGGCGGCTGCTCGTCCCCGGCTTCCAGGACGCCCACGTCCACCCGGTCGGGGCCGGTCTCGAACTCGCCCAGTGCGACCTGACGGCCTGCGAGACGGCCACGGCCGCCGTCGCCGCCGTGCACGCCTACGCGGCGGCCCACCCCGACCAGGAGTGGATCACCGGCGGTGGCTGGTCCATGGAGGCGTTCGAGGGCGGCGCCCCCTCCCGCGACCTGCTCGACACCGTCGTGCCCGGCCGTCCCGTCTTCCTGGTCAACCGCGACCACCACGGTGCCTGGGTCAACAGCCGGGCCCTGGAGCTCGCCGGCATCACCCGGGACACTCCCGAACCCGCCGACGGGCGCATCGAGCGCGACGACCGGGGCGAGCCCACCGGCCTCCTCCAGGAGGGCGCCATGGACCTGGTCGCCCGCCTCACCCCCCGGTCCACCGCCGCCGACCGCCTCGCCGCCCTGCTGCGGGCCCAGCGGATTCTCCACTCCTTCGGCATCACCGCCTGGCAGGACGCCATCGTCGGCGCCTACGGCCCCATGGACGATCCGGCCGACGCCTATCTCGCCGCCGCCCGCGACGGTTCCCTCACCGCCCGGGTCGTCGGCGCCCTGTGGTGGGACCGCGACCGGGGCGCCGAGCAGATACCCGAACTGGTCGCCAGGCGGGCCGAGCTGACCACCGGTCCGTTCCGCGCCGGGTCGGTGAAGATCATGCAGGACGGTGTGGCCGAGACCGGCACCGCGGCCCTGCTCAGCCCGTACCTCGACGCCTGCGGCTGCGCCACCACGAACAGCGGCACCAGCTTCGTCGACCCGGTGGACCTGCGCAGGTACGTCACCGAACTGGACGCCCTCGGCTTCCAGGCCCACTTCCACGCTCTCGGCGACCGGGCCGTCCGCGAGGCGCTGGACGCGATCGAGGCCGCCCGCACCGCCAACGGGCGTACCGACACCCGCCCCCACCTCGCCCACCTCCAGGTCGTCCACCCCGACGACATCCCGCGGTTCCGCGAGCTCGGCGCCACGGCCAACATCCAGCCGCTGTGGGCCGCCCACGAACCGCAGATGGACGAGCTGACCATCCCCTTCCTCGGGGCCGAGCGGGCCGCCCTGCAGTATCCGTTCGGCGCGCTCCTGCGCTCCGGCGCCACCGTCGCCGCGGGCAGCGACTGGCCGGTCAGCAGCGCCGATCCGCTGCTCGGCATCCACACGGCGGTCAACCGGACCTCTCCCGGTTCCGACGGCCCGGTCTTCCTCCCCGGGGAGCGCATCTCGCTGACGGCCGCCATCGCCGCGTACACGGCGGGCTCGGCCCACGTGAACCACCTCGACGACACCGGCTCGCTGCGCGCCGGGGCCCTCGCCGACCTGGTGGTCCTGGACCGCGACCCGTACGCGGGCCCGGCCGAGGAGATCGGCGCCACCCGGGTCCTGCGGACCTACGTAGGCGGCCGGAAGGTCCACGACGCGGAGGACTGAGAACGACGCGCGGCCCCCGCGGAGCGGCACGCACCGCGGGGGCCGGAGGTACATTCCCCTGGGCGTACGGTTGTCCGTGATCGATCTTCACAACCTCGCAGACAGGGAGACCACGGTATGGCGCAGCAGGTGCAAGGGGTCATCGCACCGGGGAAGAACGAGCCGGTACGGGTCGAGACCATCGTGATCCCGGACCCCGGCCCCGGCGAGGCCGTCGTGAAGATCCAGGCGTGCGGTGTCTGCCACACCGACCTGCACTACAAGCAGGGCGGCATCAACGACGACTTCCCGTTCCTGCTCGGCCACGAGGCGGCGGGCATCGTCGAGTCCGTGGGCGAGGGTGTCACGGACGTCGAGCCCGGCGACTTCGTCGTCCTCAACTGGCGGGCCGTCTGCGGTCAGTGCCGCGCGTGCCTGCGCGGCCGGCCCTGGTACTGCTTCGACACCCACAACGCCACGCAGAAGATGACGCTGCTCGACGGCACCGAGCTGTCGCCCGCGCTCGGAATCGGCGCGTTCGCCGAGAAGACCCTCGTCGCGGCGGGCCAGTGCACCAAGGTCGACCCGGAGGTCTCCCCGGCCGTCGCCGGGCTCCTCGGCTGCGGTGTCATGGCGGGCATCGGCGCGGCCATCAACACCGGCCAGGTCGGCCGCGGCGACTCGGTCGCCGTGATCGGCTGCGGTGGTGTCGGTGACGCCGCGATCGCCGGTGCCCGGCTCGCGGGCGCGGCGAAGATCATCGCGGTCGACATCGACGACCGCAAGCTGGAGACGGCGAAGACGATGGGTGCCACCCACACCGTCAACTCCCGCTCCACCGACCCGGTCGAGGCGATCCGCGCGCTGACCGGCGGCAACGGCGCGGACGTCGTCATCGAGGCGGTCGGCCGCCCGGAGACGTACAAGCAGGCGTTCTACGCCCGCGACCTCGCGGGCACGGTCGTCCTCGTCGGCGTCCCCACGCCGGAGATGCAGCTCGAACTCCCGCTGCTCGACGTGTTCGGCCGCGGCGGTTCGCTCAAGTCCTCCTGGTACGGGGACTGCCTGCCCTCGCGCGACTTCCCGATGCTCATCGACCTGCACCAGCAGGGCCGGATCGACCTGGGCGCGTTCGTCACCGAGACCATCGGCCTCGGCGACATCGAGCAGGCGTTCGCCCGGATGCACGACGGCGACGTCCTCCGCTCGGTGGTGGTCTTCTGATGACCGCGCGCATCGACCACCTGGTCACCTCCGGCACCTTCGCGCTCGACGGCGGCGAGTGGGACGTCGACAACAACGTCTGGATCGTCGGCGACGACACCGAGGCCGTCGTGATCGACGCCGCCCACGACGCCGCGGCCATCGAGGCGGCCCTCGCCGGCCGTACGCTGCGGGCGATCATCTGCACCCACGCCCACAACGACCACATCGACGCCGCCCCGGCCCTCGCCGCCGCCACCGGTGCACCGGTCCTGCTGCACCCCGACGACCTCCCGCTGTGGAAGCAGACCCACCCGGACCGCGCGCCCGACGGCGAGCTCGCGGACGGCCAGGAGCTGGAGATCGCGGGCATCCGCCTCCAGGTCCTGCACACCCCCGGTCACGCGCCGGGAGCGGTCTGCCTGTACGCCCCCGAGCTGGGCACCGTCTTCACCGGCGACACGCTCTTCCAGGGCGGACCGGGCGCCACCGGCCGGTCGTTCTCCGACTTCCCGACGATCGTCGCGTCGATCCGGGACCGGCTGCTCGCCCTGCCCGCGGAGACCACCGTCCGTACCGGGCACGGCGACACCACCACCATCGGCGCGGAGGCACCGCACCTCCAGGAGTGGATCACCCGCGGCCACTAGGGTCTTTCGTTTGGATCAGGCCGGATCAGGGAGCGGGGTCCGGTGCGGGCAGCTGCAAGGCGGAGGAGGGAGTCGACGCGGAGCGTCGGCGACCGACGACAACGCCGCGGATGCGCGCGCCAGGGCACGCGAGCCCGGCATGATCCAAACGAGAGGCCCTGGGTCCGCGCTCACCGGTCCGGCCACGCGGAGAGCCGCAGCCCGCTCTCGAAGCGGCGCGTCCCGCCCGTGACCGGATCGGTGAATTCCAGCACCCGGGCCAGCAGTTGCAGCGGCTGGGTGTAGTCGTCGGCCCCGCTCTCCTCCTCCACCACCGGGTAGACCGGGTCGTGGAGGAGCGGCAGCCCCAGCGCGTTCATATGGACCCGCAGCTGATGGGTCCGCCCGGTCGCCGGAAGCAGCCGGTAGCGCCCGAACCCCTCCCGGTGCTCCAGCAGTTCGATCCGGGTCTCGCTGTTCTCCTCACCCGGCTCCTCACGGGCGGCGATCACCCCCCGTTCCTTCACGATCCGGCTGCGTACGGTCCGGGGAAAGACCAGACGCGGGTCGTACGGTGCCACCGCCTCGTACTCCTTGCGTACGAGCCGGTCCCGGAACAGCGTCTGGTACGCGCCCCGTTCCTCCGGCCGTACGACGAACAGGACGAGGCCCGCGGTCAGCCGGTCCAGCCGGTGCGCGGGCTGCAGCCGCTCGGCCCCCAGCTCACGGCGCAGACGGGCGACCGCCGTCTCGGTGACGTGCCGTCCGCGCGGGGTGGTGGCGAGGAAGTGCGGCTTGTCGGCCACGACGAGATGATCGTCCCGGTACACCACACCCACCGGGAACGGCACGGGCTCCTCCGGGGCGAAGTCACGGTGGAACCAGAGGAACCGGCCCGCCGTGTACGCCTCGTCGGCCCCCACCGCGACACCGTCGGCCCCGACGAACCGCCCCTCGGCGAACATCGCGTCCACCCGCTCCGCCCCGATGGCGGCCCCGAACCGCGCCAGCAGATGATCCCGGACCGTCCCGCGCACGGCCTCGGGGTCGTCCGGCAGCCGGATGCGCACCGGATCGATTCCGTCCCGCTGCGGCAGCGGGGCGGCGGGCGGCTTCGCGCGCCCCCTCACCGGAAGCTGCCGGAAGGCTCGCGGTGCGGACTCCGGCCGGCTGGGGCGGTCACTGGTCTGTCCCTCTCGTGGGCGGGGTGTGGCTACGGCCCATCATCTCAATGAGCCGCGGCCCCCGCGCGCGCCGCGTGTGCTACTACCTCGTGCCGAGGTAGTAGCTGACCTGCGGCGGCTGGTTGTACCCGGTGTTCTGCCAGGCCACCCCGAGCCGGTAGGCGGGGTCGCTCATCAGTGTGGGCAGCCGGAACTCGGTGGGGTGCGGGGTGGTGTACAGCCGCAGCGCGGTGGAGTCCGCGTTGCGCCAGAGCATCTCCTCGCGCCAGTCGCCCAGGAGATCGGCCGACAGGGCGGGATTCCCCTTGGTCCAGTTGCTGGACTTGGCGTCCTGGTCGTACCAGATGCGGCTGAGGTCGGTGGAGCCGTCGTACTTCAGCACCTGGGCGTAGCCGGAGCCCGCCGTGCCCGACCAGCGGTGGTCCAGGAGCTCACGGTTGGCATCGCCGTCCCACCAGATGGCGGAGTTGTACGAGGCCGCGCCGCCGAAGGACGGAACCGCGTCGCCGATCTTCGTGCCGTCGGCCGCGTAGAACCCGCCGCCGCTCGACCAGCACTCGGCACCCGCGTAACTCCGGGTCAGATCCGCGCAGATGCCGCGCCCGACATCGGTTCCGGTCCGGGTGCCCCACAGAATCCGGCCGGTCTTCGCATCGTGCATCTCGTAGCCGTAGGCGGCGTCGGTGTGCTCGTGCACGTTGAAGGACTCCAGGCCGGGCCGGGCCGGGTCCAGGTCGCCGACGTGCAGGGCGTCGCCGTGCCCCAGCCCGGTGGTCCACAGCCCGCTTCCGTTGTCGTCGACGGCCATGGCGCCGTAGACGATCTCGTCCTTGCCGTCCGCGTCCACGTCGGCGACCGCGAGGTTGTGGTTGCCCTGCCGGTCGTAGCCCTTGCCCGCGTTGGTGGAGCTGTTGGTGTCGAACGTCCAGCGGCGGGTGAGGTCGGTGCCGTTCCAGTCGTACGCGGCGATCGCGATGCGCTCGTAGATGCCCCGGCTGAAGATCATGCTCGGTGCGGAACCGCTGACGTATGCGGTCGCGGAGAGCAGCCGGCCCTCCCGGTTGCCCCAGGTGTCGCCCCAGTCGGAGACGGCGCCCCGGGCGGGCGCGAAGGGGACGGAGTCCATCACCCTGCCGGTCCGCCCGTCGAAGACGGACAGGAACTCGGGCCCGCTCAGCACCGCGCAGTCGGCGGCGAGGTGCGAGGCCGCCGGGTCGCCGATGACCGTGCCCGCCGCGTCCCTGGAGCCGTCGGAGGTACGCACGGCCATCTCGGCCCTGCCGTCGCCGTCGTAGTCGTACACCTGGAACGAGTCGTAGTGCGAACCGCTGCGCACATTCGTCCCGAGGTCGACGCGCCACAGCCGCTTGCCGCTCAGCTCGTACGCGTCGTAGACCGTCGGCCCCGTACAGGTACCGGAGTTGGCCACGTCCGTGGCGTTGGACGGCACCCATTTCAGCACCAGTTCGTAGGCGCCGTCGCCGTCCAGGTCCGCGGTGGAGGCGTCGTTGGCGGAGTAGGTGTAGGCGACGCCGTCCCGGGTCGTTCCGCCCGCCGGCTTGTCGAGGGGGATGTCGAGACGGCCCGAGGCCCAGACACCGGTCTTCTCGCCGGGCTGCTCGACACCGTTCACGACGGCCCGGATCTCGTACGAGGACCCGGAACCTCCCTCCGTGTCGAGGAAGTTGGTCTTTCCGGTCTCCGCGATCAGCGCGGAACCGCGGTACAGCCGGAAGGTCACGCTCTCCGGGTCGCTGCCGAGCATGCGCCAGGTGACCAGCACGCCCCCGCTCGCGGGCACGGCGACCGGCCCGCGGTCCAGTTTCTCGGCCACGCGGGCGGCGGCCAGGGCCGCCGTGGCCCTGTTGGCGGGCGCGGAGATCTCCTGGACCGCCCCGGCGGGCCGGCCGGCCGCCAGAACGCCCGCCGTCACGGTGAGCGCGGCGGCGAGCACTCCGCCGGCGAACGTGCGGCCCCGGCGGCGGCGCCGGCGGGAGACATGCGGGGATCCGGACATGGTGACCTCGTCGTCCTCGGTGTGGGGGATACGTCTCCTGGTCGCCGCCGGCCGCCGGAAGGTTGCCGCCCCTGCCGAGTCGGCGCAGCCCGGACAGCGGTGCCCCGTCGGCTGTTTGACCTCTGATGTGCACGCCCCTATCGTTCGCCGTTCGGCATTCCAGATGTTGTACGAAATAACGAACAGCGCAGGTTCGGGTGAGCGAGGTGCCCATGTGTGCGGCCGTGGATGACGCGACCAGGGAGTTCGATGCCTTCTTCGAGGCACATTTCGCCGAACTCTCGCGCCTCGCGCACCTGCTGACCGGCGACGCCGCCGGTGCGGACGACCTGGCAGCGGATGCCCTGCTCGCGCTCTGGCGCCGCTGGGACCGGATGCGCGCCGCCGAGTATCCCGTCGCGTACGCCCGTGGAGTGGTGGCCAACATGGCGCGGAGCCGCATCCGTGGCGCGGTGCGCGAACGCAGAAGGGTCACGCTGTTCTGGTCGAACCAGAGCGAGGTGACGGACGGTCCGGACGTACCTGCCGTGGTCGACGTACAGAAGGCGCTGAGCGGACTGCCCTTCCGCAAGCGTGCCTGCGTGGTTCTGAGGCACGCCTTCGACCTCTCCGAGAAGGACACGGCTCTCGCGCTGGGGATCTCGGTGGGTACGGTGAAGAGCCAGACCTCGAAGGGAATGGCCGAACTGCAGCGGCAGTTGACCCCGCTCCCCGGAGTGGCACGGGTCCGGGCCACGGCCCCGGGAGGGAGGACAGCATGAAGGACGACGACCTGCGCCGCCGCCTGCGGGGCGCGGCGTACCTGCACCGGCCCGACCGGGAGCGCATGCGTGCCCGGGTGGAGCGTGGCATGAGCGGACGCGAGGTCCCGGCGGCGCACCGGGACCACAGGCCGGCGATGTCCTGGCTGCGTGTCGTGAGCACGACCGCGTCCGTGGCCGGCCTCTTCGCCGTCGGCGGGTACGCCGTCGCTTCCGCCGTGAGCGACGAGGACCCGCGCCCGCAGACCGTGGCGACGACCACCGCCCCCGTGGCCGCACCGACGACTCCGTCGGCGACCCCCGAGCCCCGCCGCACGTCCCGCCCGCCGGCCCCGCCCACGCCGCGGCCGACCAGGACTCCGCACACACAGCGCCCGTCCGTCACCCCGGAGAGCGAGCCCTCGCCGAGCCCGTCCGCTGCGGACCTGCTGTGGGCGGACGGCTCGATCGACCCGGGCAGCAGCTCGCAGTGGGCGCAGAGCAATGTCACCGTCAAGGCGAAGAAGCCGCTGACCTCGCTCTCCGTCGAGCTGCGCATCGCACGGACCGGCGGGGTGGCGGACACCGGCAACTGGCGCTCGCTGCCCTCCGAGGACTTCGACGTGTCGGTGGACGAGGACGACGGCTTCCTTGTCTACCGATGGTCCCTCAGGCCGGGACGGACCGTGCCGGCCGGTGCGCACGTCTTCGCCGGGCAGTACAACCACGCCGAGGGACAGCGGGACGCGGGCGACGACGTGTACGCGGTCGAGGCCGCCGCCGCTGGCTCTCCGGTCGAACGGGACGACGTGCGGGGCGACTTCGCACCGACCTCGGACTGAGGCCCGGGGGCGCCGCCAGGAATTCTCGATTCCGCGGCAACCCCGGGGCCGGGCGGCGGCGACCAGTGAACGAGAGGTCACCCCCACACCCGAGGAATGGACCACATGAGTCAACTGAGTCGACGATCCGAACTGCGCAAGGGACGCAAGCGGCGCCTGACGCGGCGCCGCGCCATCGGGGCACTGACCGCCGCGGTCGGGCTGACCGGTGCCGCGATCGCCACCAACGTCATGCTGTCGCCGGCCGGCGCCGCCGCTGCCTGGCCGACCCCCAAGGGCCAGCAGGCGGTGTCCGCGACGATCGAGGTGTCGGGCACGTACGACGGCGGCCTCAAGCGCTTCTACGGCAGCGGAGAGCTGGGCGGCGACGGCCAGGACGAGGGTCAGGACCCGATATTCCAGCTGAAGGACGGCGCGGTCCTGAAGAACGTCGTCCTCGGCTCCCCGGCCGCGGACGGCATCCACTGCGCCGGCAGCTGCACGCTGCAGAACGTCTGGTGGGAGGACGTCGGCGAGGACGCCGCGACCTTCAAGGGCAAGTCCGCCGGTTCCGTCTACACGGTGTACGGCGGCGGCGCCAGGAAGGCGTCCGACAAGGTCTTCCAGTTCAACGGAGCCGGCAAGCTCGTCGTCACCAAGTTCCAGGTGTCCGACTTCGGCAAGCTGGTCCGCTCCTGCGGAAACTGCTCGACGCAGTACAAGCGGACGATCATCGTCAACGACGTCGACATCACCGCCCCCGGCAAGTCGATCGTCGGCATCAACACCAACTACGGTGACACGGCGGCGCTGCGCAACATCCGTATCCACGGAGACAGCAGCAAGAAGATCGCCACCTGTGACCGGTTCACCGGCAACAACACGGGCGCCGAGCCGCCGAAGACGGGTACGGGCCCCGACGGCACGTACTGCCGCTTCACGGCCTCGGACATCAGCTACCAGTAATCGCATGACACTCGCGCGCCCCGCCGGCGGGACCCGGCGGGGGCGCTGCGGTGCGTGCCACTCAGTTCATGGTCGATCCGATCGTGTCGCTGCCCGTGGTCAGGAAGGCCGTCGCGGGGAGCGATCCGTCCGTCCCGCGGGCGCCGTACACGGTGGCGGCATCGGTGGACCTGAAGGCGGGCGTCGCCACTCCGCCGTCCCAGTTGTTGGCGGCCGAGACCGTGGAACCGCCCAGCTCCGCCGGGCCTGCCCCGTTGGCGACGGCGAGGTTCCCGGCGAGCCTGGCCCTGCCCGTCGCGACGTAGTAGCCGGATTCCTTGTTGGCGTACGCGGTGTTGCGGTTGAGGAGGATCTGGCCCGGGTTGCTGTTCTCGGTGAAGCCGTGGAGCGTGTTGTCCCAGGCCGCGTTGTTGTTCACCCGGTGCGCGGCGACCGCACCGCCGCCGCCGAGCTTGAAGCCGTTGCCGTTGCCTTCGAAGGCGGAGTCGTTCCAGCGGTTCCTGCCGTTGCCGAAGGCCCAGGTGTGCTCGATCGTGACGGGGCCCGCGAACTGCCACAGGTCCATGCCGTCGTCCGCGTTGTTGTACAGACGCGCCCCGGTGATCCTGTTGCCCTCGCCCGAACCGAACTTGACGGCGAGTCCGTCGGCGTTCTGGCCGTGGTTCGCGGCGTCGTAGTTGCCGTAACTGTCCAGATTCTGCACGAGGTTGTCGGTCGTGCCGTCGCCGCGCAGGGTGAATCCGGAGTCGCCGTTGTTCGCGGTGACCACGTTCTTGAAGAGGCCGCCGACGGACGAGGTCGCGACGAAGCCCTGAGCGGGGGAGTTCTGGAAGGTGACGTTCTGGACGGTCCAGTAGTCGCCGTAGATCCCGGCCAGCCAGGATCCGGCGGCCAGCTTCGAGCCGTCGATCCGCACCTTCTCGCCGCCGTACGCGATGAGGGTGATCCGCGCGGCGGAGGTGCCGTTCGCCGTGCTCTTCAGAGTGCCGGTGGGGTAGTACGTACCCCCGCGGACCTGGATGACGGTGCCGGCCGTGGCCTCGGCGACCGCGCTCTGCAGCGCCGCGGTCGTCGATACGACGACGGTGCTTCCCGCGGCATCGGCATCATCCGGGGCGAGGCCCAGGCAGACGCCTCCCGCGCCCGCCGTGACGGCGACAGCGGCGGCGATGGCGACGGTACGGGTCCTGCGGTGGCGTCCGGTGCTGCTCACGGCAGTCGGTCCTTTCCTGGAGAGGTGCTGGCGCGGAGGCGGCCCGGCTTCTCGCGTCCGCAGGGCGGCCTCCATCCCCTTGTCGCCACCGGTCACCGGATGAGTTGCCGCACGCCGCCCTGTAGATAGCGCTTACCAACTCGTCGTATGGTCCTGCGGTTGAATCCATTCAATCCGACTTCGATCCGAGGAGCGCCTCCATGCGCCGAGCAGCTTCCGCCCTGTTGGCCGCCTGCACCACGGCCGCCGCCCTGACCGCCCTGACCGCGGCCCCCGCACGGGCCGACGGTGACCCGACCGGCCTGGGCCACTGCACCGGCACCGCACCGTTCGTCTGCCACTTCGACGTAGCCCCCGGTACCTACCGCGTCTCGGCGCTTCTCGGCGGCGGCGTGGAGGCCGGTTCCACGGGTGTCACTGCCGAGACGCGCAGAACCATGCTCGCCGAGACCCCGAACGCCGCGGGCCGGACCGTGCGCCGCAGCTTCACCGTGGATGTGCGCGACCCGGAGGGCGAGCCGACCGGACCCGCCGGAAGCCCCGGGCTCGACCTCACCTTCGGTGGTACGGCCCCGCAGCTCGCCGCGCTCCGTGTCACTCCGGTCCGTACGCCGCAGATCCTCCTCGCGGGCGACTCCACCGTCTGCGACCAGCCCGGTGACCCCTATTCCGGCTGGGGGCAACAGCTTCCCCAGTACCTCACCGACCGGCTGACCGTCGCCAACTACGCCGATTCGGGGGAGGGTTCGCAGTCCTTCCTCGACAACCCGGCGCTCTTCCCCGCACTCCGGTCCCGGATCGGCCACGGCGACCTCGTCCTGATCCAGCTCGCCCACAACGACAAGCAGACCGACCGCGAGACCTACCGCGCCAACCTCACCGCGATGATCCGGGGTGTACGGGCGGAGGGCGGGCAGCCCGTCCTCGTCACGCCGATCGTCCGCCGCTGGTTCAACGCCGACGGAACCCTCGACAACGGCACCGCGCTCCTCGTCAACGGCCTGGGGGTGGACCTGCCCGCCGAGATACGCGCGCTCGCCATCGAGCACGACACCCCGCTCGTCGACCTCACCGCCCTGACCAGGGCGCGGGTGGAGGAGCTCGGCCCGGAGGGCTCCAAGGCCCTCTACCTCTACAACGAGCGGCGCGACAACACCCACACCTCCACGCGCGGGGCCACCGAGTACGCCGCACTCGTCCTGGACGAACTAGGCGCCCAGGGGCTCGTTCCTCGGCGCGCGATCCGCTGACGCACCCGGGAGGCCCATCAGGCCGGGTGGGCGACGAATCACCGGTGATCCCGGAAGCCCGACCGGTGATTCGTCCTGCGGGTGTCCGAAGGGGGGCTTGTGCCGGGAGCCCACGAAGCAGCCCACTCAGGACAACAAAAAAGTGCTGGTCGAGACGAATCTCAACCAGCACTCTCCGGTAACCCGCGGATTACCCGTGGTGTCCGAGGGGGGACTTGAACCCCCACGCCCGATAAAGGGCACTAGCACCTCAAGCTAGCGCGTCTGCCATTCCGCCACCCGGACAAGGTGTCTGTCTCGCGGGCCCGGCCCGTTCCGACGTGGAAAACCATAGCAAACATTCGGGGGTGCTCGATCACGCCAGGGGCGGCGCGAAGGGCGGACGCCCGGGTGGGCGCCCTTGGGCCCACGGGGCGGGCGCGGGAGGATGTGGGGGAGCACCACAGCGACAGTGGAAGGAAGCAGCGTGAGCGAGACCAACACGGCGCGGACCGTCTCCGGCGAGGACGAGGTCGTGGACCTCTGCCGTGACCTGATCCGGATCGACACCAGCAACTACGGGGACCACTCGGGGCCGGGGGAGCGGCTCGCCGCCGAGTACGTCGCGGAGAAGCTCGCCGAGGTCGGGCTCGAACCGCAGATCTTCGAATCCCACAAGGGTCGCGCCTCCACCGTGGCCCGCATCGAGGGCGAGGACCGGTCCCGGCCCGCGCTCCTGATCCACGGGCACACCGACGTGGTGCCGGCCAACGCGGCCGACTGGACGCACGACCCGTTCTCCGGCGAGATCGCGGACGGCTGCGTCTGGGGCCGCGGCGCGGTCGACATGAAGGACATGGACGCCATGACCCTCGCGGTCGTCCGTGACCGCATGCGCAGTGGCCGCAAGCCTCCGCGCGACATCGTCCTGGCCTTCCTCGCGGACGAGGAGGCGGGCGGCACCTACGGCGCCAGATTCCTCGTCGACAAGCACCCCGGACTGTTCGAGGGCGTCACCGAGGCCATCAGCGAGGTCGGCGGGTTCTCCTTCACGGTCAACGAGAAGCTGCGGCTCTACCTCGTGGAGACGGCCCAGAAGGGCATGCACTGGATGAAGCTGACCGTGGACGGCTCCGCCGGTCACGGCTCGATGATCCACAAGGACAACGCCATCACGGAGCTCTCCGAGGCCGTCGGGCGCCTCGGGCGGCACAAGTTCCCCGTGCGGGTGACCAAGACCCTGCGGCACTTCCTGGACGAGCTCTCGGACGCCCTGGGCACCGAGCTCGACCCCGAGAACATGGACGAGACGCTCGCCAAGCTGGGCGGCATCTCCAAGCTCATCGGCGCCTCCCTCCAGAACACCGCCAACCCGACGCAGCTCGGTGCGGGCTACAAGGTCAACGTCATTCCGGGACAGGCCACCGCGCACGTGGACGGGCGGTTCCTGCCGGGGTACGAGGAGGAGTTCCTCGCCGACCTGGACCGGATCCTCGGCCCCAACGTGAAGCGCGAGGACGTGCACGCGGACAAGGCGCTGGAGACCACCTTCGACGGCGCCCTGGTCGACGCGATGCAGACGGCGCTGGTGGCCGAGGACCCGATCGCCCGTGCCGTGCCGTACATGCTCTCGGCCGGCACCGACGCGAAGTCCTTCGACGACCTGGGCATCCGGGGCTTCGGATTCGCTCCGCTGAAGCTGCCGCCGGAGCTCGACTTCGCGGGGATGTTCCACGGTGTCGACGAGCGTGTCCCGGTCGACGGGCTGAAGTTCGGGGTGCGCGTGCTCGACCGCTTCATCGACAACTCCTGAAGCCAATTCCGCGGGGATTCGCCTGCCTGTGCGTACATAACCAGAAAGAGTGAAAGCGGGCAGGCGCTCGTAGCCCCCATAGGTACTCCTCGTTACAAGTGATGCGGTCCGCGGCTGGGACCGCATTGCCAACTAGGAGGAATAATGATCAAGAAGGTTGCCGCCATCGCGGCCGCTACCGGTGGTCTCGTGCTCGCGGGTGCGGGTATGGCCGCCGCTGACTCGGGCGCCCAGGGTGCTGCCATCGGCAGCCCCGGCGTGCTCTCGGGCAACGTCGTCCAGGTCCCCGTCCACGTCCCGGTGAACGTGTGTGGAAACACCGTCTCCGTGATCGGGCTCCTGAACCCCGCCTTCGGCAACACCTGCGTCAACGCGTGACGTTGATCGTCAACCCGTAAGGGTTTGAGCTCGGTCGGCCCCGGAGTGCGCGCCATGCACTCCGGGGCCGCTGGGCATTCGGCCCTCGCGCGGTCGCGTCCGGGGGTATTTCGGAAGGCAGAAGGCAGGAAACGAACCTATGCGACAGGTCACACGTAAGGGCCTGATCACCATGGCAGCGGCGGGCGGAGTGCTCGCGCTGAGTGGGGGTTACGCACACGCCGACGCGGGAGCGGCCGGCTCCGCGTCGAATTCCCCGGGGGTGCTGTCGGGGAATTCCGTCCAGGTCCCGATCGACGTACCGGTCAATGTCTGCGGCAACTCGGTCAGCGTCGTCGGACTGCTCAACCCGGCAGCCGGAAACGACTGCGGAAACGGATCGGCGGGCGCGGAGCAGGACGCGTACGACAGTGCTCCTGGCGGCGACGGCTCCGGCGGCCCCGCCGCGGACGGATCCACCGCCCACGAGACCGACCGGACCGCGGGGAGCCCGGGGACCGGCCGGCACCGCGCCCCCTCGGCCACGGCCGAGGGAGAGGCCAAGGGCTCGCCGGGCATCGGCTCCGGCAACCACATCGCGGTCCCGATCGACATTCCCGTGAACGTCTGCGGCAACAGCGTCACCATCGGTGGACTGCTCAACCCGGTCTTCGGCAACGACTGCGGCAACGACGCGCAGGTCAGCCCGCCGACCGAGAACCCGGAGACGCCCGTCACCCCGGGCAAGCCGGTCCACCCGCCCGTGAACGGTCCCTCCGAGCCCAACGCTCCGGAGACCCAGATCATCGCGGACGAGCAGCTCGCCCAGACCGGTGCGGGCGGGCTCGACCTGCTGATCCCGGCGAGCGCGGGCCTGCTGCTCGCGGGCGCGGGCACGGTGCTCTACCGCCGCTCCCGCAGCGCCGCGTAACGGCACGACGAAACCGGCGTACACGTGTGAGAAGGAGCGGGCCGCGCGACTCCGCGCGGCCCGCTCCGCCTCACCAGGTAGCCCGTAGCTGGCGGATGATCCGTCGCCGCAACCGCACTCTGCGGCTGCCGTCCAGGCGCAGCGTGAGTCGGTCCAACTCCCAGTGTCCGTACTCGGCATGGTCGGTGAGTAGGCGGGTCGCTTCCTTGCGGGACACCCCGCGCGGCACGTACACGTCGACAAATTCGTATTCCGGCATCGCATCTATTGTGCGGGCAGAGCCCGTGTACGGATAGCGTCTGCACCATGTCTGATGCTGCGCAGCCCACCGCTGCCGAGGTACGCGCCGCCGCTGAAGCGGTCAAAACCGCGCTCGACCGTCACCTCGACGCGGTCGAACGCCGTACCGGGGACGACGATCCCGCCGTCTACGAAGCGTTCAACGCACTGGCCGCTGCGGCCGAGGTCTACGACGAACTGCTCTACGACCGTCACGACGAGGTCACCCCTTTCGAGATTCCCGGTGCGGACGACTCACTGCCGCCCTACGCGGGCCCGGACGAGCCCCATGCGCTGAGTGTGCTGATCCGGCGCGACTACGCCGTGGCGGAGCCTCCGAGGCTCCTCGCCCAGGCGCAGCGGCTCGCCGACCTCGACCCGGACGAGCGCGGCGGCGATGTCGCCGGGGTGGTCGGTACGAGCGTCCATGCCGCGCTCGGTGTGATCTTCGGGGAGTACGAGGCGGACGAGATCGCCTCGCGGCACAAGGAGTTCGGCCTGGAGGAGGGCGACTCGACGCTCTGGGTCGCCGCCGCCGACGAGCTTCCGGAGCCGGGGGAGTGGCTGGGAGCCCCCTTCGACCAGGCCGATCCGCAGCTGGTGGTGTGCCGGTTCGACGTCAGTTCGGTCTTCGACGAGGACGACCTCGACGAGGACCTGGAGGACCTGACGGCCGACAGTTCCTGACCGCCACCCGGCGCGGCGTGTGCGGTTCCTGTGGCCCCGGTGCGACGCACCGGGGCCACAGGGCCGTCCGGACCGGTCCTAGGACGAGGCGTCCGGGGTCGGCAGCGCCTCCAGGAGGGGGCGCAGCCGCGTGGTCCGCTCCTGGGCGGGGATCTCCGCCACGGCGCGAGGGAGGGCCTGGTCCACGCCGTGGACGACGGAGAGATGGCGCTCACCGCGGCTGAAGGCGGTGTAGACCCACGGCCTGCTCAGCCCCTGCGCGGCGTCCCCGGGCAGCACGACGACCACGGCGGGCCAGCGCATGCCGGCCGCCTGGTGGGCACTGAGCGCCCAGCCGTGCCGGACGGACGACTCGACCCGGTCCTGGGGCACGACCACGGGCGTGCCCGCGCAGTCCAGATGAAGGCCCTCGGCGTCGGCCGAGACGACCGAACCGGGGACGGTACGGCCGGGCGCGGGGACGTGGACGACGCGGTCGCCCGGGTCGAAGCCTGCGAACCGTCCGGGGCCCGGATTGAGGCGCTGCTTGAGCGCCGTGTTCAGTGCTCTGGTGCCGGCGGCGCCGCCGTGCCCCACGGTGATCACCTGGGTGTCGGCCGAGGGCACTCCGATGGCCCGGGGGACCGAGTCGGCGACCAGCTGCACGGTGCGGTGCACCGCCTCGCCCGCGTCGCGCACGGGAACGATCACGACTTCCCTGCCGGGAGCCTCGACCTGGCTCAGCTCACCGATGCCGATGCCGGAGACGAGCTCGCCGATCGGACCGGGGTCGGGGGTGCGGGACACCACCTGCGGGCAGGCGCGGGAGGCCAGTACATCGGCGAACACCCGCCCCGCGCCGGCGGAACCCAGCACTCCGGGGTCGCCGCTCAGGACCAGCCGGGTGCCGTCGGCGAGGGATTCCACCAGGATCGCGGCGGTCTCCACGTCCAGCTGCGGGGCGTCGAGCACCACCAGCAGATCGAGCGCCAGCGCACCCTCCTCGTCCCGGCCCGGGCCCTCCGTCCCGGAGAGCAGTCCGGAGAGCGTGACCGCCGACAGGGGATCACCCACCGCCTCGGCGAGCCGTCGGCGGCCGTCCACGCTGTGGGCCGCTCCCACGGCCCGGAGTCCCAGTCCGTTCGCCGCCGCGATCAGGGCCGCGGGTTCGGCCCGTGCCGTCTCGCCGCCCGAGTGGACGACCAGGCCGCCGGTGGCGGCCGTACGGATGAGTTCGGCAGCGGAGGGGGACGGGGCGGCGGACGCGGCCTGCGACCAGTCGGCACCCTTCTCGCAGGCGTTCAACAGGCGTGCCAGACCGTCCGCGAGGCTTTCCTCCGCCAGGGCGTACCGGTCGAGTCCCAGCAGCACCGGACCCGGCTGCTGTGCGTCGTCGGCGTCCTCCCCGGCGCTCTCGCCGGGCTGTTCGGCCTGGTCGTCCTCGTCGGGCTCGGCCGGGGCGGCGGACCCGGTGGGGTCCATGCCCTCCTCGAAGAGGAGCACCACACCCTCGGCCACGGCATGCTCCACGGCCGCGTCCGGGTCGGTCACCGCCCGTTCGGCCAGGGCCGTGCGTACCGCCGACGCGTCCAGCGCGGTGTGGCCCTGGAGCGCCGCACGCTCCAGCAGCCAGCCGACGAGCGCCGCGGTGCGCCGCTCGTCGTCCGGTCCGCATCCGGCGCCCAGCAGGGCGCGGGCGAATCCGTCGGCCTGCTCGGGACGGACTCCGGGCACGGCCAGCAACTGCCAGGGGTCCTCGCGCAGGACGTCCGCGGCCTGTTCCCCGAGGGTCTCGGCCGCCGGGCGTGCCAGCGCCTCGGGCGCCCCGCCCTCGGCGAGCACGGCCTGCGCCGCGGCCGTGGCCTCGGGCGACGCTCCCTGCGCGGAGCGGGACGGTTCGGGTGCCCGGGGCCGCGCGGGTGCGGGGGTGGTGGGCTGGGCGGCGCGGCTGGGCGCGGGAGGCGATGCGGGGGCGTCGTAGAACGCCGCGCCGGCCTTCTCGCCGCTCTCGACGGCACGCACGGCGGCCAGTAGATCCGCGGCGGTGCCGCTCAGTTTCGTACCGGCGGGGATGGGGCCTTCCTTCTCGGCCTTGCGCTTCTCGATGCGCTCGCGCAGTTCGCGCTGGGCGGCGAGCTCGGCCTGGGCCTCGGAGAGCTCGGGCTTCGCCTCTCCGGCTCCTTCGGTACCGGCAGCGGTCTCTTCGGTGCCTTCGGCGGCACCGGCGGCCTCCGGACCGGGGCTCTCGGCTTCCGCGTCGTCCGAGTCGGCTTCCGCGTCGTTGTCCGGGGCGCCGTCCGCTCCGGAGTCCTCACGGGAAACGTCGCCGGAGACGTCGGCCGAGTCGTCGGCGGCCGGGGTACCGGCGGCGGTGAGGCCACCCTCCTCGGTGTCTTCGGCCGAGGGGCCTGGGGTTTCCCCCCGGGGAAGCGCAGTCACAGCGTGCTCCAGTCCTGGTCGGGATAGCGGTGCACGGGCGCCGACACGTCGTCGAGCGCCTGGCAGATCTCGTCAGGAAGACTAAGCGCCTCCACTGACAAAGCCTCCGTGAGCTGCTGCGCGTTGCGCGCGCCGATGATCGGGGCCACCACTCCGGGGCGGTCCCGCACCCAGGCGAGTGCCACGTGGAGCGCGGTGGTGGAGAGTCCTTCGGCCGCCGTGGCCACCGCGTCCACGATGCGGCTCGCCGGGTCGTCGAGATACGGCTCGACGAACGGAGCCAGGTGTTCCGAGGCGCCGCGCGAGTCCGAGGGGGTGCCCAGCCGGTACTTGCCCGTCAGCACGCCACGCCCCAGCGGGGACGAGGGCAGCAGCCCCACTCCCAGGTCGAGCGCGGCCGGCAGCACCTCCCGCTCCACGCCCCGCTGGAGCAGCGAGTACTCCATCTGCGTACTCGCCAGCCGACTGCGTATGCCGGGAGCCGCGAGCTGCCAGGTGGCCGCCTTCGCGAGCTGCCAGCCGCAGAAGTTCGACACCCCCGCGTATCTGACGCGTCCGGACGACACCGCGAGGTCGACGGCGTGGAGCGTCTCTTCGAGAGGGGTCACCGGATCGAAGGCGTGGATCTGCCACAGGTCCACGTAGTCCGTGCCGAGACGGTCGAGCGAGGCGTCGAGCGCGGCGAGCAGATGGCCGCGCGATCCGTCGAAGCGGCGGTAGGGATCGGGCACGCTGCCTGCCTTGGTGGCGATGACCAGATCCTGCCGCGGCACCAGGCTGTCGACGAATCGCCCGAGCAGATATTCGGCCTCCCCGCCGCCGTACACATCGGCCGTGTCGACCAGCGTGCCGCCCGCGTCCCAGAAGGCTTTGAGCTGGTCGGCGGCGTCGTGTTCGTCGGTGTCCCGGCCCCAGGTGAGAGTGCCGAGCCCGATCCGGGACACGCGAAGGCCGGTACGGCCGAGATGCCTCTGCTCCATGGGCGCTGAGATTACTGGCCATCACCCCATGGAGTGGAAGCCTGTGGACAACGTGACGAGGGGCCGGGCCCTGCCGGAGCGAGGTCCCGCGCGCTAGAGTCCGGAACCACAGGGACGTTACTGATCAGTATGGGAGCGGTTATGCGGCTCGGCATCAATCTCGGTTACTGGGGAGCGGGAATGGACGGCGACAACCTCGCCGTCGCCCAGGAGGCCGACCGGCTCGGCTACGACGTCTGCTGGGCGGCCGAGGCCTATGGCTCCGACGCCCCCACCGTGCTGTCCTGGGTCGCCGCCCAGACGGAGTCCATCGACGTCGGCTCCGCGATCATGCAGATCCCGGCCAGGCAGCCCGCGATGACCGCGATGACCGCGGCCACCCTCGACTCGCTCTCCGGAGGCCGCTTCCGGCTCGGCCTCGGCGTCTCGGGCCCGCAGGTCTCCGAGGGCTGGTACGGCGTCAAGTTCGACAAGCCGCTGGCCCGCACCCGCGAGTACGTCGAGATCGTCCGCAAGGCCATGTCGCGCGAGCGCCTCTCGTACGAGGGGGAGCACTGGACGCTCCCGCTGCCCGACGGCCCCGGCAAGCCCATCAAGCTCACCGTGCACCCGGAGCGCGAGCACATTCCGCTGTACATCGCCGCCATCGGGCCGAAGAACCTGGAGCAGACCGGCGAGATCGCCGACGGGGCGCTGCTGATCTTCCCGTCCGCCGAGCACCTCGAGGACACCGCCCTGAAGTACCTGCGGGCGGGCCGCGAGAAGGCCGGGAAGACCATGGAGGGCTTCGACGTCTGCCCGACGCTGCCGCTCGCCGTCGGCGACGACGTCAAGGGCCTCGCCGACATGTTCCGCCCGTACACCGCGCTGTACGTCGGCGGCATGGGCAGCCGCAAGCAGAACTTCTACAACCAGCTCGCCCAGCGCATGGGGTACGAGAAGGAAGCCGCCGAGATCCAGGACAAGTACCTGGCGGGCGACAAGAGCGGCGCAGCCGCCGCCGTACCGCACCAGCTCATCGACCAGACCACGCTGCTGGGTTCGGTGGAGCGGATCGCCGAACGGATGCAGGCGTACGAGGCGGCCGGTGTCACCACGCTGACCCTCGCTCCCGCGGGCTTCACGCTCGACGAGCGGATCACGGCCCTGCGCGCCGGCACGGACGCCCTGGAGCGCGCCGGCCTCGCGTAACCCCGTCCGCCCCGTCCGGGCGGTCCAGGGGCAGCACTACGGCCGTGGTGGGGGCTCGGGGGTCTTCCCCGCCACGGCCGTTACGTGGAACAACGCGCCACGTGCCGCTCGGTTACGCAACGGAGACACTTCGTTTCGCACGGTGACCGTTCGGCCTCCGCCGGGCGGTTCTCGTGTTGCCTACTTCCCCGTACCGCATTTGACTTTGTCTCTGCGGACACAGGTACGGAGGTGGCAGTGATGCTCTCGGCAAAAAGTCTGTTCCAGGAGATTCTCGACGACGACGACGCGTACCGGCTCTTCTGTTCCATCGCTGCCGGCGGCGAGGCCCAGGGCGGCTGGGAGAACGGCCGAATCGCGGCGCTCGTCCCCCCGAGCCAGCTGGACCTGGCTCCCAAGATCGTCCGGCACGGCGCCGACGAGGACAAGCACGGCCGGATCTTCAACGCCCTGCTGAGGAAGCGCGGGCTGAGGCCGTCGGACGTCCCCTCCGAGACCGACTACACGATGCTTCTGGAGCAACAGGGCATCGGGCTCTCCCACGACCGGCTCAAGCGCGACGAACCGCTCTCGGAGCAGGACGTCATCACCTACCTGGCGCACAGCAGGGTCACCGAGCAGCGCGCCTCCGAGCAGATGCAGCTGCTGCGCAAGCACTTCGCCGACCACCCCGATCTCGGCCGCGCGGTGAAGATGATCTCGAACGACGAGGACAACCACCTCGCGTACTGCCACGAGGAGCTGCTGCGCTTCGCCCGCGCCGGGCACGGCCGCGCGATCCAGCGGACCCTGCGGGAGTGCGCCCACGCCGAGATCCGGGTCTACCGGGACGTCAGCCTCGCCGTGATGGCGAACATGGGCGCGCTCCTGCGCTGGCCCAGGGCCAAGTCGGCGCTGCTGGCTGCGGGCATCCACGCCGTGTACGCGTACGAGCGGCTGATCGGCTGGCGCCGCATGGTGACGCTGGAAGCCCCCTCGCGGCGCGACGCCCTGGGCGGCCCCGCCACGGTCGAGCCCGAGTTCGCCTGAGTCCGCGCGGCGGCGGGCTCAGAGCCAGCCGCGGCGCTTGAACAGGCGGTGCAGGCCGAAGACCGCACCGGCCATCAGCACGACCACCGCCGGATACGTCCACACCCAGTGCAGCTCCGGCATGTGGTCGAAGTTCATGCCGTAGACGCCGGCGACCATGGTCGGGACAGCGGCCATGGCCGCCCACGCCGAGATCTTCCGCATGTCGTCGTTCTGGCGCACCCCCATCTGCGCCAGATGGGCCGAGAGAATGTCCGACAGCAGCCGGTCCAGTCCCTCCACCTGTTCGTTGACGCGCGTCAGGTGGTCGCTCACGTCCCGGAAGAACGGCTGCGCGTGCTCGTGGACGAAGGGCACCCCCGCGCTCGCGAGGCGGTTCATCGGCGAGGTCAGCGGACCGGTGGCCCGGCGGAACTCGAGCACCTGGCGCTTGAACGTGTAGATGCGGGCCGCGGGATTCGACGCGTCGACGGTGCCGCTCGGCGCGAACACCTGCGTCTCCAGCTCCTCCAGGTCCACCTGGAGCTCCGCGGCCACGTCGATGTAGTGGTCCACGATCGCGTCGCTGACCGCGTACAGCACCGCGGTGGGGCCGTGCTTGAGCACCTCGGGCTCGGACTCCAGGCGTCGGCGTACGGCCGCCAGGGGCGCGCTCTCGCCGTGTCTGACCGTCACGACGAACGAATCACCGATGAAGACCATCAGCTCGTCGGCGCTCACCGTGTCGCTCTCCGGCTCGTACACGACCGGCTTGATGACGACGAACAGCGAGTCGTCGTAGACCTCCAGCTTGGGCCGCTGGTGGGCCCGCAGCGCGTCCTCGACCGCCAGCGGGTGGAGCCCGAACTCGCTGCTGACGAGCGCGAACTCCTTCTCCGTCGGCTCGTGGAGCCCGATCCAGAGGAACGCGTCCCCGGTGGCCCGTGCCTCGTCCAGGGCGTGGGAGAGGTCGGCGGGGCCGTCGGTACGACGCCCGTCCCGGTAGATGGCACTGTCGACAATCACGCGCGCATTCTTCCTTGCCTCCGTCGGCTCCGCACCTTTGCCCGGCTGCCCTCTACGCTGGCTTCCATGCCCACGCTGATCCTCGTACGCCACGGTCGCTCCACCGCCAACACCGCGGGAGTGCTCGCCGGCCGCACCCCCGGTGTCTCCCTGGACGAACGCGGCGCCGAACAGGCTGCCGCGCTGCCCGGGCGGCTGGCCGCGCTCTCTCTCGCCGCCGCCGTCAGCAGTCCGCTGGAGCGCTGCCGCGAAACGCTTCAGCCCCTGCTCGACGCCCGTCCCGGCCTGCCGTTCAGCACCGAGGACCGGATCAGCGAGTGCGACTACGGCGACTGGTCGGGACGCAAGCTCGCGGAACTGGCCGACGAGCCGCTGATGGCCGTCGTCCAGCAGCACCCCTCCGCCGCCGCCTTCCCCGGCGGCGAGTCCATGCGGGCGATGCAGGCCAGGGCGGTCGACGCCGTCCGCGACTGGAACGCCCGTATCGAGGCCGAGCACGGCGACGACGCGACGTACGTGATGTGCTCGCACGGCGACATCATCAAGTCGCTTGTCGCCGACGCGCTCGGGATGCATCTCGACCTCTTCCAGCGGGTCCACGCCGATCCCTGCTCGGTCACCGCGATCCGCTACACCCGGCTCCGGCCCTTCCTTCTCCGGCTGGGCGACACCGGGGACTTCGCCTCCCTGGCCCCCCGCGAACCGGCCGCCGGCGTCGATGCGGCGCGTGACAACCCGACGGATGCGGCGGTCGGGGGCGGCGCTGGGGCGCCGTGATCGCTCCGCGCAGTAGGGTGGACGCGCCGTAGGGGCCGCTCCGGAGCATCACTCCGGACTCCGGCCGCCCCCCCATTCGCCGTCAATTCTCAAGGGAGACAGGACGTGTCCCGTCAGGTGTTCCTCTATGACCCCCCGGACCGTTTCGTGGCCGGTACGGTCGGGCTGCCTGGCCGCCGTACGTTTTTCCTGCAGGCTTCCTCCAGGGGGCGGGTCACCAGCGTGGCCCTGGAGAAGACCCAGGTCGCGGCGTTGGCCGAACGGATCGACGAACTGCTCGACGAGGTCGTGAGACGCACCGGCGGCAACTCGCCGGTGCCCGCCGTGGCGCCCATGGACGTCACCGACACCGCGCCGCTCGACGCACCCGTCGAGGAGGAGTTCAGGGTCGGCACGATGGCTCTCGCCTGGGACGGCGAGGAGCAGCGGATGATCGTCGAGGCGCAGGCGCTCGTCGAGCTGGACGCCGACTCCGAGGACGACCTCGCGGAGGCCGAGGAGCGGCTCCTGCAGGACGAGGAGAACGGCCCGCCCATGCTGCGTGTCCGGCTGAGCGGGGCGCAGGCCCGTGCGTTCGCCAAGCGCGCCCTGGACGTCGTGAACGCCGGCCGCCCGCCGTGCCCGCTGTGCAGCCTCCCGCTCGACCCGGAAGGACACGTATGCCCGCGCCAGAACGGATACCGTCGCGGAGCCTGAGCGGGACCGAGCTGCTGACCCTCCTCGCGGAGGGGGAGCTCACGGTCCGCGGACAGGTCCGGGGCGCGTCCAACGCGGTGCTCTACTGCACGGTCGGGCACGAGGGCGAGGAGCGGACCTGCGTCTACAAGCCCGTCGCCGGGGAGCAGCCGCTGTGGGACTTCCCCGACGGGACCCTCGCGCAGCGCGAGGTCGCCGCGTACGAGATCTCCGAGGCGACCGGGTGGGGCCTCGTGCCGCCGACGGTGCTGCGTGAGGGCCCGTACGGCGAGGGCATGTGCCAGCTGTGGATCGAGGCGGCGCCGGACGGCTCCGCCGACGGGGACGCGGATTCGCTCCTCGCGCTCGTCGAGGGCGAGGAGCCCGGGGACGGCTGGAAGGCCGTGGGCTTCGCGGAGGTCGGGGAGGGGAAGACCGCCCTGCTGGTGCACGCGGACGATCCGCGGCTGCGGCGCCTCGCGGTACTCGACGCGGTGATCAACAACGGCGACCGCAAGGGCGGGCACCTGCTGCCCGCTCCGGGCGGCCGGCTCTACGGAATCGACCACGGCGTCACCTTCAACGCCGACGACAAGCTGCGCACCCTGCTGTGGGGCTGGGCGGGCGAGCCGCTGACGGACGAGGCCGTCGCGGTTCTGGGCCGGCTGGCCGCGGACCTCGCTCCGGGAGCGCCGCTCGCCACCCGGTTGGGCGAGCTGATCACCCCGGCGGAGCTGGACGCGCTGCGGGCGCGTGTGGCGGCTCTGGTGGCCACGGGGCGGCATCCGGAGCCGAGCGGGGAGTGGCCGGCGATTCCCTGGCCGCCGGTGTGACGGGCGGTTGCGGACCGGGGTGATCGCGGAGCCCCGGCCGGTGATCACGGCCTTCGATGGCCTGTTCTCGACCACTGGACCGGCTTGATCCCGCCGGGCCGGTCCCTTGCCGATACGGGAGCGGACCGCCGCCGTCAAGACTGTCTCCTCGGCCACGATCCCCGGTCCGGTTCGTATCCGGAAGCATCGTCCGGTTACGCTCATGACATGCATGCCTGGCCCGCTTCTGAGGTCCCCGCCCTGCCTGGCAAGGGCCGCGACCTTCGGATCCACGACACCGCGACCGGCGGACGGATCACCCTTGACCCCGGTCCCGTCGCCCGCATCTATGTCTGCGGCATCACGCCGTACGACGCGACCCACATGGGTCATGCGGCGACCTACAACGCGTTCGACCTCGTTCAGCGCGTGTGGCTCGACACCAAGCGGCAGGTTCACTACGTCCAGAACGTGACCGACGTGGATGATCCGCTGCTTGAGCGGGCCGTACGCGACGGTCAGGACTGGACCGAGCTCGCCGAGCGCGAGACGGCCCTCTTCCGGGAGGACATGACCGCCCTGCGGATGCTCCCGCCGCAGCACTACATCGGCGCGGTGGAGGCGATACCCGGCATCGTCCCGCTCGTCGAACGGCTCCGGGACGCGGGAGCCGCCTACGAGCTCGACGGAGACGTGTACTTCTCCGTCGAGGCCGACCCGCACTTCGGGGAGGTCTCCAACCTCGACGCCGAAGCCATGCGGCTGCTCTCCGCCGAGCGCGGCGGCGACCCCGAGCGCCCCGGCAAGAAGAACCCCCTCGACCCGATGCTGTGGATGGCCGCCCGCGAGGGCGAGCCCAGCTGGGACGGTGGCACGCTCGGCCTCGGCCGCCCCGGCTGGCACATCGAGTGCGTCGCCATCGCCCTGGACCACCTCGGCATGGGCTTCGACGTCCAGGGGGGCGGCTCCGACCTCGCCTTCCCGCACCACGAGATGGGTGCCTCGCACGCCCAGGTGCTGACCGGCGAGCACCCGTTCGCCCAGGCGTACGTGCACGCCGGCATGGTCGGCCTGAACGGCGAGAAGATGTCGAAGTCCAAGGGCAACCTGGTCTTCGTGTCGGCGCTGCGCCGCGACGGCGTGGACCCGGCCGCGATCCGGCTGGCGCTGCTCTCGCACCACTACCGGGCCGACTGGGAGTGGACCGACCAGGTGCTGGCCGACGCCGTCGAGCGTGTCGGACGCTGGCGCGCCGCCGTCTCCCGCCCCGACGGACTCTCCGCCGACGCCCTCGTCGAAGAGGTCCGCGAGGCCCTCGCCGACGACCTGGACACCCCGGCCGCACTCGCCGCCGTGGACCGCTGGGCCGCTCTGCAGAACGCCGACGGCGGCACGGACGAGGGTGCGCCCGGCCTCGTCTCCCGTACCGTCGACGCCCTGCTCGGCGTCGCCCTGTAGCAGCCGGGCGGTGTGATCACCGCGTGGCCCGATTCCGAGAACCGGCCCCGGACTTCTTCACGAAGTTCGGGGCCGGTTCCTTTTGTCCGTGGTCAAGTGCTCGAAGTTGCGCTAAAAGCGCTCTATGCAATCATCAACGCGCATCAGAGCGGCGGCAGTTGCCGGCCTGCTCGGACTGCTCGCGGTATTCACGGGGCCGGGCAGCGCCCTGGCCGAGCCGTCCGAACCGGTGGGCACGACCGTCGGTGACATCACCGGGTTCTCCGCCGACGGGCCCGTCTACCACCTGACGGCCGGCAAGGCCGAGGCCCGGGTCAGCTTCGTCTCCGCCGAGACCTTCCGTATCGAACTCGCCCCCGACGGGAAGTTCGCCGACCCGACCGGCGACGACATCGTCCTGCCCCAGGGCAGCCCGCCCCGGACCGCCTGGGCGGACCGGGGCGACCGCTACGAGCTCTCCGCGAGCGGGGGTGTCACCCTGCGGGCCTACAAGTCGCCCCTGCGGTTCGCGCTGTACCGGGCCGACGGCAGTCAGGTCTGGTCCGAGGCCAAGGGGCTGAGCTGGGACGGGGAGAAGACCACCCAGACCCTCGCGCGCGGCGCCGACGAGCAGTTCTACGGCGCGGGGATGCAGAACGGCCGCGGCAACACCTCGCACCGCGACAAGACCGTCGAGGTCGGCGTCGACTACAACTGGGACGACGGCGGCCACCCCAACTCCGTCCCGTTCTATCTCTCCTCGGCCGGGTACGGCGTCTACCGCAACACCTACGCGCCCAACACCTATGCCTTCACCGACCCGGTGACGACGAGTGCGCGGGAACAGCGCTTCGACGCCTACTACTTCGCGGGCGACGCCAAGGACGTCATCGGCCAGTACACGAAGCTCACCGGCAAGCCCTTCCTGCCGCCCGTGTACGGCATGGAGATCGGTGACGCCGACTGCTATCTGCACAACGCCAACCGGGGCGAGCGGCACACCCTGGACGCGCTGAAGGTCGCCGACGGCTACGTCGAGAACGACATGCCGAACGGCTGGATGCTCGTCAACGACGGGTACGGCTGCGGTTACGAGGACCTCGCCGAGACCGCTGACGGCCTCCAGAAACGCGGAATGCAGCTCGGCCTGTGGACCGAGGACGGCATCGACAAGCTCGCCGACCAGGTGAAGGCGGGCCAGCGCGTCGCCAAGCTCGATGTCGCCTGGATCGGCGCGGGATACAAGTTCGCCCTGGACGGCTGCAAGGACGCGTACAAGGGCATCGAGGACAACAGCGACGCCCGCGGCTTCACCTGGGCGCCGGAGAGCTGGGCGGGCGCCCAGCGCTGCGGAGTCCAGTGGTCCGGGGACCAGTCGGGCAGCTGGGAGTACATCCGCTGGCAGATCCCGACCTACGCGGGCGCCACGATGTCGGGACTCGCGTACACCACGGGTGACGTCGACGGCATCTTCGGCGGCAGCGCCAAGACGTACACCCGGGACCTCCAGTGGAAGATGTTCCTGGGCACGACGATGACCATGGACGGCTGGGCCGCGAACGACAAGCAGCCCTTCCGGTACGGCGAGCCGTACACCTCCGTCAACCGCGACTACCTGAAGCTCAAGGAGTCATTGCTGCCCTACCAGTACTCGTACGCCCACGAGGCGACGAAGACCGGTGTCGGCATGGTCCGCCCGCTCGTCCTGGAGTACCCGGACGACCCGAAGGCCGCCTCGGACGCGGCGAAGTACGAGTTCATGTCCGGTGAGCACTTCCTGGTCGCGCCCGTCTACCAGGACGCCACCGAGCGCAGCTCCATCTATCTGCCGAAGGGCACCTGGACCGACTACTGGAGCGGCCGGACGTACCAGGGGCCGACCACCGTCGACCACTACAGCGCCCCGCTCGACACCCTCCCGCTCTTCGTGAAGGCGGGCGCCGCCGTGCCGATGTGGCCCGGCATCCGCTCGTACGAGGACCGCACGGCGGACTCCCCGCTGGCCTGGGACGTGTATCCGCAGGGGACTTCGTCGTTCACCCTGTACGAGGACGACGGGGTGACCCGCCAGCACCGCGAGGGCAGGTACGCCACGCAGCGGGCCGTCGTGGACGCACCGAAGAGCGGTGCGGGCGACGTCACCGTACGCATCGGGGAGAGCAGGGGGAGCTTCGCCGGCAAACAGAGCGTCCGGCCCTACGAGTTCACCGTGCACACCGGGTCCGTACCCTCCGCGGTGAAGCTCGCGGGCAAGCTGCCGCAGGTGCGTTCGGCGGCGGAACTCAAGGCGGCGAAGCAGGGCTGGTGGTACGACCAGGACGACCGGGGCGGCGTGGTGAAGGTCAAGACGGCGCCCCTGAGCACCGGTCAGGCGTTCACGCTCACGCTGGAGAACGCCAGTGCCGTCGGCGGGAAGAAGCCCGGCGCGACGGCCGCCGTCTCCGCTCCGGACGCACAGGAGGTGGGTGCGGGCGTGGCGGGCGCCGTGTCCGTCGACGTCACCGCGGGCTCCGCCGACCTGACGGACACCACCGTCACCCTCGACGTCCCCGAGGGCTGGCAGGTCACCCCGGCGGCGCCCGTGGCACGGATACCCGCGGGCACCACCCGGCGGGTCGAGGTGGCGGTCACCCCGGCGCGGGACACCACGGCGGGGGAGGCCCGGATCACCGCGCTCGCCCGCTACCGGTCCGCGGGCGAGGCGCGCACGACCGCGCAGCGTCTCGCCGTCGCGGTGATGCCACCACCCCCGGCCGGTGACGCCTGGGCGAGCGACCTGGTCTGGCTGAAGTCGGCCAACGGCTACGGGCCGGCGGAGCGCGACCGTTCCAACGGGGAGTCCGGGGCGAGCGACGGGCACACGCTGACCCTGGCGGGGAAGACGTACGAGAAGGGGATCGGCACCCACGCCGACTCCGACATCGAGGTCTATCTCGGGGGCCGGTGCACGGCGTTCACCGCGGACGTGGGCATCGACGACGAGATCAACGGCTACGGCGAGGTGGCGTTCTCCGTGGAGGCCGACGGCAAGATGCTGTGGACCTCTCCGAAGGTGACCGGTGCCTCGGCGACCGTGCCCGTCGAGGTGAGCCTCGACGGCGCGCGCCACGTGCGTCTGAAGGTCACGGACACCAATGGTTCCAAGACCGGTGACCACGGGGACTGGGCGGCGGCGAGGTTCACCTGCGCCTGACCGCGGGCCGGGACCGGACGCCGGTACCGGCCGGACACAGCGGCGCCGGGCGGGATGCGATCCCGCCCGGCGCCTGCCGTGCCCTGCTGCCGGCGCCAGGGCCTCTCGTTTGGATCATGCCGGGCTCGCGGGGTCCGGTGCGCGCATCTGCGGCGTTGTCGTCAATCACCAACGCTCCGCGTTGCCTCAATCCTCCGCCTTGCAGCTGCACGCACCGGACCCCGCTCCCTGATCCGGCCTGATCCAAACGAAAGACCCTAGGCCGGTCAGTCCTGCGAGGTGTCTCCGGTCTCCCCGTCGTCCTCCGACGGTTCCGCACCGTCCGTGGATTCCCCGGACGCCTTCCCGGTGCCGGAGGCCCCGGCGTCCCCCTCGCCCGCCGACGGCGGACGCACGGCCCCGGGACCGCTCTCGGGCCCGGTCTCCGGACGCGCGGGCCTGGGCGGTCTGGTGCGACCGCTCGACGTGTCCCGCAGATAGGAGACGTCCCCGCTCTCCGTCGCGTGCCCGCCGGGACCCTGCCCCGGACCGCCGTCCCGGCGTCGCAGATACCGCTCGAACTCCCGGGCGATGGCCTCGCCGGACGCCTCGGGCAGCTCCGCGGTGTCGCGGGCCTCCTCCAGCGTCTGCACGTACTCGGCCACCTCGCTGTCCTCGGCGGCCAGTTGGTCGACGCCGAGCTGCCAGGCGCGCGCGTCCTCGGGCAGCTCGCCCAGCGGAATGCGCAGTCCGAGCAGATCCTCCAGGCGGTTCAGCAGAGCCAGCGTCGCCTTCGGGTTGGGCGGCTGCGACACGTAGTGCGGAACCGCCGCCCACAGACTCACCGCGGGCACGCCCGCGTGCGTGCAGGCTTCCTGGAGGATGCCGACGATGCCGGTCGGACCCTCGTACCTGGTCTCTTCCAGGTCCATCGTTCTGGCCAGATCCGGGTCGGAGGTCACGCCGCTGACCGGCACCGGCCGGGTGTGCGGGGTGTCGCCGAGCAGCGCCCCGAGGATGACCACCATCTCGACACCCAACTCGTGGGCGAATCCCAGGATCTCGTTGCAGAACGAACGCCAGCGCATCGACGGCTCGATGCCGCGGACCAGGACCAGATCGCGGGGCTTGTCGCCGCCGACACGGACCACGGAGAGACGGGTGGTGGGCCAGGTGATCTTGCGCACCCCGCCGTCCAGCCACACCGTGGGCCGGTTGACCTGGAAGTCGTAGTAGTCCTCGGCGTCGAGCGCCGCGAACACCTCGCCCTTCCACTCCCGGTCCAGATGTCCGACAGCTGTGGAGGCGGCGTCACCGGCGTCGTTCCAGCCCTCGAACGCGGCCACCATGACCGGGTCGACCAGCTCGGGTACCCCCTCGAGCTCGATCACCCAGACCCCCTTCCGAAGTTCCCTTGCGTACGGACCAACCTTACGGCTTCCGGACCGTCCCGCCGCAGTCCCCGGGCACGCGCGGGTGAACCGTGGCCGTGGGGGTGCATCCACGGTCGAATCAGGGCATCAGCGCCCCGATTCATCCGAGCTGTGCTGACCGAATTCCGTTCGAACGCTGGACTTTCGGCCGAGCGCGACGCTATACATCGGATGACACGCAAGAGGTCCGATGTTATTCCCCTGGGGGCGCACATGAGTCAGACCGTCACGGATTTCGAGGTTCACGACATCCGGTTTCCCACCTCGGAACAGCTGGACGGCTCGGACGCCATGAACCCCGATCCCGACTACTCCGCCGCCTATGTCGTCCTGCGCACCGACCGCCCCGGCACCGGCGCCGAGGGGCACGGCTTCTGCTTCACCATCGGGCGCGGCAACGAGATCATGGCCGCGGCCATCGAGGCGCTGCGCCCGTACGTCGTGGGGCGCCCGGCGCCGCGTACGGCGGCCGACCTCGGGGCGCTGTACCGGGAGCTCACGCACGACTCCCAACTGCGCTGGCTCGGGCCCGAGAAGGGCGTGATGCACATGGCGGTCGGCGCGGTCGTCAACGCCGCCTGGGACCTGGCGGCGAGCACCGCGGGCAAGCCCGTCTGGCAGTTCCTGGCCGGGATGACGCCGGAGGAGCTCGTCTCCCTCGTCGACTTCCGCTACCTCAGCGACGCGCTCACGCCCGAGGAGGCCCTCGCCATCCTGCGGGCCGCCGAACCGGGCCGCGCCGAACGCACGGAACGCCTGCTCGCCCAGGGCTATCCCGCGTACACCACCTCGCCCGGCTGGCTGGGGTACGAGGACGACAAGCTGGTCCGGCTCTCGAAGGAGGCCGTGGCCGACGGCTTCACCCAGATCAAGCTGAAGGTCGGCGCCGATCTCGGCGACGACGTACGCAGGATGTCGCTCGCCCGCGACGCCGTCGGCCCCGGCATCCGGATCGCCGTCGACGCCAATCAGCGCTGGGACGTGGCCGACGCGGTGGAGTGGATGAACGCCCTCGCGCCGTACGACCCGCACTGGATCGAGGAGCCCACCAGCCCCGACGACGTGCTCGGCCACGCCGCCGTGCGTGCCGGACAGCCCGTCAAGGTCGCCACCGGCGAACACGTCGCCAACCGGGTCGTGTTCAAGCAGCTGCTCCAGGCCGGAGCCGTCGACTTCGTACAGATCGACGCCGCACGGGTCGCGGGCGTCAACGAGAACCTGGCCATCCTGCTGCTCGCCGCGAAGTACGGCGTCCCGGTCTGCCCGCACGCCGGAGGCGTGGGGCTCTGCGAACTGGTGCAGCACCTCTCGATGTTCGACTATGTGGCGGTCTCCGGGACCTGGGAGGACCGCGTGATCGAGTACGTCGACCACCTCCACGAGCACTTCGCCGACCCCACCGTGATCGAGGGCGGCCGGTACATGGCGCCGCTCTCGCCCGGCTTTTCCGCCCGGATGCTCCCCGCGTCCATCGCCGGGCACCGCTACCCCGAGGGCCCCGTCTGGCAGGCCCGCCGCACTTCCGAGGAGAACGCCCGATGACCGGTGCACTGGAATTCGACGGCATGTCCGCCCTGGTGACGGGCGGGGCGTCCGGGATCGGGGCCGCCGTGGCGGCCCTGCTCCTGGAACGCGGCGCCACCGTCTCCGTACTCGACCGCGAGACCGCGGGCGCGCCCGCCGGCGTACTCGCGTTCAAGGCCGACGTGACCGACGACGCGGCCGTGAGGGAAGCGGTCGACCGGGCCGCGGCCGAGATGGGCGGACTGCACACCCTCGTCTCCAACGCGGGCATCGGCTCCATCGGCAGCGTCGAGGACAACACCGACGAGGAGTGGACGAGGGTCCTGGACATCAACGTCCTCGGCATGGTCCGCACCGCCCGCCACGCCCTGCCGCATCTGCGCCGCGCCGCCGCGGAACGCCCCGGAGCCGTCTCGATCACCCAGACCTGCTCCATCGCCGCCACGGCGGGCCTGCCGCAGCGCGCGCTCTACAGCGCGAGCAAGGGGGCGGTGCTCTCCCTCACCCTCGCCATGGCGGCCGACCACGTCCGCGAAGGCATCCGGGTCAACTGCGTCAACCCCGGCACCGCCGACACCCCCTGGGTCGGAAGGCTGCTCGACCGGGCCGAGGACCCGGCCGCCGAACGCGCCGCCCTCAACGCCCGCCAGCCCCTGGGACGGCTGGTGTCGGCGGACGAGGTCGCGGCGGCGATCGTCTACCTCGCCGGCCCGTCCGCCGCCTCCGTCACCGGCACCGCGCTCGCCGTCGACGGCGGGATGCAGGGCCTGAGACTGCGCCCCGCGGCCGGCTGACGCCCGGCCCCCACCGAGCCGCACCACACCACATTTGGCAGAAGAACCATCGAGCCGGTACTCCACGAAGGACGGGACCCCTGATGAGAGTGCGTACGACGAGTGCGGCGGCCTGCGCCGTACTGCTGGCCGTGACTGCCCTCGCGGGCTGCAACCGCGAGTCCACCGACAACGGCAACGGCGGTGGCAAGGTCGGCATCGATCTGCCGCGCAGCGACAGCGACTTCTGGAACTCCTACCAGCAGTACATCGAGAAGGGCGTCAAGGACGGCGAGGTCGAGGCGCTGCCGCTGACCAACTCGCAGAACGACATCGGCAAGCTCGTCGCCAACGTGCAGACCTTCACCGACCAGGGTGCCAAGGCCGTCGTGATGGCCCCGCAGGACACCGGGGCGATAGCCGAGTCGCTCAACACGCTGAACGAGAAGAAGATCCCGGCCGTCAGCGTCGACACCCGCCCCGACAAGGGCAACATCTACATGGTCGTGCGGGCCGACAACAAGGCGTACGGGGCCAACGCCTGCAAGTACCTCGGCGAGCAGCTGAAGGGCAAGGGCAAGGTCGTCGAGTTCCAGGGCGACCTGGCCTCGATCAACGGCCGGGACCGCTCCGAGGCGTTCAAGTCCTGCATGGACAAGGACTTCCCCGGCATCGAGGTCTTCGAGCTCGCCACCGACTGGAAGGGCGACGTGGCCTCCGCCAAACTCCAGTCGACGCTGGCCGCGCACCCCGACATCAACGGCATCTACATGCAGGCCGGCGGTGTGTTCCTCCAGCCCACCCTCGCCCTCCTGGAGCAGAAGAAGCTCCTGAAGCCGGTCGGCACGCCCGGGCACATCACGATCATCTCCAACGACGGCATCCCCGAGGAGTTCGACGCGATCAGGTCCGGGAAGATCGACGCGACGATCTCCCAGCCCGCCGACCTCTACGCGAAGTACGCGCTGTTCTACGCGGAGGCGGCCCTCGCCGGAAAGACCTTCGAGGAAGGTCCGACCGACCACGACTCCACCATCATCAAGATCCCGGGCGGTCTCGAGGACCAGCTGCCCGCCCCCCTGGTGACCAAGGAGAACGTGGACGACCCGGCGCTGTGGGCCAACCAGCTGGAGAAGAAGAGCTAGCCATGGAACACGCACCTCCACCGGCCGTAGAGGCGGCAGGCATCGTCAAACGCTTCGGACCCACCGTGGCGCTCGACGGCGTGGAGCTCACCGTGCGGCCCGGTGAGTCGCACGCGCTCGTCGGCCGCAACGGCGCCGGCAAGTCCACGCTCGTCAGTGTGCTCACCGGGCTCCACAAGGCGGACGCGGGCACCGTCCGGTTCGGCGGAGAGGCGGCGCCCGCCTTCGGGGACACCATGGCCTGGCAGTCCAGGATCGCCTGCGTCTACCAGAAGTCCATGGTCGTCCCCGATCTGACCGTCGCCGAGAACCTCTTCCTCAACCGCTTCGACGAGAAGGCCCGCTGGATCAGCTGGGGCAGGCTCCGCGAGCGCGCCGGGCAACTGCTCGCCGAGTACGGGGTGGAGGTCGACCCCAGCACCCGGGCACGGGATCTCGCCGTCGAGCAGCGGCAGTTCGTCGAGATCGCCCGGGCGCTGTCGTTCGGCGCCCGGCTGATCGTCCTCGACGAACCGACCGCGCAGCTGGACGCCCGAGGCATCGGCCGGCTCTTCGGGAAACTGCGCGAACTCCAGAGCCAGGGAGTCGCGTTCCTCTTCATCTCCCACCATCTGCAGGAGGTGTACGAACTCTGCACCGCCGTCACCGTCTACCGGGACGCCCGCCACGTCCTGACCGCCCCGGTCGCGGAGATGGGCAAGGCGGACCTGGTCGCGGCCATGACCGGTGAGCAGGGCGGCAGCGCGTCCGCCTGGCATGCCGCCGGAGCGGGCGAGCGGGTACGGGACGAGTCGGCCGCACCGGTCCTGCGTACCGAACAGCTCACGCTGGCGGGCGCGTTCGAGCCGCTGGACCTCCAGGTGCGGCCGGGCGAGGTCCTCGGCATCGCGGGCTCCGCGGCCAGCGGCAACACGGCACTCGGCGAGACGCTGGCCGGGATGCGCAAGGCGAGCGGCGGCACGGTCTCCGTCCACGGGAAGGCCGTCCGGCCCGGAAGCGTCCCGCACGCCCTGGACGCCGGGATCGGCTACATCCCCGAGGACCGGCACGACCAGGGACTGGTACCGGACCGGTCCGTGGCCGAGAACGCCACGCTCACGGTGACCGACCAGCTCGGCCCGTGGGGCACCGTACTGCCCTCCCGTACACGGCAGTTCGCGCGGTCGATGATCGCCTCGCTGGACATCAAGACGCAGGGGCCCGAGCAGTCCGTCTCCGGACTGTCGGGCGGCAACCAGCAGAAGGTGGTGGTCGCCCGTGCACTGGCCCGCAAGCCCAGCGTGCTGGTCGCGGTGCGGCCCACCGCGGGAGTGGACGTCAAGTCCAAGGACTCGCTGCTGGGAGTGGTCCGGCGGGTCGCCGACGAAGGAAACGCCGCAGTGATCATCTCCGACGAGCTGGACGATCTGCGGGTCTGCGACCGGGTTCTCGCCCTGTTCCACGGACGGGTCGTCGCAACATTCGCAAGCGGGTGGACCGACGGGGAACTCGTCGCCGCCATGGAAGGTGTGGGGGAGAGGGAATGACCGGGACCGTACGGCCGGCCACGGCCGAGGGCGTCATGAGCGGGGCCAAGGAAGGGAGCCCGCGCAGCAGGCTCCAGCTGATCCGGTGGAGCGACTTCTCCCTGGTGCCGGTGATCCTGGTCCTGATGGTGATCGGCTTCATCGTCTCGCCGGTCTTCCTCACCTCCAACAACCTGATCAGCGTCGTCCAGCAGTCCTCCGAGCTCAGCCTGCTCGTGCTCGGCCAGGCGCTGATCCTCATCTGCGGCCGGATGGACCTCTCCCTGGAGTCGACGATCGGCATCGCGCCGGTCGTCGCCATGTGGCTGGTGCTGCCCACCGACGGCGGCCGGTTCGCGGGACTTGAGCTCTTCCCGGCCTGGTCGGCGATCCCGCTCTGTCTGCTCGTCGGGCTGCTCGTCGGCGTGATCAACGGATTCCTGATCCTGAAGCTGCGGGTCAACGGCTTCATCGCGACACTCGGCATGCTCACCATGCTGCGCGGCCTCCACATCGGCATCACCGAGGGGAAGTCGATCACCGACGTCCCGGAGTCCTTCCGCTACCTGGGCAAGAGCGAGTGGCTCGGAGCCCCGGCCGCGGTCTGGATCTGTCTGGCCCTGTTCGCGATCGGCGGCGCCGCGCTGGCGTGGCTGCGGCACGGACGCTCGTTGTACGCCATCGGCGGCAACCCGGAAGCAGCACGGGCGGCGGGTATCCGGGTCGACCGGATCACCTGGATCGTGCTGGCCGTCGGCGGTCTGCTGGCCGCCTTCGCCGGCATCCTCTACACCGGCCACTACGGGTCGGTCGCGGCCACCCAGGGCAACGGCTGGATCTTCCAGGTGTTCGCCGCCGCGGTCATCGGCGGCATCAGCCTCAAGGGCGGTCGCGGCACCCTGTTCGGAGCGCTGACCGGCGTACTGACGCTCCAGCTGGTGGTCAACGTGATGACCCTCGGCGGTGTCCCGGCGCTCTGGAACCAGTTCCTCAACGGGGCGATCATCATCGTCGCCCTGGTCATCTCCCGCTTCGCGAGCGGCGAGAAGCAGGACTGAGCGGGCACCGTACGGGCCGGCGGGCGGCACGTCGCCCGCCGGCCCGTACGCCTGTCACAGGGTCGATCGCAGCCACTGCTCCACGCTGGCCACATGGACGGTCGCCCAGGCCCGCGCCGCCTCCGCGTCCCTGTCCCGCAGCGCGGCGAGGATCGCCCGGTGCTCGTGCAGGGTGCGGCTGACGGCGTCCTCCTGGGTCAGGCCGCGCCAGACCCTCGCCCGCGTCGTCGGCCCGGAGAGTCCGTCGAGCAGCGAGCAGAGCACCGAGTTGCCGGACGACTGCACGATGCCGCGGTGGAACTCCAGGTCGGCGGCGACCAGTTCCTCGACCGAGGGCTTCTCGCCCAGCGCGTCGAGCTGCGAGCCGAGCAGATCCAGCTGGTCCTCGCTGATCTGCCCCGCGGCCATCGCCGTGGCGGCGGGTTCGAGGATCCGGCGCACCGCGAGGAACTCCAGCACGGTGTCGTCGCGGTGGAAGTCCACCACGAAACTCAGCGCCTCCAGGAGCAGTTGGGGGTCCAGGCTGGTGACGTACGTGCCGTCGCCCTGCCGTACGTCGAGGATGCGGATCAGGGACAGCGCGCGCACCGCCTCCCGGAGGGAGTTGCGGGACAGCCCGAGCTCCGCGGCGAGTTCGCTCTCCTTGGGGAGCCGGTCACCGGGCCTCAGGGCACCTGAGACGATCATTCCCTTGATCTTCTCGATCGCCTCGTCGGTGACAGCCATGACGGTCCTCCTGGATTCGGACTGGATTCAGACATCCGATGTCTCTCTCCATTATGAGGGTCCGCAGGCCCGCAGGGTACGGGTACGGGTACGGGGGCGGCTCCCCCCGTGGAAGCCGCCCCCGTACACCCCGTGCGTCAGCCCTTGTCGGCGAGCAGGCCCTCCACCTCGGTCCTGATGCCGTCCGTCGCCAGCCCACGGATCGTCAGCGTCGTGCGGCGGCGCAGCACGTCGTCGGCCGTCTCGGCCCACTCGTGGTCCCGGGCGTAGACGACCTGCGCCCAGATCTCCGGGGCGTCCGGGTGGATGCGCCGGGCCAGGTCGGGGTTCTCGTTGGCGAGCCGGGCGATGTCGAAGGACAGCGAACCGTAGTGGGTGGCGAGGTGCCTGGCCGTGTCGGCCGCCATCCGCGGACCGGGCGTACCCCCGTCGACCAGGAGCCGGTGCGCGACCGCCTGGGGATTGGCGATGCCGGGCAGCGGGAGCTTCTTCGGCAGCCTGGCCATCGGCTCCATGTCGTCCGCGAGCGGGTGCCCCGGAAGCGCGGCCAGCTTGTTCATCACCGTACGGCCGATGTGGCGGAACGTCGTCCACTTGCCGCCCGCGACCGAGAGCATCCCGCCGCGGCCCTCCGTCACGACCGTCTCGCGCTTGGCCTTGGAGGTGTCGCCGGGTCCGCCGGGCAGGACCCGCAGACCCGCGAAGGAGTAGGTGATCAGATCGCGCGACAACTGCTGGTCGCGGATGGAGAACGCCGCCTCGTCCAGGATCTGCGCGGTGTCCTTCTCGGTCACCGCGACATCCGCCGGGTCGCCCTCGTACTCCTCGTCCGTGGTGCCGAGCAGCAGCATGTCCTCCCACGGCAGCGCGAACGTGATCCGGTACTTGTCGATCGGGGTGGCGAGGGCGGCCTTCCACGGGCGGGTGCGCTTGAGCACCAGGTGCGCGCCCTTGGACAGCCGGATCGACGGAGCCGCGTTCGGGTCCTCCATCTTCCGCAGGTGGTCCACCCACGGGCCGGTGGCGTTCAGCACGAGGCGGGCGTTCACGCCGAACTCCGTACCGTCCGTGCTGTCCCGCAGCTCGGCGCCCGTCACCCGGCCCCGGGTGAACCGCAGTCCGGTGACCGCGGCGTGGTTGAGGACGGTCGCGCCCGCGTCGACCGCCGCGCGTACGGTCATCAGCGCCATCCTGGCGTCGTTCATCTGGTCGTCGCCGTAGACGGCGACGGCCTTCAGGTTGTCCGTACGCAGCTCCGGCACGTCGCGCCGGGCCTTCGCCGGGCTGATCACATGGCCGACCCCGTCACCGAACGCGGAGAGCGCGGAGTAGGCGAAGACGCCCGCACCGAGCTTGGCCGCGCCGTGCGGGCCGCCCTTGTAGACCGGCAGGTAGAAGGTGAGGGGATTGGCCAGGTGCGGCGCGACCTGGCGGGAGACGGCGCGCCGCTCGAAGTGGTTCTCCGCCACCAGCTTCACCGCGCCGGTCTGCAGGTAGCGCAGACCGCCGTGGAGCAGCTTGGAGGAGGCGGAGGAGGTGGCGCCGGCGAAGTCGCCGGCGTCCACCAGTGCCACCCGCAGTCCGGACTGCGCGGCGTGCCAGGCGGTGGAGATGCCCAGGATGCCGCCGCCGATGACCAGGAGGTCGTACGTCGCCTTGGAAAGCTGCTCCCGGGTTTCGGCGCGGCTCGGCAGTGAGCCGGAGGCCGGGCGCGTCCCGAGTGCCGGGGCGCTCTGCGGGGTGGTCATATCGATTACTCCTCGACGGTGCTCTCGTCGAGCCAGCCCATGGACCGTTCCACGGCCTTGAGCCAGCTCTTGTACTCGCGGTCGCGGGTCTCCGCGTCCATGCGGGGGGTCCACTCGGCGGCGCGGCGCCAGTTGGCGCGCAGGGCGTCGGTGTCCGGCCAGAAGCCGACGGCGAGGCCGGCGGCGTAGGCCGCGCCGAGGCAGGTGGTCTCGGCGACCATGGGCCGCACCACGGGTGCGTCCAGGAAGTCGGCGAGGGTCTGCATCAGCAGGTTGTTGGAGGTCATGCCGCCGTCGACCTTCAGGGCGGTGAGCTCGACGCCCGAGTCCTTCGTCATGGCGTCGCTGATCTCGCGGGTCTGCCAGGCGGTGGCTTCGAGCACGGCACGGGCGATGTGCGCCTTGGTGACGTAGCGGGTCAGGCCGGCGATGACGCCTCGGGCGTCGGGGCGCCAGTAGGGGGCGAAGAGACCGGAGAAGGCGGGCACGAAGTAGGCGCCGCCGTTGTCCTCGACCGAGGAGGCCAGCGTCTCGATCTCGGCCGCGGACTTGATCAGGCCCATCTGGTCGCGCATCCACTGCACCAGGGAGCCGGTGACCGCGATGGAGCCCTCGAGCGCGTACACCGGCTTCTGGTCGCCGATCCGGTACCCGACGGTGGTGAGCAGCCCGTTGTACGAATTGACCGGCGTGTGGCCGGTGTTCATCAGCATGAAGGTGCCGGTGCCGTACGTGGACTTGGCCTCGCCCTGCGCGAAACAGGTCTGGCCGAACAGCGCGGCCTGCTGGTCGCCGAGCGCGGACGCCACCGGGATGCCGTCCAGGACGCCGCCCTTGGCGTGTCCGTACACCTCGGCCGAGGAGCGGATCTCCGGCAGCACGGCGGCCGGGATGTCCATCGACTGGAGGATCTTGTCGTCCCACTGCATCGAGTGCAGGTTCATCAGCAGGGTGCGCGAGGCGTTGGTGACGTCCGTGACGTGGACGCCGCCGTCCGTACCGCCGGTCAGGTTCCAGATGACCCAGGAGTCCATGGTCCCGAAGAGGATGTCGCCCCGCTCGGCGCGCTCGCGCAGTCCCTCGACGTTGTCGAGGAGCCAGCGGACCTTGGGCCCGGCGAAGTACGAGGCGAGCGGCAGACCGGTCTCGCGGCGGAAACGGTCCTGCCCGACGTTGCGGCCGAGCTCCTTGCAGAGCGCGTCCGTACGGGTGTCCTGCCAGACGAGAGCGTTGTGGACGGGCTCGCCGGTGTTCTTGTCCCAGAGCAGCGTCGTCTCGCGCTGGTTGGTGATGCCGATCGCCTTGACGTCGGCGGAGGTGATGCCGGCCTTGGAAACGGCGCCGGCGACGACCTCCTGGACGTTCTGCCAGATCTCGGTCGCGTCGTGCTCGACCCAGCCCGGCTTCGGGAAGATCTGCTCGTGCTCCTTCTGGTCGACGGAGACGATCCGGCCGTCCGTGTCGAAGACGATGCAGCGGCTGGAGGTGGTGCCCTGGTCGATGGCCGCGATGAACGGGCCGGTGCCGTGGCTCCCGGTGGTGTGTGCGTCGGTCACGGTGTGCTCCCGGAGGTCTGTGGGGTGAGGGTTACGGCTCTGAGCTCTGCGGCTCACGCGAAGGCGACGTTGTAGAGTCCGCCGGCGATCGCGCCGCCTATGAGCGGTCCCACGATCGGTACCCAGGCGTAGCCCCAGTCGGATCCGCCCTTGTTCGGCAGCGGCAGCAGCGCGTGCACGATACGCGGACCGAGGTCGCGAACCGGGTTGATCGCGTATCCGGTCGGCCCGCCGAGCGAGAGACCGATTCCGACGACGACCAGCGACGTGATGAGGGCGCCGAGAGTGCCGAGGCCGTTGCCCTCGTTGTTGAGACCCTGGGTCAGGATCGCCAGGACCAGTACGGCGGTCGCGATGACCTCGGTGACGACGTTCTGAACGGCGTTCCGGATCTCCGGACCCGTGGAGAAGATGCCCAGTACGGGGCCGGCCTTCGGGGCGGCCGACTGGTCGACCATGCCCTCGACCGCGGGCTTCGCGCCGATGATCTCGGGGTCGGTGAGGTGGGCGTGGAACTGCCCGTAGTACACCGCCCAGACCAGCGCCGCGCCGATCATCGCGCCGAGCAGCTGGGAGGCGAGGTACAGCGGTACGTCGCCCCATTCGGTGCCGCCCTCGATGGCGAGGCCGACCGTGACCGCCGGGTTGAGGTGCGCGCCGGACACCCCGCCGACCATGTAGGCGCCGGTCAGGACGGCGAAGCCCCACCCGAAGGTGATGGCCAGCCACCCGGCGTCCCGTGCCTTGGAGCGCTTGAGCGTGACGGCGGCACAGACTCCGCCGCCGAGGAGGATGAGAACGGCGGTACCGATGGTCTCGCCGATGAAGATGTCGGAGCTGGACACCCGTGACTCCTTTGTCCTTCGTCCAGGGGAAGGCGAACACCGGGTCCCTCCGGTGGTTCGCGCCCAAGGTGGGTATCCACGTTGTGTGGGTACCCACCTGTGCGGGCTGACCGGCCCTTGGCACTGTCACACCCTAACGCGTATTGCCGTTAGGTGTTCGACAATGCCGACCGATGAACGGCAGTGTTTCCCCCGGGTGAATGCAACGTCAAGGGTTCTGGCACATACGAACGAGTGCGGGGCCCGATCGTTACCGACGGCCCGACGGGGGCTCAGAAGCGCCCGGCGCCCAGATCCCGGGATACGGCACGGGCGCAGTCCCGTACGGCCGTGATCAGCTCCGGGCGCAGCTCGCCGTCCGGGCAGACCCGCTCCACGGCGCCCGTGACGGCCACCGCGCCGACCGGCATCCGCCGCCGGTCGTGGATGGGAGCCGCCACGGCGGCCACCCCTTCCCAGGTCTCCTCCACGTCGGCGGCCCAGCCCCGCGCCCGGATGAGTTCGAGCAGCGACTCGAACTCCTCCGCGCCGGTCACCGTGCGCGGCGTGAAGGGCTTCCGCTCCGCCTCGACGGCCTCGCTGTGGGCCACCGGGTCGTAGGCGGACAGCACCTTGCCCAGGGCGGTGGAGTGCAGCGGCTGCATGGCGCCCACCTCCAGCACCTGGCGGCTGTCGTCGGGCCGGAAGACGTGGTGGACGATGAGGATGCCGTGCTGGTGCAGGACACCCAGGTGGACGCTCTCGCCGCTGGAGCGCGCCAGGTCGTCGGTCCACACCAGGGCGCGTGCCCGCAGCTCGTGGACGTCCAGATAGCTGTTGCCCAGGCGTAGCAGCTCCGCGCCGAGCTGGTAGCGGCCGGACGCGGGGTCCTGCTCGACGAAGCCCTCGTGTTGGAGCGTGCGCAGGATGCCGTGCGCGGTCCCCTTGGCCAGCCCCAGTGAGGACGAGATGTCGGAGAGTCCGAGCCGGCGCTCGCCGCCCGCCAGCAGCCGCAGCATCGCTGCCGCCCGCTCCAGCGACTGGATGTTCTTGGCCATCGCGCCGTACTCCTCCGTGTGGTTCGACAATGCTGAACACTATCGGTCGATGTCGACCTCTGCCCGGTCGCCCGGAAAGCCCGTGTCACCGCACCGGCCCAGTTGCCCCCGCACAGCATGCAGTCCGCCCCGTGGGACGCCGTGACGGGCTCCGGCACCTCCCGGCTACGCTGGCCGGGTGCGCCCTCCACAGAAGGCCGCAAAGCCGACAGCCGTCGCATCCCAGGGAGAACATCCATGGCCCCGCAGCCGACCCCTTCCGCTGACAGCCGGAACCGAGCCGAAGCCCTCCGCGAGGCGCTCGCCACACGGGTGGTGGTAGCAGACGGTGCCATGGGCACGATGCTGCAGGCGCAGGACCCCACCCTTGCGGACTTCGAGAACCTCGAAGGCTGCAACGAGATCCTCAACGTCACCCGCCCGGACATCGTCCGCTCCGTGCACGAGGAGTATTTCGCGGTCGGCGTGGACTGCGTCGAGACGAACACCTTCGGTGCGAATCACTCGGCGGCCAACGAGTACGAGATCGCCGACCGGATCGTCGAGCTGTCCGAGGCAGGCGCCCGGATCGCGCGCGAGGTCGCGGACGAGTTCGCGGCCAAGGACGGCCGTCAGCGCTGGGTCCTCGGATCCGTGGGTCCGGGCACCAAACTGCCCACGCTCGGCCACATCGCGTACGACGTCCTGCGCGACGGCTACCAGCAGAACGCCGAGGGCCTGCTCGCCGGTGGCGCCGACGCGCTGATCGTGGAGACCACGCAGGACCTGCTGCAGACGAAGTCGAGCCTGATCGGCGCGCGGCGGGCGATGGACGCCCTGGGTGTGGACGTACCCCTGATCTGTTCGCTCGCCTTCGAGACGACCGGCGTCATGCTGCTCGGCTCCGAGATCGGTGCCGCGCTGACCGCCCTGGAACCGCTGGGCATCGACCTGATCGGGCTGAACTGCTCGACGGGCCCGGCCGAGATGAGCGAGCACCTGCGCTATCTGGCCCGGCACTCCCGTACGCCGCTGATGTGCATGCCGAACGCCGGCCTGCCCGTGCTGACCAAGGACGGCGCGCACTTCCCGCTGACCGCGCCCGAGATGGCCGACGCGCAGGAGAACTTCGTACGGGACTACGGCCTCCAGCTCGTCGGCGGCTGCTGCGGCTCGACACCCGAGCACATGCGCCAGGTCGTCGAGCGCGTCCGCGGCATGACGCCGGGCGCGCGCGACCCGCGCCCCGAGCCGGGTGCCTCCTCGCTCTACCAGACCGTGTCCTTCCGCCAGGACACCTCGTACATGGCGATCGGCGAGCGCACCAACGCCAACGGCTCGAAGAAGTTCCGCGAGGCCATGCTGGAAGCCCGCTGGGACGACTGCGTCGAGATGGCCCGCGACCAGATCCGCGAAGGCGCGCACATGCTCGACCTCTGCGTCGACTACGTGGGCCGGGACGGCGTCGCCGACATGGAGCGGCTGGCCGGGCTCTTCGCCACCGCTTCCACGCTCCCCATCGTGCTCGACTCCACCGAGGTCGACGTCATCCGCGCCGGCCTGGAAAAGCTGGGTGGCCGGGCCGTCATCAACTCCGTCAACTACGAGGACGGCGACGGCCCCGAGTCCCGCTTCGCCAAGGTCACCGCACTGGCGCAGGAGCACGGCGCCGCGCTGATCGCGCTGACCATCGACGAGGAGGGCCAGGCCCGGACGCCCGAGCACAAGGTCGCCATCGCCGAGCGGCTCATCGCCGACCTCACCGGCAACTGGGGGGTGCATGAGTCCGACATCCTCATCGACACCCTGACCTTCACCATCTGTACCGGTCAGGAGGAGTCCCGCAAGGACGGCATCGCCACCATCGAGGCCATCCGCGAACTCAAGCGCCGCCACCCCGACGTACAGACCACGCTCGGTCTTTCCAACATCTCCTTCGGCCTCAACCCGGCCGCCCGCGTCGTCCTGAACTCCGTCTTCCTCGACGAGTGCGTCAAGGCCGGACTGGACTCCGCGATCGTGCACGCCTCCAAGATCCTGCCGATCGCGCGTCTGGAGGAGGAGCAGGTCAAGGTCGCCCTCGACCTGATCTACGACCGCCGTGCCGAGGGCTACGACCCCCTCCAGAAGCTCATGGAGCTCTTCGAGGGCGTCAACATGAAGTCGATGAAGGCGGGCCGCGCCGAGGAACTCCTCGCCCTCCCGCTGGACGAACGCCTCCAGCGCCGCATCATCGACGGCGAGAAGAACGGCCTCCAGGCCGACCTCGACGAGGCCCTGCAGACCCGCGCGGCCCTGGACATCGTCAACGACACCCTCCTGGAGGGCATGAAGGTCGTCGGCGAACTCTTCGGCTCCGGCCAGATGCAGCTGCCGTTCGTGCTCCAGTCCGCCGAGGTCATGAAGAACGCGGTCGCCCACCTGGAGCCGCACATGGAGAAGTCCGACGCGGAGGGCAAGGGCACCATCGTGCTGGCCACCGTGCGCGGCGACGTCCACGACATCGGCAAGAACCTCGTCGACATCATCCTCACCAACAACGGCTACAACGTCGTCAACCTGGGCATCAAGCAGCCCGTCTCCGCGATCCTGGAGGCCGCCGAGGAGCACCGGGCCGATGTCATCGGCATGTCCGGTCTCCTGGTGAAGTCGACCGTGATCATGAAGGAGAACCTGGAGGAGCTCAACCAGCGCAAGATGGCCGCGGACTTCCCGGTCATCCTGGGCGGGGCCGCCCTCACCAGGGCCTACGTCGAGCAGGACCTGCACGAGATCTACGAGGGCGAGGTCCGCTACGCCCGCGACGCGTTCGAGGGGCTGCGGCTCATGGACGCCCTGATCGGCATCAAGCGCGGCGTCCCCGGCGCGGTGCTCCCGGAGCTGAAGCAGCGCCGCGTCGCCAGGAAGGAGACCGCCGTCCTGGAGGTCGAGGAGCCGGAGGCCGGTGTCCGCTCCGACGTGGCCACCGACAACCCGGTCCCCGAGCCGCCCTTCTGGGGCACCCGGGTCGTCAAGGGGATCCAGCTCAAGGAGTACGCCTCCTGGCTGGACGAGGGCGCGCTCTTCAAGGGCCAGTGGGGCCTCAAGCAGGCCCGGGCCGGCGACGGACCGACGTACGAGGAACTGGTCGAGACCGAGGGCCGCCCGCACCTGCGCGGCTGGCTCGACAAGCTCCACACCGAGAACATGCTGGAGGCGGCCGTCGTCTACGGCTACTTCCCCTGTGTGTCCAAGGGCGACGACCTGATCCTGCTGCACGAGGACGGTTCGGAGCGCACCCGCTTCACCTTCCCGCGCCAGCGCCGGGGCCGCCGCCTGTGCCTGGCGGACTTCTTCCGCCCGGAGGAGTCCGGCGAGCGGGACGTGATCGGCCTCCAGGTCGTCACCGTCGGCTCGAAGATCGGCGAGGCCACGGCGGAGCTCTTCGGGGCCAACTCCTACCGCGACTACCTGGAGCTGCACGGTCTGTCCGTCCAGCTGGCCGAGGCGCTGGCCGAGTACTGGCACGCCCGGGTCCGCAGCGAGCTGGGCTTCGGTGGTGAGGACCCGGCCGAGGTGGAGGACATGTTCGCGCTGAAGTACCGCGGTGCGCGCTTCTCCCTCGGCTACGGCGCCTGTCCCGATCTGGAGGACCGGGCGAAGATCGCCGAGCTCCTGGAGCCGGAGCGGATCGGGGTCAAGCTCTCCGAGGAGTTCCAGCTGCACCCCGAGCAGTCGACGGACGCGATCGTCATCCACCACCCCGAGGCGAAGTACTTCAACGCGCGGTAGCGGGTCCGTACGGGCGCCACGGGCGGGCAAGTCGTAGACTGGTTGGTCCACTGCAGGCCGGTCGCCGTTCCCGACAGGGAATGGCGGTCGGCCTTCTCGTCCCCACGGAGGAGTACGGATGACCAGTACGGTCCCCGCGTCCCTGACTCGCACGGCCGACGGCTCCACGCTGCAGGCCGTCTTCCTCGACATGGACGGCACCCTGGTCGACACCGAGGGCTTCTGGTGGGATGCGGAGGTCGAGGTCTTCGCCGGCCTCGGTCACCGGCTCGACGAAGCCTGGCGCGATGTGGTCGTGGGCGGCCCGATGACCCGCAGCGCCGGCTATCTCATCGATGCGACCGGCGCGGACATCAGGCTGGACGAGCTCACGGTGCTGCTCAACGACAGTTTCGAGGCCCGCATCGACCGCGGCGTGCCGCTGATGCCGGGTGCCGCACGGCTGCTCGCCGAACTCGCGGCGCACCGCGTGCCCACCGCGCTGGTCTCGGCCTCGCACCGGCGGATCATCGACCGGGTGCTGGACTCGGTCGGTCACCACCACTTCGGCCTCACGGTCGCCGGCGACGAGGTCACCCGGACCAAGCCCCACCCGGAGCCCTACCTCACCGCGGCATCCGGTTTCGGGGCGGATCCCCTGCGCTGCGCCGTCGTCGAGGACACCGCCACCGGGGTCGCCGCCGCGGAGGCCGCGGGCTGCCGGGTGGTGGCCGTACCGTCCGTCGCGCCGATCACACCGGCCGCGGGAAGGGTTGTCGTGGGGTCCCTCGAAGATGTCGATCTCGCATTTCTCCGGGGCCTGGTCACAGGAATCCTCTGATCCGCGCACCGAGCGTGTTCTTGTGAATGTACGGAAAATCTCTCGGTGACGGAACGTGCGCCTTTCATCGCCCTCATGTGTGGATGAATCAGGTTCATGCCAACATGTCGAAAACATCTTGGGTGAGCATCTTGTTGCCCTGTGGGTGATTTGAGTGCCACCTAAAGATGGCGATATGTCTGATTAATTCGACCGGGAGTCCCTGCGCGCCTCGCCCTGTGCGACACCGCATCGGCCCGGGAAATCGATTCACCGTCAATTCGGGCGACCGGTGGATTGTGTGATGAGCAACCACCGGTCAGGCGTCCGCGACTATCCCTACTAATCTCGTTTTCTCACATACCGGAATGAGGGAGAACGTTCAGATGAACCGCAAGACGCTGGTGCTGCCGGCCGTGGTCGGCCTGCTCGCGCCCGTACTCGCCGCCTGCGGCGCGACGGACGGTGGTGACGAGGGCAAGGGCGCCATCGTCGTCGGCACCACGGACCAGTTCATCGCCTCCAAGGACAACCCGGCGCCGCTCGACCCGGCCATCGGGTACGAGGCGGGCGTCTGGAACGTCCTGCGGCAGACCGTGCAGACCCTCATGCACGTGCCGCGCGGCGGCGGTGAGCCCGTGCCCGACGCCGCCAAGAGCTGCGTTTTCACGGACACGGAGAACGAGAGCTACCGCTGCACCCTGCGCAGCGGGCTCACCTTCGCCGACGGCAAGCCGCTCACCCCCGACGACGTGCGGTACTCCATCCAGCGCGTCCTCGACATCAACTCGGACAACGGCCCGGCCGGTCTGCTCGACAACATCGACACGATCGAGACCAAGGGCGACGACCAGATCGTCTTCCACCTGCGCACCCCGGACGCGACCTTCCCGTACAAGCTCGCCACCCCCGCGGCGGGCATCGTCCCGCAGGGCAAGTACCCGGCGAAGAGTGCCCGCGACGGTTTCCAGGTCGACGGCTCCGGCCCGTACACCATGAAGCCCGAGGTCAGGAACAACCAGGTCGACAAGGTCGTCTTCACCAGGAACCCGAACTACAAGGGTGACCTGGACGTCCTCAACGACAAGGTCGAACTGGACCTGTTCCCGGACGCCGCCGCGATGGGCAAGGCGCTGGACGACAAGGAGGTCGACATGATGACCCGCACCATGTCGCCCGAACAGGCCGGCCAGATGCTGCTGAACCCGAAGGACGGCGTCAAGCTCACCGAGATGCCCGGCCTCGCCATCAGCTACCTCGGCTTCAACACGGACGCCCCCTCGGTGAAGAGCAAGGCCGTCCGCCAGGCCATGGCGAGGATCGTCGACCGCGGTGCCATCGCGAGCAAGGTGTACGGCACGACCGCCGAGCCGCTCTACTCGCTGATCCCGTCCAGCATCACCGGCCACACGAACTCGTTCTTCAACAAGTACGGCGAGCCCGACACCGGCAAGGCCGCCGCCACCCTGCGCGCCGCCGGGATCGACACGCCGGTGAAGTTCACGCTGCACTACACGACGGACCACTACGGACCCGCGACCGCGACCGAGTTCGAGACGCTGAAGCAGCAGCTCAACGATTCGAAGCTGTTCGACGTGACCGTCAAGGGCGCACCGTGGTCGGAGTACCGTCCGGCGCAGAAGCGCGGCGACTACGACGTGTACGGCATGGGCTGGTTCCCGGACTTCCCGGACCCGGACAACTACACGGCGCCGTTCCTGGACAAGAACGACTTCCTCAACTCGCCCTACCGCTCGGCGATGGCCGAGAACACCCTCATCCCGCAGTCGCGCCGCGAGGCCGACCGCAGTGCCGCGTCGAAGACCTTCGAGCGCCTCCAGGACATCGTCGCGGACGACGTCCCCGTCCTGCCGATCTGGCAGGGCAAGCAGTACATCGCCTCCCGCGAGGGCCTCACCGGAGTGGAATGGGCGGTCAACTCCTCCGCCGACCTCCAGCTCTGGGAGCTCGGGCGCACCAACGCCTGACACGGAGATCCGGTCCGGGGCACGCGCCCCGGACCGGACGTCCGGACCCGCTCCGCTGTTACTGGGCGCCGGGGCGCACCAGTCCGCTCTCGTACGCGTAGACGGCGGCCTGCACGCGGTCGCGCAGTCCGAGCTTCGTCAGCACATGGCCCACATGGGTCTTGACGGTCGTTTCGCTCACGAACAGGTCGGCGGCGATCTCCGCGTTGGAGAGTCCGCGCGCCACCAGCTTCAGCACCTCGACCTCACGGTCCGTCAGCGTGTGCAGGGCGTCCGGGACCGACTCCTCGCCCGAGGGGAGATGGTCCGCGTACTTGTCGAGCAGCCGGCGCGTGATGCTGGGCGCGAGCATCGCCTCGCCCGCCGCGACCACCCGGATGGCCTGCACCAGCTCATTGGCCGGGGCGTCCTTGAGCAGGAAGCCGCTGGCTCCGGCGCGCAGCGCCTCCACCACGTACTCGTCGAGGTCGAAGGTGGTCAGCACCAGCACCTTCGCCGGACCGTCACGGCCCGGACCGGTGATCTGGCGGGTGGCCTCGACCCCGTCCATCCGGGGCATCCGGATATCCATCAGTACGACATCGGGCTGCAGCGCCCGCACCTGATCGATGGCCTGGAGACCGTCACCGGCCTCTCCGACCACCGCGAGATCCCCCTCCGCCTCCAGGATCATCCGGAAGCCGGTGCGCAGCAGCGGTTGGTCATCGACCAGAAGGACGCGGATCGCCACGAAATCTCCTTAAGGGCCTTCGAGGGCCACCGGTTGGCCGGCCTCGGCCCGGACCGGTCCCATTCTGCCCTGGACGTCCTCCTCCGAGGCCGCCGGGCGTACCGACAAGGGGTAGACCGGGGGAGTACCGCCGAATTCCGGACAGACCGCGCGGTGGTCGCACCAGCCGCAGAGCTTCGTCGGCCGGGGCCGCCACTCGCCGCTCTCCGTCGCCTCCCGGATCGCCTTCCAGAGCGCCAGGAGCTTGCGCTCCACCCGCTCCAGGTCCGCCTCCACGGGGTCGTACGTCAGGACGTCGCCGCTGCCCAGATAGACCAGCTGCAGGCGCCGCGGAACCACCTTTTTCAGCCGCCAGATCACCAGGGCGTAGAACTTCATCTGGAACAGCGCGCCCTCCGCGTACTCCGGACGCGGCGCCTTGCCCGTCTTGTAGTCCACGATCCGGACCTCGCCCGTCGGCGCCACGTCGACCCGGTCGATCACCCCGCGCAGCCGCAGCCCGGACTCCAGCTCCGTCTCGACGAACAGCTCCCGCTCGGCCGGCTCCAGGCGGGTCGGGTCCTCCAGCGAGAACCACCGCTCCACCAACTGTCCGGCCTCGCCGAGCCACCGGGAGAGACGCTCGCCCTCCGCGTCGTCCGAGAACAGCTCCGTCAGCTCCGGCTTCGACTCCAGCAGCCGGTCCCACTGGCCGGGAACCATCGCCCGCGCCCGCGGAGCCGTGCGGTCCGCCGCCGGGTCGTCGAAGAGACGCTCCAGGACCGCGTGGACCAGCGTGCCCCGGGTAGCCGCCTCACTGGGCTTCTCGGGAAGTCTGTCGATGACCCGGAAGCGGTACAGCAGGGGACACTGCATGAAATCGCTCGCCCGCGACGGCGACAACGAGGTGGGTGGCTGAGGCGGCCGGGGTACGGAGGTCATGTCGCAGACCCTACGGCCCGCCACTGACAGCGGGCGGAATACCATCGACGACAGACCCTCGCACACTGCATGATCGTGGCAAACGCCACCGACCGAAGGGACCCCGTGGACGACAGCGGCGACAGCGGGCAGCCGCAGCCCGGCGCAGGGGGCAAGGACCCGAGCACCGGGCCCGACAAGGGCGGGCCGCAGCGCCCGGCAGAGCCCGGCGGCGGCATTCTCATGGGCCGCCCCTTCGGCGTGCCGGTCTACGTGGCGCCCAGCTGGTTCGTCGTCGCGGCGCTCATCACCTGGGTCTTCGGCGGCCAGCTGGAGCGCGTCCTGCCCGAACTGGGAAACACCCGCTACCTGGTCTCGCTCTTCTTCGCGATCGCCTTCTACGCCTCCGTACTCGTCCACGAGCTCGCCCACACGGTCGCGGCACTGCGCTACAAGCTCCCGGTCCGGCGCATCCAGCTCCAGTTCTTCGGCGGCGTCTCCGAGATCGAGAAGGAGTCCGAGACACCCGGCCGCGAGTTCGTCCTCGCCTTCGTCGGCCCGCTGCTCTCGCTGGTCCTCGCCGGTGTCTTCTACGCCGGCATGCAGTTCGTCGACCCGCCCACCGTCCCCGGTGTGCTCCTCGCGGGGCTGATGATCTCCAACCTCCTCGTCGCCGCCTTCAATCTGCTCCCCGGCCTGCCGCTCGACGGCGGACGCATGCTGCGCGCCGTGGTCTGGAAGATCACGGGCAAGCCGATGAGCGGCACCATCGCCGCCGCCTGGGTCGGCCGGGGCCTCGCCGTCTGCGTCCTCATCGGGCTCCCGCTCCTCACCCACACCGGAGCGCTCGGCAACGCCACCGAAGAGATCTCGGGCGTGGAGACCGTCACCGACGCCCTGCTCGCCGCCATCCTCGCCGGGATCATCTGGACGGGCGCCGGAAACAGCCTGCGCATGGCCCGCCTCCGCGAGCACCTCCCCGACCTGCGGGCCCGCACCCTCACCCGGCGCGCCGTACCCGTCGAGTCCGCGACGCCCCTCTCCGAGGCGCTGCGCCGGGCCAACGAGGCGGGAGCCCGCGCCCTCGTCGTCGTCGACGGACAGGGCAACCCCAAGGGCGTGGTGCGCGAGGCCGCCATCGCCGGTGTCCCCGAGCACCGCCGCCCCTGGGTGGCCGTCAGCGGCCTCTCCCAGGACCTCACCGACGGCATGAGGGTCCCCGCCGAACTCGCCGGAGAAGCCCTCCTCGACCGGCTCAAGGCGACACCGGCCACCGAGTACCTCGTCGTCGAGGAGACCGGTGAGATCTACGGAGTCCTGTCCACCGCCGACGTCGAACGCGCTTTCGTCGCCGCGATGGCCCGCCCGGGAGCCTGATCCCCGGCCGCGCCCCCCACCGGGCGGTCGGAGCCCCCTGAAACACCGGTACGCTGGCCACATGTCTGAACCGACCGGTGCCGCCCGCCGTCGTGGGCCCTTCAAGGTCGGGGACCAGGTACAGCTCACCGACCCCAAGGGACGCCACTACACCTTCACGCTCGAAGCCGGAAAGAATTTCCACACCCACAAGGGTTCTTTCCCGCACGACGAGCTGATCGGTGCTCCCGAGGGCAGTGTTGTCCGCACCACGGGAAACGTCGCCTACCTCGCGCTGCGCCCCCTGCTCCCCGACTACGTCCTGTCCATGCCCCGCGGTGCCGCCGTGGTCTACCCGAAGGACGCGGGGCAGATCCTGGCCTTCGGCGACATCTTCCCCGGCGCCCGCGTCGTGGAGGCCGGCGTCGGGTCGGGCGCGCTCAGCACCTTCCTCCTGCGCGCCATCGGCGAGCAGGGCATGCTGCACTCCTACGAGCGCCGCGAGGACTTCGCCGAGATCGCCCAGCAGAACGTCGAGCGCTACTTCGGCTCCCCGCACCCCGCCTGGCAGCTCACCGTCGGTGACCTCCAGGACAACCTCTCGGACACCGACGTCGACCGGGTCGTCCTGGACATGCTCGCGCCGTGGGAGTGCCTCGAAGCCGTCTCCAAGGCCCTCGTGCCCGGCGGCATCCTCTGCGCGTACGTCGCCACCACCACCCAGCTCTCGCGGACCGTCGAGTCCATCCGCGAGATCGGCTGCTTCGCCGAGCCGCAGCCCTGGGAGTCGATGATCCGCAACTGGCACGTCGAGGGTCTGGCCGTCCGGCCCGACCACCGGATGATCGGCCACACCGGCTTCCTCGTCACCGCCCGCCGCCTCGCGGACGGCGTCGAGCCCCCGCTGCGCCGCCGCCGCCCGTCCAAGGGCGCCTACGGCGACGACTACGACGGCCCGGGCAGCACCTCCTCCCGCGCCTGACCCCGTCACAACGCTCGGGCGCCGCTGCCGAGTTCTCCGGACCGACCCGGGAACTCGGCAGCGGCGCCTTTTCGTTGCCCCGCCCAACCCGGGCCGACCCCACCGTTCCGCTGCCGTGTGAGGTGTGGCACGATGCTGGCCACCCCCCGCCCGCCGACGCCCGTTCGGCACCGCCTTCCCAGGCCCCCCAGGAACCACAGGAGACATACCGCGTGCAGACCTCCGCGCTCCCGGACCTCGCGCACACCGACGCCAAGCCGGTGCACTGGCTCGCTACGGCCGCGGCGATGGCCGCCGTCGTCGCCTTCGCGGGCCTGCTCCAGCCCGACACGGCCACCGCGACCGCCTCGGCCCACGCCTCCGCGTCCCGGCCGGGCGGCGCCCCCGTGGCCGCCCCGGACGCGGCAGCCGCGGCCTATCCGCTCGACTGTGCCGGCGCGAAGAGCGTGGTCGCCGACGAAGCCCCCGGAGACCTCGACGGGGACGGCAGCCCCGAGACCGTGGCCGTGGTCCACTGCGACGCGGGCTCCGGCACGCCGCCCAGCGGCGTCTACGTCCTGACACGCGGAAGCGGGGCCGCACCCAGGGTCGTCGCGACCCTGGTGGACCCCGCTCACAGGAAGACGGTCACCGACTTCGCCGTGCACGACGGAGTCGTCTCCGCGACCCTGCTCGGATACTCCTCGATGGCGGTGCCGCGCTGCTGCCCCGACGAGGAGGAGAAGGTCAGCTGGCAGTGGAAGGGCAACGCCTTCGTGAGGTCCGGCCAGGACCTCGCCCGGAGTGCCTGAGCGGTTACTCTGCGTCCGGACCAAAAACTTCGACGCTGTCCGAAACGCGTCGTACATGAATGCAGTCGCCGGGGCACTCCTTGGCCGAATCGACCACGTCCTGGAGCAGCGGAAGCGGCACCGGGGTCGTCGCGCCCTTGTCCTGGAGCAGCTCGTCGTCGCCGCTCTTCACGTATGCCAGACCATCGATGTCCAGCTCGAACACCTCAGGTGCGTACTGCACACAGATGCCGTCCCCCGTGCAGAGGTCCTGATCGATCCAGACCTCCAGATCCTGCGTCTCGCCGTCGCCCGGAGCGTCCTGCCGCACGGTCATGTGTCCTGCCGTTCCCTGCGTATCTGAACCAAATGGAGCCAGCCCTGACGGGTGTTGAACGCTTCGACGATACAACCGGCCGCTTTCCGGTGCTCAAAGTGGGTATTCCCTTGGCGTGAGGGAGAGCGCAAGGGTGAAGATCGGACACGCCCCGCAGTCTTTGTGATCTAGGGGTTTCAATCATCACCCACCCAGGTAGGGTCAGGAAGCGTCCAGCTCCCCTTGGAGGAGGTGAGGACCGTGGCAGCCCACGACGACGACATCAACCGCGGCATCCGGCCCGGGCGGGGGTCAGAAGACCCAGCCGGCCAGGTTGCCTATCTCGAGCAGGAAATCGCCGTCCTGCGACGTAAGCTCGCCGACTCTCCGCGTCATACGAGGATTCTCGAAGAGCGGATCGTCGAGTTGCAGACCAATCTGGCCGGCGTGTCCGCTCAGAACGAGCGGCTCGCCAATACGCTCCGCGAGGCCCGAGACCAGATCGTGGCTCTCAAGGAGGAGGTCGACCGGCTCGCACAGCCGCCGGCCGGCTTCGGTGTCTTCCTGCAGTCCAACGAGGACGGCACCTGCGACATCTTCACCGGGGGCCGCAAGCTCCGGGTGAACGTCAGCCCCAGCGTGGAACTCGACGACCTCAGACGAGGTCAGGAAGTCATGCTCAACGAAGCGCTCAACGTGGTCGAGGCCATGGCGTACGAGCGGGCCGGGGACATCGTCACCCTCAAGGAGATCCTCGAGGACGGCGAACGCGCCCTGGTGATCGGGCACACCGACGAGGAACGGGTGGTGCGGCTCGCCGAGCCGCTGCTGGACATCACCATCCGGCCCGGCGACGCCCTGCTGCTGGAGCCCAGGTCCGGCTACGTCTACGAAGTGGTGCCGAAGAGCGAGGTCGAGGAACTGGTCCTCGAAGAGGTTCCGGACATCGACTACGACAAGATCGGCGGCCTGGGCGACCAGATCGAACTGATCCGCGACGCGGTCGAGCTTCCGTACCTCCACCCCGACCTCTTCAAGGAGCACGAACTGCGTCCGCCGAAGGGCATCCTGCTCTACGGCCCGCCCGGCTGCGGCAAGACGCTCATCGCCAAGGCCGTGGCCAACTCCCTCGCCAAGAAGGTCGCCGAGGTCACCGGACAGCCCGCGGGGAAGAGCTACTTCCTCAATATCAAGGGCCCCGAGCTCCTCAACAAGTACGTCGGCGAGACCGAGCGGCACATCCGCCTGGTCTTCCAGCGTGCCCGGGAGAAGGCGAGCGAGGGGACCCCCGTCATCGTCTTCTTCGACGAGATGGAATCCCTCTTCCGCACCCGTGGTTCCGGTGTCAGCTCGGACGTGGAGAACACCATCGTCCCCCAGCTGCTCGCCGAGATCGACGGTGTGGAGGGCCTGGAGAACGTCATCGTCATCGGCGCTTCCAACCGCGAGGACATGATCGACCCCGCCATCCTGCGGCCCGGCCGTCTCGATGTGAAGATCAAGATCGAGCGTCCGGACGCGGAGGCCGCGAAGGACATCTTCGCGAAGTACCTGACGCCTTCGCTGCCGCTCCACGCGGACGATCTGGCCGAGCACACCGGCTCCAAGCCGGCTGCCGCCCACGCCATGATCCAGTCCGTCGTGGAGAGGATGTACACCGAGTCCGAGGAGAACCGCTTCCTCGAGGTCACCTATGCCAACGGTGACAAGGAAGTCCTGTACTTCAAGGACTTCAACTCCGGAGCGATGATTCAGAACATCGTCGACCGGGCAAAGAAGATGGCCATCAAGGCATTCCTCGAACACGGCCAAAAGGGCCTTCGGGTCTCCCACCTCCTCCAGGCATGCGTGGACGAGTTCAAGGAGAACGAGGACCTGCCCAACACGACCAACCCGGACGACTGGGCCAGGATTTCCGGAAAGAAGGGTGAGCGGATCGTCTTCATCCGCACGCTCGTCACCGGAAAGCAGGGCGCGGACACCGGACGCTCCATCGACACAGTGGCAAATACCGGGCAGTACCTGTAAAACGCAGACCGGCTGCGGATGCCCGGCCGGGCATCCGCAGCCGGTTGTTTTCTCGGCGGCTCCGGCCATATCGGAGCAATGACGAAATTGATCTCCCCACCGGCGCAATGGCGCTCTAGGCTCTGCCGTACCGCCGAGTCGCGCAGTGCGGGGACGGGCACCGCACACCCACCGGACAAGCAGCGGTACTTGAGCGCCGCTCCCGGAGGGGAGCGCCGCCGGGCAAGGAGGGCCGCATGACCGTACGGCGAGTAATGGGCATCGAGACCGAGTACGGGATCTCCGTCCCCGGCCACCCCAACGCCAATGCCATGCTCACCTCGTCCCAGATCGTCAACGCGTACGCGGCGGCGATGCACCGGGCGCGCCGCGCCCGCTGGGACTTCGAGGAGGAGAATCCGCTGCGCGACGCGCGAGGCTTCGACCTCGCCCGCGAGACGGCCGACTCGAGCCAGCTCACCGACGAGGACATCGGCCTGGCCAATGTGATCCTCACCAACGGTGCCCGGCTGTACGTCGACCACGCGCACCCCGAATACAGCTCACCCGAGATCACCAACCCGCGCGACGCGGTGCTCTGGGACAAGGCCGGCGAGCGGATCATGGCGGAGGCCGCCGAGCGGGCCGCCGCGATCCCGGGCGCCCAGCCGATCCACCTCTACAAGAACAACACCGACAACAAGGGCGCCTCGTACGGCACGCACGAGAACTACCTGATGAAGCGGGAGACCCCGTTCTCGGACATCGTGCGCCACCTCACCCCCTTCTTCGTCTCCCGCCAGGTCGTCACCGGCGCGGGCCGGGTCGGCATCGGTCAGGACGGCCACGAGCACGGCTTCCAGATCAGCCAGCGGGCCGACTACTTCGAGGTCGAGGTGGGCCTGGAGACCACGCTCAAGCGCCCCATCATCAACACCCGCGACGAACCCCACTCCGACGCCGAGAGGTACCGCCGGCTGCATGTGATCATCGGCGACGCGAACCTGTCGGAGATCTCGACGTACCTGAAGCTGGGGACGACGGCCCTGATCCTGTCGATGATCGAGGACGGCTTCATCAACGTCGACCTCGCCGTCGACCAGCCGGTGCGCACCCTGCACCAGGTCTCCCACGACCCCACGCTGAAGCAGCTGATCACGCTGCGCAGCGGGCGGACACTCACCGCTGTGCAGCTCCAGATGGAGTATTTCGAGCTCGGCCGCAAATATGTCGAGGAGAAGTACGGCGCGGACGCCGACGAGCAGACGAAGGATGTCCTGATCCGCTGGGAGGACACGCTCAACCGGCTGGAGAACGATCCGATGAGCCTCTCCGGCGAGCTGGACTGGATCGCCAAGAAGGAGCTCATGGAGGGCTACCGGCGCCGCGACGGTCTCGACTGGGATGCCCCGCGTCTGCACCTGGTGGACCTCCAGTACGCCGATGTACGGGCCGACAAGGGCCTCTACAACCGTCTGGCGGCCCGCGGGAAGATGAAGCGCCTGCTGGACGAGAACGACGTCGAGAGGGCCCGTACGAAGCCGCCCGAGGACACCAGGGCGTACTTCCGGGGCCGGTGCCTGGAGCAGTACGCGGACGACGTCGCCGCGGCCTCCTGGGATTCGGTCATCTTCGACCTGCCCGACCACGACTCCCTGCAGCGGGTGCCGACCATGGAGCCGCTGCGCGGGACGCGCGAGCACGTCAAGGACCTCCTGGACCGCTGCCGTACCGCGGAAGAGCTGGTCCGGGTGCTTTCGGGCGGCTGAAAGGGCCGCCGGCTGGGAATCATTCCGATGACCTCCGGACGTTGAGACAAGTACCGGGCCAATGTCGGACCCCATGGGTAGGGTCTGATCAAGTGCTTCGAACCGAGCGGGGTGAGCTACATGGCGACCAAGGACACCGGCGGCGGACAGCAGAAGGCGACGCGTTCCACCGAGGAGGTCGAGGAGCAGGCGCAGGACGCGCAGGCTTCCGAGGACCTCGCGGAGCGGCAGGAGAAGCTGAGCGACGACGTCGACTCGGTACTGGACGAGATCGACGACGTCCTGGAGGAGAACGCGGAGGACTTCGTGCGGTCTTTCGTTCAGAAGGGTGGACAGTAGTCCACGCATGTGAACGAGGTGGAAAGTGCGTCCCGGCCTCCGACTTCATGTGGATCAATGCCACAGGACGGGTAGGGTCCGGGACGTACAGCGCTTCAACTGCAATTCGGCCATCGGCAAGTTGGGGGATGATCCTGACTCCTTGCGCAGGGCCATCGCATACCTGGAGGGAAACGCGTGGAAGCCAACACTCGTAGCACCGGGCGTCTACCAGCTGCGTTCCTGACGCCGGGTTCGTCCTCGTTCATGGACTTCCTGTCCGACCACTCACCCGAGATGCTGCCCGGCAAGCGGAGCCTGCCGCCGCTGCAGGGGGCCATCGAGGCGCCGCACGGGACGACCATCGTCGCGGCGTCGTTCCCCGGTGGCGTGGTGCTCGCCGGTGACCGGCGGGCGACCATGGGGAACATGATCGCGCAGCGCGATATCGAGAAGGTCTTCCCGGCCGACGAGTACTCGGCGGTGGGCATCGCCGGTACGGCCGGTCTGGCCGTGGAGATGGTCAAGCTGTTCCAGCTGGAGCTGGAGCACTTCGAGAAGGTCGAGGGCGCCACGCTCTCCCTGGAGGGCAAGGCCAACCGGCTCTCCACGATGATCCGCAGCAATCTGGCGATGGCCATGCAGGGCCTCGCCGTCGTCCCGCTCTTCGCGGGCTTCGACGTCGACCGCGAGAAGGGCCGGATCTTCTCGTACGACGTCACCGGCGGCCGGTCCGAGGAGGTCGGCTACGCGGCCACCGGCTCCGGTTCGATCTTCGCCCGTGGATCGATGAAGAAGCTGTACCGCGACGACCTGACGGAGCAGCAGACGCTGACCCTGGTGGTGCAGGCGCTGTACGACGCGGCGGACGACGACTCGGCGACCGGGGGACCGGACGTGGCGCGCCGGATCTATCCGATCGTCACCGTCATCACCGACGAGGGTTTCCGGAGGCTGACCGACGTGGAATCCGCCGAGATCGCCCGCGCGATCCTGGAGCGCCGCATGGAAGAGCCCGACGGGCCGCGCGCCGCGCTGCTCTGACCGGCCTCCCCGCTTCTTCGATGCACTCGTCACTGACAGAAAGGGACGGATAGCCGGTGTCGACGCCGTTCTATGTCTCACCTCAGCAGGCCATGGCCGACCGGGCGGAATACGCCCGGAAGGGCATCGCCCGTGGTCGCAGCCTGGTTGTGCTGCAGTACGCCGACGGCATTGTGTTCGTCGGCGAGAACCCGTCCCGTGCCCTGCACAAGTTCAGCGAGATCTACGACCGGATCGGCTTCGCAGCCGCCGGCAAGTACAACGAGTACGAGAACCTCCGCATCGGCGGGGTGCGATACGCGGATCTCCGCGGATACACCTACGACCGTGACGATGTGACGGCTCGTGGTCTGGCCAACGTCTACGCGCAGACGCTGGGCACCATCTTCTCCAGTGCGGCCGAGAAGCCGTACGAGGTGGAGCTGGTGGTCGCCGAGGTCGGCGCGCTGCCCGAGGGCGATCAGATCTACCGGCTGCCGCACGACGGCTCGATCGTGGACGAGCACGGCTCGGTCGCGGTCGGCGGGAACGCGGAGCAGATCAGCAGTTTCCTGGATCAGCGTCACCGCGACGGCATGACGCTCGCGGAGGCGCTCAAGCTGGCCGTCCAGGCGTTGTCGCGTGAGCCCAACGGCGGCGAGCGGGAGATCCCCGCGGAACGGCTGGAGGTCGCGGTCCTCGACCGCACGAGGCCGCAGCAGCGCAAGTTCAAGCGGATCGTCGGGCGGCAGCTCAAGCGCCTGCTGGACGCGGACGCGGGGGCTCCGACGGACGCTCCCTCCGACGACGAAGGCACCGACGCCACGGATTCCACGGATTCCACCGACACGGCGACCGGGACCACCGGTACGAAGGACTCGGGCGGGACCACCGAGCCCCCCGCCAAGGACTAGCCCGCTCGGCATCCGTGCCCCGTACCGCCGCGACCGGCGGTACGGGGCACGGTCATGCGCGGGCCCCGGTGGCGGGTGCGGTGGAGCCGCGCACCACCAGGTGCACGGGCAGGCTGCCCGGCTCCGCCGGCCGGCCGTCCAGGACGGCGAGGAGGGCCGTCATGCCCCGCTCGCCCACTTGCTCGGCGGGCAGCCGTACGGTGGTGAGCTCCGGTTCCACGGCCGTCGCCAGGGCGAGATCGTCGAAGCCGGTCACGGAGATGTCGTCGGGCACCCGCAGCCCGCGTCGGCGGACCGCCTTGCAGGCGCCGGCCGCCAGGATGTCGTCGTCGCAGACGATGGCCGTCGGCCGGGCCGAGGGGTCCGCCAGGGCGCGTTCCGCGGCTTCCCGTCCGGCCGTGACGTCCAGCGGGGCGGGGACGGTGCGTACGACCGCGTCGGGCACGCCGCGCAGGGTGTCGTGCAGCGCCCGGGCGCGGATCGCGAAGGTCCAGGTGTCCACGGCCGAGGAGAGGTGCACGAACCGGCGGTGACCGAGGCTCAGCAGATGTTCCGTCACCTGGCGCATGCCGTCCGCGATATCGAGGTTCACATGCGCTGCCGCACCCCGGTCGGCCGGGTCGCTGTCCAGCATCACGAGCGGCAGTCCGGCCCCGCGCAGGGCTCCCACGGCCTCGGCGGCCATGGACGAGGCGATCACACCGTCGAGCGACGCGCGGGCCGAGGCGAAGGGGTCCCTGGCCGGACCGGTGCCGTCGGGTGAGGGGTAGAGCACGACCCCGAAGTCGTGCGCGGCGGCGACACCGGCAGCGCCCGTGTAGACCCGGGCGAAGAACTCGTTCGTGAGGGCGGGGACCACGAGGAGCGCGGTGCGGGTGCTGCCGAGGCGGAGACTGCGGGCCGCGAGGTTCGGCCGGTAGCCGAGGGCCGCCGCACTGTCCCGTACCCGCCCGGCTGTGGTCTCGGACACTCTGCCGCGCCATTTGTCGCCGAGCACCAGGGAGACGGTGGCCTGGGAGACACCCGCCGCCCGTGCCACGTCCCGGCTGGTGGGCCGCGCCGGGACGGGCTGCTGCGCGCTGGTCACTCGGGCCTCCGTGCTCAGGGTGGTGCCGGGGTGCCCGGGCACCCGCGAGGTGGACCTGGGACTGCGCACATGGTACGTATGAGCTTCGACGTTATACGTAAAACCTCGGGCGGGTCGGAAGCCCGTCCGAGGGAGAGGGGCAGGAATGGCCGCGGGATATCTGGACGTCCTCCGGGCGCGGCACGCGGCGCGGCTGCTGACGGGGACCCTTGTGGGGCGGCTGCCGAGCGGCACCGCGCACATCGCGATCGTCCTGTTCACCCGTGCCGAGGGTGGCAGCTACACGCTGGCCGGTGGGCTCGCCGCCGCCTACGGTCTCGCCACGGCCGTCGGGCAGCCCCTGCTCGGCCGTGCGGTGGACCTCCACGGCCAGCCGCGAATCCAGCTCCCCGCTGCCGTGCTCTCCGCGCTCGGTATGGCCCTGTTCGCTCTCGTGGGCCTCGACCGGCTGCCCCTGGCCTGTCTGGCCGTGGTCGTCGCCGGAGTCTTCACACCGCCGCTGGAGGGCGGTCTGCGGGCCCTGTGGCCGACCGTCCTGGGGCGCGAGGACCGGGTGCACCGGGCGTACGCCATGGACGCCGTGGCCCAGGAGGTGATGTTCACCGTGGGCCCGCTTCTCGTGACGGTGCTCGTCGCGGTCTGGTCGCCGGCCGTGGCGCTCCTCGTCATCAACGCGATAGGAGTCCTCGGAGCCCTGTCCGTCGTCCTGTCGGAGCCCTCCCGTACGTGGCGTTCGGCGCCCCGCGAGGCGCACTGGCTCGGCGCGCTGCGCTCGCCCGGACTGCTCGCCCTGCTGGGTTCGTTCTTCTTCGTCGGGCTGGCCCTCGGCTCGATCACGGTCGCGGGTGTCGCGTACGCCGACGACCACGGCGACGAATCCGTGTACGGCTGGCTGATGGCGGCCCTCGGACTCGGCGCGCTGATCGGCGGAGTGGCCTACGGGGCCCGGCAGTGGGCCGGGGCCCCCGAGCGGCGGCTGCGCGTCATCGTCGCCCTTCTGGCGCTCGGCTACCTGCCGTTGATGCTGACCCCCGGTGTGCCGGCCATGACCGGTCTCGCCGCACTCGCCGGGGTGTTCCTCGCGCCCGCGATCGCCTGCTCGTTCATCGTCGTCGACCGGCACGCCCCGCGCGGCACGGTGACCGAGGCGTTCTCCTGGCTCGTCACCACGTTCGGCGTAGGCGCGGCGGCCGGAACGGCCGTGGCGGGACCGGCCGTCGAGTTCGGCGGGACGGCGTGGAGTTTCGCCGTCGCGGGGGCGGGCGGAGTGGCCGCGCTGGTGGTGCTGCTGGCCACCGGAAGGGTCCTCGCAGTTCCCGTGCGTACGCCCACTGTTGTGACGGGATCGGAAAATGATCGAAACGGTGCTGCCGAACCCGGTTTCAGCTCAGGCCATAAGGCGTAATGTTCAGTCATGGACCGCCGCATTTTCGGGCTGGAGAACGAGTACGGCGTCACGTGCACGTTCAGGGGACAGCGCCGGCTGTCACCTGACGAAGTGGCGCGCTACCTCTTCCGCCGTGTTGTGTCATGGGGCCGCAGCAGCAATGTCTTCCTGCGGAACGGCGCCCGCCTCTACCTCGACGTGGGATCGCATCCGGAATATGCAACCCCCGAATGCGACAACGTGACCGAGCTGGTCACGCACGACAAGGCAGGCGAGCGCATTCTCGAAGGACTGCTCGTCGACGCCGAACGCCGCCTGCACGAGGAGGGAATCGCGGGCGACGTCTATCTCTTCAAGAACAACACCGACTCGGCGGGAAACTCCTACGGGTGCCACGAGAACTACCTCGTGGCCCGGCACGGAGAATTCTCCCGGCTCGCGGACATCCTCATCCCGTTCCTCGTCACCAGGCAGTTGATCTGTGGTGCCGGCAAGGTGCTGCAGACTCCGCGCGGGGCGGTCTACTGCGTAAGCCAGCGTGCCGAGCACATCTGGGAGGGTGTCAGTTCCGCGACGACCAGGTCGCGGCCGATCATCAACACCAGGGACGAACCGCACGCCGACGCCGAGCGGTACCGCCGCCTCCACGTCATCGTCGGTGACTCCAACATGTCCGAGACGACCATGCTGCTCAAGGTCGGCGCGACCGACCTGGTGCTCCGCATGATCGAGGCCGGCACCGTGATGCGCGACCTGACCCTGGAGAACCCGATCCGGGCCATCCGCGAGGTCAGTCACGACATCACCGGACAGCGCAAGGTGCGTCTGGCCAGCGGCCGTGAGGCATCGGCCATCGAGGTGCAGCGCGAGTACTACGAGAAGGCCGTCGACTTCGTCGAGCGCCGGGGCATCCGCACCGGCACGGTCGACCAGGTGCTCGAACTGTGGGGCCGCACCCTCGACGCGATCGAGGCGGAGGACCTCGACCGGATCGGGACCGAGATCGACTGGGTGATGAAGTACAAGCTCATCGAGCGGTACCGGGCCAAGCACAACATGACCATGTCGAATCCGCGAGTGGCTCAGATAGACCTCGCCTACCACGACATCCACCGCCGCCGAGGGCTCTACTACCTGCTGGAGCGCAAGGGCCAGGTGGCCCGCATCTGCAACGACCTGAAGATCTTCGAGGGCAAATCGGTGCCCCCGCAGACCACCCGGGCGCGGCTGCGCGGGGACTTCATCCGCAGGGCCCAGGAGCAGCGGCGGGACTTCACCGTCGACTGGGTCCACCTCAAGCTCAACGACCAGGCGCAGCGCACCGTGTTGTGCAAGGACCCCTTCCGGTCGGTGGACGACCGAGTGGAGAAGCTGATCGCGGGTATGTGACCCGGCGCAGAGCGCCTCGGTATCCCAGGTGACGACAGGGCCCCGTACGTTCCTCGTACGGGGCCCTGCGTACGCCCTAGAGTGTCGGGGACCCAACTACTGTGCCGTCTGAGATCTGAGGAACCAGTGCGCCGACTTGCCGGCCTTCTCGTCGTCCCCCTCCTGCTGCTGTCGACAGCGGCCTGCGGCGACGACAAGGGCTCCGACTCCGCCTCGTCCAAGAACGGAGTGCCCGCGATCACCGCAGGCGCGAAGTTCGGCGAGAAGCCCACCCTCGCGAAGGGCGAGGGCGACCCGCCCAAGGAGCTGCAGACCGAGGTCATCAGTGAGGGTGACGGCGCGAAGCTCAAGAACGGCGACGCGATCCAGGTCAACTACCTCGGACAGGCGTGGGACTCCACCAAGCCGTTCGACAACAGCTTCGACCGCAAGCAGCCGTTCGATCTGACCCTCGGTGCCGGCATGGTCATCCAGGGCTGGGACAAGGGTCTGGTCGGTCAGAAGGTCGGCAGTCGCGTCGAGCTGGTCATCCCGCCGGAGCTCGGTTACGGCGCGCAGGGCCAGGGCGACATCAAGCCCAACGCCACCCTCGTCTTCGTCATCGACATCCTGAAGGCGACGCAGATCCCGGCCTCCGCCAAGGGCTCCGAGGTCGCGCAGGACAACATCGATCTGCCGAAGGTGGGCACCAACACCGACGGCAAGGCGCCGACCGTCACGGTCCCCAAGAGCGACCCGCCCAAGAAGCTGGTCTCCAACTACATCCTGGAGTCCGACGGCGAGGTCATCAAGGAGAGCGACAGCGTCGTCGTGAACTACGTGGGTCTGCTGTGGAAGGGTGGCAAGAAGTTCGACAGCACCTACGACCAGGGCAAGACCCAGACCTTCCCGCTGGCCCAGATCACCCTCAAGGGTCTCAAGGACGGTCTGATCGACAAGAAGGTCGGCAGCCGGGTACTGCTCGTCATCCCGCCGGACCAGGCGTTCGGTGACAAGGCACAGCAGTCCATCCCCGCCAATTCGACGTTGGTCTTCGCGATCGACATCCTGGCGAAGATGTAAGACTGTCCCGGTTGCCCAGTTCATCATTTAGAGGAGCAATTCAGTGAGCATCGAGAAGCCCGAGATCGACTTCCCGGGTGGCGAGCCGCCGGTCGACCTGGAGATCAAGGACATCTGGGAGGGCGAGGGCGCGGTGGCCCAGGCCGGCCAGACCGTCTCCGTCCACTACGTGGGCGTGGCCTACTCCACCGGCGAGGAGTTCGACGCTTCGTGGAACCGCGGGACTCCGCTCAAGTTCCAGCTCGGTGCCGGCCAGGTCATCGCGGGCTGGGACCAGGGCGTGCAGGGCATGAAGGTCGGCGGCCGTCGCCAGCTGATCATCCCCGCGCACCTCGCGTACGGTGACCGCGGCGCCGGCGGCGGCGTCATCGCCCCCGGCGAGACGCTGATCTTCGTCTGCGACCTGATGGGCGTCTGATCCACAGTCGTACATGAACGAGGGCCCGTGCCGTCAGGCACGGGCCCTCGCTTTTGTCCGGACACCCCGGGGCGGTACGGTCGAGGGTCGGAGAGCACGTAGAGAAAGGGCGTCGATGGCGATTGCCAAGGCCGAGCGATTGATGAACCTGGCGCTGTGCCTGCTGGGTACCCGGCGCCCGCTCAGCAAGCGCGAGCTCCGCGAGTCCATCGAGGCGTACCTGGAAGCGGGTACCGACGACTCCTTCAACCGGATGTTCGAGCGCGACAAGGACGATCTGCGCGAACTCGGTCTGGTCATCGAGACCGTGGAGAACCTGGACGCCGAGACGGGCTACCTCGCCCGGCGTGACAGCAACCGGCTGCCTCCCATCACCCTGGACGCCGAGGAGGCCGCCGCCCTCGGGCTCGCGGCCAAGGTGTGGCAGCAGGCCCGCCTCGCCGGAGCCGCCAGCGGCGCCCTGCAGAAGCTGCGGGCCGCGGGCATGCCGGAGGCCGAGGACGCCTACGAGGTGCACAGCGCCCTCGAACCCCGTATTCCGGTTCACGAGGCCGCGTTCGAGCCGCTGATGCTCGCCTGCCGGGACCGCCGCCCGGTCACCTTCGACTACCGCAAGGGCAACGCGGCACGGCACGAGCAGCGCCAGGTCGAGCCCTGGACCCTGGAGTGCTGGCGCGGCCACTGGTATCTGGCCGGCTGGGACCGTGACCGCGGTGCCGAGCGGGTCTTCCGGCTCTCCCGGATCGCCGGCCGGGTCCGCTCCCGCGCAGGGGCGTTCACCGCCCAGGTGCCGGACGTGGTGACCGTGCGCGAGACCGTGGAGAGCTGGGCGGGCGAGACCGCGACCAGGACCGCGCGCATCAGGCTGCGGGCGGGCTCCGGCTACCCGCTGCGTTCCCGGGCGATATCGGTCCGGGAACTCGGGAACGGCTGGGACGAGTTGGAGATTCCGTACGGGCACGGGCTGGATGCCTGGCTCGTCGAATTCGGCCCCGACGTCGTCGTGACGGAACCCGCCGATCTGCGGGCCGATGTGGTGGACCGGCTGCGCGCCGTGGCCAAGGACTGAGGGGGACCCGTAGCTCATGGCCACGAACGCGATCGACCAGACCCGCCGCATGCTCTCCCTGGTGACCTATCTGCGCGAGCGCCCCGGCGCCCACGTGCAGGACGTCGCCAGGGCCTTCGGGATCACCGAGGACGAGCTGATCTCCGACCTGGACGTGCTCCCCATGTGCGGGACGAGTTTCCGGGGCGGGGACCTGCTCGACATCGACACCGACGGTGACCGGATCTGGTGGCACAACCCGGACGACGTCGCCGCGCCCCTGCGTCTCGCCTCGGACGAGGCCACCGCACTCCTGGTCGCCGCGCGCGCCGTGGCGACCCTGCCGGGGCTGCGCGAGAGCGACCGGCTCGCGCTGGTCCGCGCGACGGCCAAGCTGGAGACCGCGGCCGGGGAGGTGGGCGCCGCCAGTTCACGGCTCTCGGTCACCTTCGAGGCCGAGGGCGGGGTCTTCGCCGATGTGGACCGGGCGATCTCCGAGCGGCGGCGGCTCTGGCTGCGCTACTACTCCCCGGCGCGCGACGAGCTCACCGAGCGCGAGGTGGATCCGATCCGGCTGTTCGCCGTCGGCCACACGTACATGGAGGGGTGGTGCCGCCTCTCCGAGGCCCGGCGTACGTTCCGGCTGGACCGGGTCGCCGAGATCCGCCTCCTGGACGCCCCGGCCGCCCCGCCGGAGCTGGAGCTGCGGGACCTCTCGGAGGGACTTGTGCAGCCGGCGGCCGAGGACCCGGAGGTCGTGATCGAGGTGGGGCCCGGAGGCCGGTGGGTCGCCGAGTACTACCCGCACGACAGCGCGGAGGAGCTCGCCGACGGCGGTCTTCGGATCGTTCTGCGCACCCCCGACCCGGCCTCCTTGCGCCGGCTCGCGCTGCGCCTCGGCGGGGAAGGGCGCATCGTCTCCCCGCCGGAGCTCGCGCGGAGTGCGCGCGAGGCCGCCCGGGACGCGCTCGCCGCGTACGACGACGTGGCCTGAGCGACAGGCGGAGAGGAAATGGAACGGATGTCCGTAATGTCGGATGTTTCCACCGTGCCGGTCACCGCGCCGGTCCCGGTGCCGGTACCCGCCGCCGTCCGGTTCAAGGCCGCCTGCCCCGACTGCCGGGAGCGCTTCGAGCTCGCGGCGGGTGCACTGCGTCTCGCGATCGGCGCCAGCAGCCGGACCACGTTCTACTCCTTCACCTGTCCCGAGTGCGGCGCCGCCGTCCGCAAGCCCGCCGGGGAGCGCATCATCGAACTCCTCACCGGTGGAGGCGTGCGCACCCTGCGTCTCCACACCGCCCTGTAGACACGACATCGAGGCACTGCCGCATGTTCTGGCCCATGCTCGCCATCGCCCTGGGGTTCCTGGGGATCGCCGTACTCGGCGTACTGGCCGTCAAGGTCTTCGTCGAGGCCCAGCGGCTCGGCCGCCAGGTCTCCGCCACCACGCAGCGGATCAATCGTGCGGCGGAGGACCTCGAACGTGCGGCGACCGGCCTCGCCGCCACCGGTGAGGCCCTGCGATAGAAGGGGCGCGGCCTCCTGTTTCAGCACTTCGGGAGGTACGCTGCTGAAGTCGGCCCAGGCAAGGAGGTGCGGGTCGCAACCGGGAGTATGCACGGGCATTGCCTCACGTTTACCCCTGCGGGATACGATCGCTGCCAGCGCACAGGTCGGACCTATGTCCGATCGAACGGGTAGCGAGCCCACCCTCCAGTCGCCTCAGTGAGAAGGAAGTCGCACATGATCGGCAATCTGAAGCCCCTCGAGATCGTTCTGATCATCGCTGTCATCCTGCTTCTCTTCGGTGCCAAGAAGCTTCCTGACATGGCGCGTTCGCTCGGCAAGTCCGCTCGCATCCTCAAGAGCGAGGCGAAGGCGATGAAGAAGGACGACGCGGAGCCCGCGGCGCCCACGACGGAGACCGTCGCGGACCAGACCCCGCAGGCCACTCCCACGCGCACCATCCAGGCCGCTCCCGGAGATGTCACCAGCTCCCGCCCGGTCAGCGAGGCCAAGCCCACCACCCAGAGCTGACAGCTGACGGGCTCCACCGACAGCTGTCGCACGAAACGAGGGAAGTGGGTTGCTCAAGTCTGCCCGCAAGCAGGAGAAGGACGAAGAGGGGCGCATGCCCCTCCTCGATCACCTGCGTGAGCTGCGTAACCGGCTGCTGAAGTCGGTCCTGGCCATCGTGGTCGCCGTGATCGTGGCAGCGTTCTTTCAGAAGGAAATCTTCGAGTTCCTGATGAAGCCGATCCTGGACTCGGTCGGTTGCAAGAACGGTGCCGTGACCATGGTCAACGGACGGCCGTGTGCGGAGATGACCACCAACGGTCTGCTGTCACCCTTCACCATCGCGCTGAAGGTCTCCCTCATGGCGGGTGTGCTGGTGGCCACCCCTGTCTGGCTGTACCAGCTGTGGGCGTTCGTCGCACCCGGCCTGCACAAGAGCGAGAAGCGCTACTCGATGGCCTTCGTGGCCGCCGGTGTCCCGCTCTTCCTGGCCGGCGCGTACCTGGCGTACGCGATCCTGCCGCAGACCGCCGAGATCATGCTCGGCTTCACGCCCGACAACGTGAAGAACCTGCTGCCCCTGGACGATTTCCTCGACCTCATCACCCGCATGGTGATCGTGTTCGGGCTCGCCTTCGAACTGCCCCTGCTCCTCATCCTGCTCAACATGACCGGGGTCCTGTCCGGCGCCCGGATGCTGAACTGGTGGCGCGGGATGCTCGTCGGGCTGACCGCGTTCGCGGCCATCGCCACACCCGGCGGCGAGCCCATCTCGATGCTGCTGCTCGCCGGTCCGCTGGCGGTGCTCTACTTCATCGCGGTCGGCATCTCCCTCCTCAACGACAAGCGCAGGCGCCGGGCCAACCCCGACGCCGAGCTCGACGACGACGAGGCGTCGCAGCTGGACCTCACCCCGGAAGCGGTGTCCGCCTCGCGTACGCCGTTGCCCGAGCAGGCCACCGGGGAGTCGGACGGTGCCCGCTCGCACCGGCTCAACGGTTACGACGACATCACCTGACCTTGTAAGGTCCGGCGGGTGACCAGCGAGATCACCCTTTTCGTCAATCCCACCGCAGGACGCGGCCGGGGCGCGCACGCCGCGCAGCCGGCCGCTTCCGCGTTGCGGGACGCCGGATTCTCCGTACGTACGGTCCTCGGCGAGGACGCCGACGACGCCCTGCGCCGGGCCCGCGAGGCCGTGGACGCCGGGACCGGGGCGGTGGTCGCCGTGGGCGGGGACGGGATGGTGTCCCTCGCCCTCCAGGCCGTCGCCGGGACCACGACTCCGCTCGGGGTCGTCGCCGTCGGCACCGGCAACGACTTCGCCCGTGCGCTCGGGCTCCCGGTACGCGACCCGGGCGCCGCCGGACGGCTGGCCGCCCGGGCGCTCAAGGAGGGCCACGTCAGGGACATCGACCTCGGGCGGGTCGGCGAGCGGTGGTTCGGCTCCGTGCTCGCCTCCGGCTTCGACTCCCGGGTGAACGACCGGGGCAACCGGATGCGGTGGGTCGGCGGCCGGTTCAAGTACGACCTGGCGATCCTCGCGGAACTGGCCGCGTTCAAGCCGATCCCGTACCGCATCCGGCTGGACGGGGGCGCCGTGCGGGAGGTCGAGGCGACGCTGATCGCCGTCGGCAACGGGTCCACGTACGGCGGCGGCATGCGGATCTGTGCGGACGCGGTCATGGACGACGGGCTGTTCGACGTGACCGTGGTCGGGGACTGCAGCCGGGCCACCCTGCTGAAGGTGTTTCCCCGGGTGTACAAGGGAACGCACCTCAGCCACCCCAAGGTCACCGTGCACCGGGTCTCCTCGATCGAGCTGGCGGCGGCGGGTGTCACCGCCTACGCGGACGGTGAACCGCTGGGTGCGCTGCCGCTCACGGCGCGCTGCGAACGCGGCGCGGTGAGGGTTCTCTGCCCGGAGAATTAAAGATCGACTGACTGTCGTAGGTGGCGGGTAGGCTCGTATCAAGATGACAGAGGACCTCTCACCAGCTGAGCGATACCAGGCTTCTCGCGTGCGTGCGGCCGAACGGGCCACGGCCCTCGGGCCCTTCCGCGAGATGTACGAATTCGGTCTCGACCCGTATCAGGTCGAGGCGTGCGAAGCCCTGGAAGCGGGCAAGGGGGTGCTGGTCGCGGCGCCCACCGGTTCGGGCAAGACGATCGTCGGCGAGTTCGCCGTGCATCTCGCCCTCCAGCAGGGCCGCAAGTGCTTCTACACCACCCCGATCAAGGCCCTGTCCAACCAGAAGTTCGCCGACCTGGTGCGGCGCTACGGCGCGGACAAGGTCGGCCTGCTGACCGGTGACAACAGCGTCAACTCCGAGGCACCCGTGGTCGTCATGACCACCGAGGTCCTGCGGAACATGCTGTACGCGGGCTCGCAGTCCCTGACCGGCCTCGGATATGTCGTGATGGACGAGGTGCACTACCTCTCCGACCGCTTCCGGGGCGCGGTGTGGGAGGAAGTGATCATCCATCTGCCCGAGTCCGTGACTCTGGTGTCCCTGTCGGCGACCGTGTCCAACGCCGAGGAGTTCGGTGACTGGCTGGACACCGTCCGCGGCGACACCGAAGTGATCGTCTCCGAGCACCGCCCCGTGCCGCTCTGGCAGCACGTGCTGGCCGGGCGCCGGATGTACGACCTCTTCGAGGAGGAGACCGATCACGGCGGCCGGGGGACCGGACGCCGCGAGGTCAACCCGGACCTCGTCCGGCTCGCCCGCATGGAGAACCAGTCGGGGTACAACCCCCGCGACCGGCGCCGCGGCAAGATGGTGCGCGAGGCGGACCGGGAGCGCGAGCGGCGTCAGCGCAGCCGGATCTGGACCCCGTCGAGGCCCGAGGTCATCGACCGGCTGGACCACGAGGGACTGCTGCCGGCCATCACGTTCATCTTCAGCCGGGCCGGCTGCGAGGCCGCCGTACAGCAGTGCCTGCAGGCGGGGCTGCGGCTGAACGACGAGAGCAAGCGCCGGCTGGTGCGGGAGATCGTCGAGGAGCGCACGGCCTCCATTCCGGGCGAGGACCTCCATGTCCTCGGCTACTACGAATGGCTCGAAGGGCTGGAGCGGGGCATCGCCGCGCACCACGCGGGCATGCTGCCCACCTTCAAGGAGGTCGTCGAGGAGCTGTTCGTACGCGGGCTCGTCAAGGCCGTCTTCGCGACGGAGACGCTGGCGCTGGGCATCAACATGCCGGCGCGTTCGGTGGTCCTGGAGAAGCTGGTCAAGTGGAACGGCGAGCAGCACGCCGACATCACTCCCGGTGAGTACACGCAGCTCACCGGCCGGGCCGGGCGACGCGGTATCGACGTCGAGGGCCACGCGGTGGTGCTCTGGCAGCGCGGCATGGACCCGGGCGCACTGGCCGGGCTCGCGGGTACGCGCACGTATCCGCTCCGGTCCAGCTTCCGGCCCTCGTACAACATGGCCGTGAACCTTGTGCACCAGTTCGGGCGGCACCGTTCGCGCGAACTGCTGGAGACCTCGTTCGCGCAGTTCCAGGCCGACCGGTCGGTCGTCGGGATCTCCCGGCAGGTCCAGCGGAACGAGGAGGGCCTGGAGGGGTACCGCGAGGGCATGACCTGCCACCTCGGTGACTTCGAGGAGTACGCGCGGATGCGGCGCGACCTCAAGGACCGCGAGACGGAGCTGGCCAAGCAGGGCGCGGCGCAGCGGCGGGTCGCCGCGGCGTCCTCCCTGGAGAAGCTGAAGCCGGGCGACGTCATTCACGTGCCGACCGGCAAGTTCGCCGGGCTGGCTCTCGTCCTCGACCCGGGGCTGCCTGCCGGGCGGGCCAACGGGCACCGGGGGCTGGAGTACCACGACGGACCCCGGCCACTGGTGCTGACCGCCGAGCGGCAGGTCAAGCGGCTGGCCTCGATCGACTTCCCGGTGCCCGTGGAGGCACTGGACCGGATGCGGGTGCCGAAGTCGTTCAACCCGCGTTCGCCGCAGTCGCGGCGCGATCTGGCGTCCGCGCTGCGGACGAAGGCCGGGCACCTGGTGCCCGAGCGGCACCGCAAGGAGCGGGCCGCCGCGGCCGACGACCGCGAGATCTCCCGGCTGCGTACGGCCCTGCGCGCGCATCCCTGCCACGGGTGCGACGAGCGCGAGGACCACGCGCGGTGGGCGGAGCGCTACTACCGGCTGCAGCGTGACACGAAGCAGCTGGAGAACCGGATCGAGGGGCGTACGAACACGATCGCCCGCACCTTCGACCGGATCGTGGCGCTGCTCACCGAGCTGGACTACCTCCGGGGCAACGAGGTCACCCCGAACGGCCGGCGGCTCGCCCGCCTCTACGGCGAGCTCGACCTGCTCGCCAGCGAGTGCCTGCGGGACGGCGTCTGGGAAGGGCTGAACCCGGCCGAACTCGCGGCGTGCGTCTCGGCGTTGGTGTACGAGTCGCGGCAGGCGGACGATGCGGTGGCACCGAAGCTGCCGAGCGGTCCGGCGAAGACGGCGATGGCCGAGATGGTCCGGATCTGGGGCCGGCTCGACGCGCTGGAGGAAGACTTCAAGATCAATCAGACGGAGGGGGTCGGACAGCGCGAACCCGACCTCGGGTTCGCCTGGGCGGTCTACATGTGGGCCTCCGGGCGGACGCTGGACGAGGTGCTGCGCGAGGCGGAGATGCCGGCGGGGGACTTCGTACGGTGGTGCAAGCAGGTGATCGACGTACTGGGACAGATCGCGGCTGCGGCGCCGCGCGAGGGCGGGACCGTGGCCAAGAACGCGCACAAGGCCGTGGACGCCGTGCTGCGCGGCGTGGTGGCGTACAGCTCCGTGGGGTGAGGCCGGGCCGGTCGGTCACAGGGCGCGGTAGGCGCGCCAGCCTCCGTGGGCGGTGATGTCCTTCCCCCCGGGTACGGCGTACGGCTCGCAGAGGAAGCCGGGAGCCGAGGTGCCGTCCGCCAGTTCGACCCGGCCCAGCGCCATGGGGTGGGGGAGGGAGGCCGTCAGGTGTCCCAGGCCCTCGGCGGGGAGTTCCCAGATCTCCGTTTCGACGGGGGAACCGGACTCGCCGACGTACTCCAGGCCCGGCTTCGGCGGGGTGGTGGCGAGGGCGTGCAGGCGGTAGAGCGGGGCCGTCGTCGTGGAGCGGACCAAGCGGGCCCCGAGAGCCAGTAGCTGGGGGTTCAGCGGTTCGCCCGTCAGATGTGCGCCGACGACCGCCAGCCGGACCGGTGGGGTGAGGAGCGCGGCCAGGCGGGCCAGCCGTTCGTCGGTGTGGGCCGGGCCGATCAGCATCACGCCGAACGGCAGGCCGTCGACCTCGCCCGCCGGCACCGCCACCGCGCACTGGCCGAAGAGGTTCGTGGAGTTGGTGAAGCGGCCCAGCGCGGCGTTGGTGCCCAGGGGGTCGGCGGCCACCTCGGCGATCGTGGGGTGGGACGTCGTGGTGGGGAGCAGGAGCGCGTCCGCGTCGGCGAGGGCGGCCGTGGCGGCGTCCCGGAGGCGTGCCAGTTCCGCCTGGTCGGCGAAGAGGCGGTGGGCCGGGATGTCGCGGGCCGCCGTGATGATGCCCGCCACCGTCGGGTCCAGGTCGGGGGCCGTCGGTGTGCCGTCCACGAACGCGCCCACCGCGGTGTAGCGCTCGGCGACGAACGCCCCCGCGTACAGCATGGCGGCGGCTTCCAGGAACGGGGCCGGGTCCAGCGGTACGAGGACGGCGCCGGCCGCGCGCAGCCGGTCCGCGGCGGCCTCGTAGGCCGCCGCCCAGCCGGGGGCCAGCTCGCCGAGCCGGGCGGTGGGCGGGACGGCGATGCGCCAGGGGCCCGGTGTCCGGGCGGGGGCGGGGCCGGCCGGGGGGACCGGGGTGGCCATCAGCGCGAGGGCCTGTTCGGCCTCGGGGAGCGTACGGGCGAAGACGGTGACGCAGTCCAGGCTCGCGCAGGCGGGGACCACGCCCTCGGTGGGGACCAGACCGTAGGTCGGTTTCAGACCGACGATGCCGTTGAACGCCGCCGGCACGCGGCCGGAGCCCGCCGTGTCCGTGCCCAGGGCCAGGTCCGCGATGCCGAGGGCGACCGCCACCGCCGAACCCGAGCTGGAGCCGCCGCTGATCCGGTCGGGGGCGTGGGCGTTGCGGACCGCGCCGTACGGGGAGCGGGTCCCGACCAGGCCGGTGGCGAACTGGTCGAGGTTCGTCGTGCCGATCACCAGGGCCCCCGCTGCGCGCAGCCGTGCCACGGCGGGTGCGTCGGCTGCGGGCTCGTAGGCATAGGACGGGCAGCCCGCGGTGGTCGGCAGGCCGGCCACGTCGATGTTCCCCTTGACCGCCAGGAGCCTTCCGGCGAGGGGCAGTTGTTCGCCGGCGGACACACGGCCGTCGAGTGCGGCGGCCTCCGTCTCCAGCTCGGCGAGCGGGCGCAGGCCGATCCAGATCTCGGGACGGTCCACCGCCCCGATGCGGGCGTAGGCGGCGCGGACCCGGGTGACGGTGGGCGTGGGGACGGACGTGGGGTGCATCGTGCTCCTTTCCGGGAGGGACGGGCGGTTCAGGGGGTCAGGATCAGCAGCGGGGTTCCGGGCTCCACCTGAGCGCCCGGCCGGGTGAGGATGCGGGTGACCGTGCCGGAGGCCGGGGCGTGCACACGGGACTCCATCTTCATCGCCTCCAGCGCCAGGAGCGGCTGCCCCGCCGTCACGGTGTCCCCCTGAGCCACGTTCAGCTGCCATACGGAGGCGGCGAACTCCGCCTCCAGCAGGTGGCTGCCCGGGGGGACGGCCACCTCGTCGGGGGCGGGCGCCGGCTCGGCCGCCGCCTCGGCGCGGGTGAACTCGCCCGCCTCCTCCCAGGCCGACCGCTCGGCCGAGAACGCCGTGCTCTGTCCGGCCCGGAACGCGGCGATCGACTCGGCGTTCCCGGCGAGGAACGCCTGGTACTCCGCCAGCGAGAACTCGCCCTCCTCGATCTTCGGTACGAAGCGACCGGACGTGATGTCCGCGCGCAGCTCAAGGAGTTCGTCGGCCTCGACCGGATACCACTTGATGCGGTCGAAGAACCGCAGCAGCCACGGAGAGCCCGCCTCGAAGGCGCCGCGCTGCTGCCAGCCCGACCACACCTGCGTCGTACGGCCCACGAACTGGTAGCCGCCCGGCCCCTCCATCCCGTAGACGCAGAGGTAGGCGCCGCCGATGCCCACCGAGTTCTCCGCGGTCCAGGTGCGGGCGGGGTTGTACTTCGTGGTGACCAGGCGGTGGCGCGGATCCAGGGGAGTCGCGACGGGCGCGCCCAGATAGACGTCGCCGAGGCCCAGCACCAGATACTCCGCGTCGAACACCGTGCGGTACACGTCGTCGACCGATTCCAGGCCATTGACCCGGCGGATGAACTCGATGTTCCACGGGCACCAGGGCGCGTCGTCCCGGACCCCCGCCATGTAGCGGGCGATGGCCTCGCGGGTGGCCGGGTCGTCCCAGGACAGCGGCAGATGCACGGTGCGGGAGGGGACCACCAGGGCGTCGGTCGGCGGGAGAGCGGCCTCGGTCCGGTGCAGCAGCTCCAGGAGCCGCTCCTGGGAGAGGGCCGCCGGGTCCGTCTGGACCTGGAGGGAACGGATGCCCGGCGTGAGACCGGTGACGCCGGGAACGGACTCGGCCGCCAGGGCCTCCATCAGGGCGTGGACCCGCATGCGCAGGGCCAGGTCGAGCTGCATCGGGCCGTACTCGACCAGGACGTTGTCGTCGCCGCTGCGCCGGTACGTACGCGTCGCGTCCTGGAAGAGGATGCCGCCGTCGACGATCTCCGGACGGGGAGCGCCCGTGACGGTCACCGGCGCGAAGCGCACCGTGTCGCCGGGACGCAGCTGTCCGAGCTTCCAGCGTTCACCGGTCACCACCGTCGCCGGGCAGACGAAACCGCCCAGCGAGGGCCCGTCCGGGCCGAGCAGGACCGGCATGTCGCCGGTGTAGTCGACGGCGCCCACCGAGTACGGGGTGTCGTGGATGTTGGAGGGGTGGAGGCCGGCCTCGCCCCCGTCGGTACGGGCCCAGCGCGGCTTGGGGCCGATGAGGCGGACCCCGGTCCTGGCGGAGTTGAAGTGGACCTTCCAGTCGGCCGCGTAGAAGTCGAGTACGTCCTCCTCGGTGAAGAACTCCGGTGCGGCGTGCGGGCCTTCGGCCGCGCCGATCCGCCACGCGGTGCCGAGGACGGGCCGCTCGGCCTCCGGGACGGGGCCGCCGGTGTGGTCCGCCGTGCCGCCGTGCAGGACGTCGCCCGTGCGCAGGGCGCGCCCGCCGTGACCGCCGAAGCCGCCGAGGGTGAAGGTCGCCGAACTGCCCAGGAACTCGGGCACGTCCAGGCCGCCGCCCGCGAACAGGACGTACGTACGCAGGCCGTGTCCGGCCGGAGCACCGACGGCGAGGGTGGCGCCCGCGGGGACGGTCAGCGGCTCCCACTGCGCCACCGGCTCCCCGTCGATCGTCACCGGTGCCGGGGCGCCGGTGACGCAGACCGCCGTCGGATGACTGAAGCGCAGAGTGGGGCCCTGGAGGGTGCATTCGAGGCCGGGGGCGCCGGGGTCGTTGCCCAGCGCGGTGTTGCCGAGCCGGAAGGAGAGGTCGTCCATCGGGCCCGACGGCGGTACGCCGACCTGCCAGTAGCCCGTGCGGCCCGGCCAGTCCTGCACCGTGGTCAGGGTGCCGCCCGACACGACCTCGATCCGGGGGGTCGGGTCGGTGACGGTGGCGAGCGTGGCCGTGGAGTGGGTGGCGGCACGGACCCGGTCGTCGGCGAGGGCGGCACGGACCAGGCCCAGATTCGTCTCGATGCCGTCGATCCGGGTGGCCGCGAGGGCGGAGTCCAGACGGGCGAGGGCGTCGGCGCGGTCGTCCCCCCGTACGACGACCTTGGCCAGCATCGGGTCGTACGAGGTCGTCACCTCCGTCCCCGTCTCGATCCAGGTGTCCACGCGCACGCCGCTGGCTCCGGGGAACGCGACGCGGGTCAGCAGACCCGCGCCCGGCCGGTGGTCGCGGGACGGGTCCTCGGCGTAGACGCGTGCCTCGACGGCATGGCCGTGCGGTGCGCCCGGTTCGCGCACGACATCCGTGTCGCCCTGGGCCAGGCGCAGCATCCACTCGACGAGGTCGACGCCGAAGATCTCCTCGGTGACCGGGTGTTCCACCTGGAGGCGGGTGTTGACCTCCAGGAAGTACGCCTCCTCGCACGCGGCGTCGTACACGAACTCCACCGTGCCGGCCGAGCGGTAGCCGACCGAGGCGCACAGCTCACGGGCGGCCCGGGAGAGCGAGGCGCGGACACGGTCGGGGAGGCCGGGGGCCGGGGCCTCCTCCAGGACCTTCTGGTTGCGGCGCTGGAGGGAGCAGTCGCGGTCGCCGAAGGTGACGACCCTGCCCTGTCCGTCGCCGAAGACCTGCACCTCGACATGGCGGGCGTGCTCGACGAGCCGCTCCAGGAAGAGGCCCGCCGAGGAGAACGAGGCCCCGGCGACGCGCTGCACCCGCTCCCAGGCGTCGGACAGTTCGGCGGCGGACCGGCACGCCGACATTCCGATGCCGCCGCCGCCTCCCGTCGCCTTCAGCATCACCGGATAGCCGATGGTCTCCGCCGCCGCCAGGGCGGCCTCCGGGCCGGCCAGCAGGCCGGTGCCGGGGGCGAGCGGGACACCCGCTTTCTCGGCCGCGGCGCGTGCGGTGTGCTTGGCGCCGAACAGGTCGAGCTGCGCGGCGGTCGGGCCGACGAAGACGATGCCCGCGTCCTCGCAGCGCCGGGCGAACTCCGCGTCCTCGGAGAGGAATCCGTAGCCCGGGTGGATGGCACCGGCCCCGGTGTCCTTTGCGGCCTTGAGGACCAGATCGGCGTCGAGGTACGACTCCTTGGCGGGCGCGGGACCGAGGCGTACGGCCTCGTCGGCGAGGCGTACGTGGGGTGCCGCGCGGTCGGCGTCGGAGAAGACGGCGACCGTACGCAGCCCGAGGCGACGGGCGGTGCGGATGATGCGGACGGCGATCTCGCCGCGATTGGCGACCAGCAGGGTGTCGAAGGTCATCGGCCGGCCCCGCTGACGGCGGACCCGGCGATGGTGGCCTCGACCGCGGTGGGGTCGAAGCCGTTGCACGGGTTGTTGATCTGCGGGCAGTTGGAGACCAGGACCAGCACGTCCGTCTCGGCGCGCAGGGTGACCTTCAGTCCGGGGGCCGAGAGGCCGTCCACGATGCCGAGCGTGCCGTCCTTCTCCACCGGCACGTTCATGTACCAGTTGATGTTGGACACGAGGTCGCGCTTGCCGAGGCCGTGCCGGGCGCCCGCCGCCAGGAAGTTGTCCACGCAGGCGTGCTGCGACCAGGTGTGGTGGCCGTAGCGCAGGGTGTTGGACTCCTTGGAGCAGGCACCGCCGAGCGTGTCGTGGCGTCCGCAGGTGTCCTCGGTGACCGTCATCAGCGGGGTGTGCTCACCGGACATGAGGACGCTCCCGGTGGTGAGGAAGATGCCGCCCTGGGCCTGGAGGGTGTCCGGGGCGCTGTAGCGGACGGCCGTGTCGTGGGCGTCGTAGACGAGGAAGTCGACGGCCTGGTTGCCGTGGAGGTCGGTGAGGGTGAGCTCCTCGCCGGCGCGGACGACCGAGGACCAGGCGCCGCGGGCGGGAATGACGGTCGTGGAACGGACATCGGTCATGCGAGCCCCCTGGCGGTGAGGAAGTCGAGCGTGTTGAGGAAGGCGCGGTGGCCCTCCGGGGTGGCGTCCCAGAGCGGGTCGCCCGGCGCGGTGGGCCGTGCCCGCCAGGCCAGTACCTCCAGCGGGGTGCTGGTGTAGGCGGGGCGCGGGTCCAGCGGGTGGGGCACGTTCGCGATCAGTACGGTCAGGTCCTGCTCGGCGCGGAGCGTCACGGCGGTGCCGGGCCCCGCGGAGCCGGTGAAGTCCAGGGCGCCGTCCTCCCGTACCTCCACTCCCTGGAAGAAGGAGAGCGAGGCCGGCAGATCGCGCGGCTCCAGGCCGTGCTTGGCGGCGGCGAGCTTCAGGAGCTCACGTCCGGCGGGGGAGGCCGACTGCGGTGTGCCGTCCCCGTACCGCGCGGTGTTGCGCCGCAGCGTCGAGGTGCCGCACAGCGCGTCGTGGCGGCCAGAGGAATCGGCGGTCACCGAGGCGAGCACCCGTCCCTGGTCGGAGAGGAGCAGCCGACCGGCACCCAGGTAGGCGTTCCACTGCACCTTGACCGTGTCGGCGGTGTTGAGCCGTTCCCAGGGGCGCCCGTCGACGAGGAGGAGCAGATGCGCGCAGGCGTCGCCCGCGAGGTCGGTGAGCCGCATCTCCGTACCGCGGGCGAGGACGCGGTGGGTGTAGTTGCCGCCCGCGACCGTCTCGGCCCAGACCGGTGTGCCGGGAAGCGCCGCGGGCCAGTCGCCGGCGGGGACCACGGGCATGGCCTCGGTCCGGGTGCCGTGCTGGGCGCGGGCGTGGTCCCGGGCCCCGTATGTCGTCGCTGTCGCCATGCTGACCTCCGGTGGTTTCTGTCGCCCGACAGAAATTAGGGCGCGGTGGAGTCGAGGCCATTGCCCGTCCGTTGCAGGGGAGTTACCGACTGCTCACCAAGATCGGGCGGAGGGGTGATGTGCGACGATCGGCCCATGTCCACCACCGGGAGACGGGTCGGCCGGCCGCGCGCGCAGCAGCGGCCCGACAGCGGGCTGTCCGCGCGCGAGGAACTGCTGTCGGCCGCCGCCGAGCTGTTCACCACCCGCGGGTACGCGGCGACGACCACCAGGGCCGTCGCGGAGCGCGCGGGCATGCGGCAGGCGACGATGTACCACTACGTGGCCGGCAAGGAGGATCTGCTCGCGGAACTCCTGGAGTCGACGGTCACTCCGTCACTGGCGCTCGCCCGGCAGCTTCTCGCCGAGGACGGGGCCTCCGCGGAGGCGCGGCTGTGGGAACTGTGCCGCTCGGACGTGGCGCTGCTGTGCGGTGGCCCGTACAACCTGGGCGCGCTGTACGTACTTCCCGAGGTGCGTGCCGAACGGTTCGCGGGATTCCACCGTGTGCGGGCGGAACTCAAGGAGGCGTACGGGCAGTTGCTCGTGGCCACCCGGGCGGGCGCGGAGTTCGACAAGACGGAGGTGGAACTGCGCACCGATCTGGTCTTCGGGCTGATCGAGGGCGTGATCCTGGTGCACCGCTCGGACCCGCAGCGCCCGGTGGCGGCGTTCGCCGAGGCGACGGCGGACGCGGCGCTGCGGATCGCGGGCGCCGCGGGTGGTGGCGCGGGGGGCCGGGCCTGACAGGGCTGTGGCCCCGGACGGGCGGCTCTCCGTACCCGGTCCGCGGCCACAGTCGCCTGTCGGCCTCCTCAGCTCTTGGTGCTTCTCATCGCCGTGGCCGCGCAGGCCATGCCCAGCACGACGGTCAGGGCGCCGACGATGACGTTGTTGAGGATGACCCCGGTGTCCGGGCTGGAGCCCACGACCCACGCCGACACGATGAGCCAGGCGCCGATGGCGCAGATGGCCCAGCTCAGTCCGTACATCCGCTCCGGCATCACGGTGAACCCGAGTGCCAGCACCGCGATCGCGATGCCCAGGACGAGGTTGTGCGCCACGAGAGCGGGCTGGCTCGCCGTGAAGTGCAGCACCCACGGCGAGACGGCGCAGTACAGACCGACCAGGAGTACCGGTGCGTCCACGAGGGCCACGTCTCGGCCGCCGAGCATGCGGTCGTACCGTGCTTGCATTTCGGAGACATCGGGGTGACCGCGTAGGTCGCTCCCGGTGTGCGAGACGTTACTCATGAGATTCGTCCCCTTCGGTCCTACGGGCCCGACCGCCGGATGCGTGCGCGGTTGGCGCCCATCACGCCTATTCTGCGCTTATCTATCCCTTATGTGTAGCTTTCGGGTCGGTCCAAGGATTCGAATCCACCGCCGGGGCCTCGTCCCCGTTCAACTTCCGGGCCAGCGAGGCCAGCTCCGCCGCCCGCAGCACCCGGCCGCCCGAGCCCGGCAGTGGGACGTGCAGCGGCCGGGTCCAGCGCTCCGGGATCGCGTCCGCCCCGTACACCGCGCCCGCCAGGCCGCCCGTCACCGCCGCCACGGTGTCGGTGTCGCCGCCCACGTCGACGGCCGCCGCCAGGGCGCTCTCGTACGTACGGGTCGTACGCAGCGCCCACAGGGCCGTGCCGAGGCAGGGCCACACCGCGCCGTTGAACTCCGTCGCGTCGTCCGGGTGCCAGTCGGGTGCCAGGACCACCGCCCAGCGGGCGCGGTGGTCGGCGTGGACCTCCGCGAGGGTCTCCGGGACGGCGGCGAGCGGGTCGCCTCCGTCCAGGGCGATCCGTACCAGTTCGTGGAAGACGGCCGTGCCCTCCCAGGCCGCCCGGTCGCCGTGCGTCAGCGCCGCGATCCGCCGGGCCGCGTCCATCGTCGGCGTCCGGCCCGCCCGCGCGAAGTGGACGGCGGGCGGGGTGGCCCGCATCAGCGAACCGTTCCCCGCCGCCCGCCCGTTGATCTGGAAGTGGAGCGCCGCCGCCAGGTCCCAGGGCTCCCCGCTCGTCAGCACGTCCTCCGTCTGGAGGCCGATGTCCTTCGGGTCGCCCGCCGCCCAGCGACGGAACCGGTCGAAGATGTCGGGCAGGTCCAGCCCCGCACGCTCCAGCAGGGATTCCCCGACCAGGACCGCCATCTGTGTGTCGTCGGTGGCCTCGCCGGGGTCCCAGCCGCCGCCCCCGCACATCGTGCCGACGCCGTCGGGGAAGCGCTCCGTGAAGACGCCTGCCGCGCCGAACTCGAAGGGTGCGCCCAGCGCGTCGCCCACCGCCGAGCCGACGACGGCTCCCACGGCCCGGTCCGTTCGGTTCATCCGGCCAGCGTAGAGGTGACCTTCCGGGCGCGGCCGGTCCGGTAGACCGCTCCCAGGGCCACGGTCACCGCCAGGAACAGCACCGTGAACCACTGGAAGTACCAGTGGCCGCCCGCCGGGTCGTACACCGCGGCCCGTGGCCAGGCCAGATTGACGGTCATGCCCACGCCGTACACGAAGGCCAGCGCGTTGACCGGCAGTCCCCACCGGCCCAGGGAGAAGAGCGGCCGGCCCGTCTCGTCGTGGAGCGGGCCGTCCGCCGGGGCGACGGGGGCGCCCCGGAGCCTCTGCCACAGCATCGGGCCCGTGACCATCGTGTAGGCCAGGTAGAGCATCGCGATGCAGGTGGTGCCGATCGCGAGGAACGCCTCGGGCGACGCGAGATTCAGCAGGCCGAGCGCGGCAGCGGCGACGCCGACCAGCAGCGCGGGCGCGGCGGGCATCCCGGTGCGGGGCGAGACCCTGGACAGCAGGGCCGAGCAGGGCAGCACACCGTCCCGCGCCATCGAGAAGAGCATCCGGGACCCGGACGTCTGGATGGCCAGCGTGGCTACGGCGATGGCCACCGCGACATCGGCGAGCAGCGCGCGGCCGACCCCGTCGCCGAGGCTGCTGGTCAGCACGTAGGAGAGCCCCTCCGTGGCCAGCCTGCCGTCGGTGAGGTCCGGCGCGGCCAGGACGCCGCCGAGGACCAGGAGCCCGCCGAGTACGCCCGCCGATGCCAGCGCGAGCAGGATCGTGCGGGGTGCGGTCCGGCGCGGGGAGCGGGTCTCCTCGCTCATCTCGCCCGCGCTGTCGAACCCGATCAGGACGTACGCCGCCGTGAACGAGCCGACCAGCAGCGCGCCGATCGCGCCGCCCTGGCCGCCGGTGTGCAGGGTGATGCCGGGGCCCCGCTCGGCGTGCGTGAACAGCAGGACGACGATGAGGACGGCTCCGATGATCTCGGCCGTGACCCCGACCCGGTTGACGGCCGACATGATCCGGTTGTCGAGCAGATTCACCGTCGTGGTGAGGACGAGCAGCACCACCGCGAGGAGCGCGGCGTTGGCCGCGCCCGTCGGTGTGGTCGGGGCCGGATCGCCGCCCAGCAGCTGGAAGCCCGACCAGATCGCGGGGAGTACGACCTGGAGCGCCAGCGCCGCGGCGGCGACCACGACGATCTGCCCGATCACCATGATCCAGCCCGCGAACCAGCCGAACGCCGGGCTGCTGAGCCGTGTCGCCCACTGGTAGATCGCGCCCGACAAGGGGTAACGGGCGGCGAGTTCGGCGAAGCAGGCGGCGACCAGGAGCTGCCCGACGAGGACTACGGGCCAGGTCCAGAAGAAGGCGGCGCCGCCGAAGGAGAAACCGAACGCGAAGAACTGGAAGACCGTGGTGAGGACGGAGATGAAGGAGAACCCGGCGGCGAACGAGGCGTACCGCCCCATGGTCCGGTGCAACTCCTGCTGGTAGCCGAAACCGGCCAGCGCGACCGAGTCGCGCGGGCCGGTCCCGGCCTCGTCCTGCCGTACTCCGGGTGGTGCGGTGGCAGTCATGTGAGCCCCTGTCGCCGATTACCTGTCAGGCGACAGAAATTAGGGACGGGCTGTTTCGTGGGCGTCACGTGACGGTGTCCGCGCGGCGCCGAAGTGCTCACGCCGCTCCGCCGGGGGCCGGAGGACGCCCGGCCCCGGCGGAGGCACCGCGGTTACTTCGGGGGCATCAGCACCGAGTCGACGATGTAGACCGTGGCGTTGGCCGTCGGGACGTTGCCGCAGACCACCTTCGAGGAGTCGTTGACGGTGTACGTCACGCCCGAACCGGACGTGGTCAGCTTGCTCTTCTCCAGGGTGTCGAAGGAGCCGTTCTCCAGCTGCTGCGGCGTCAGCTTCTCGCCCACCACGTGGTAGGTGAGGACCTTGGTGAGCTCGGCCTTGTTCGCCAGCAGCGCGTCGAGGTCCGCCTTCGGGACCTTGGCGAACGCCTCGTTGGTCGGCGCGAACACCGTGATGTTCTCCGCGTTGTTCAGCGTGTCGACCAGGCCGGCCTGCTTGACGGCGGTGACCAGCGTGGAGAGGTCCGGGTTGTTCGAGGCGGCCGTCGCGACCGGGTCCTTCGCCATGCCGTCGAACGAACCCGCTCCGTCCTCCGGCACGGACGCACAGCCCGGACCGAACGGCTTGTCCGTGTCCATGGAGTCGTCGGCCGAGGCTGCCGGTGCCGAGGACGCGGCCGAGGGCGTGGAACCGGCGGCCGAGTCCTTGGTGTCGCTGGAGCAGGCAGTCAGGGCGAGCGGCAGGACGGCCGCGGCGGAGACGGCGACGGCTGCGCGGCGGAAGTGGAGGGTGTTCATGGTGTTCTCCTGGTTCGGATTCTGTTGTTCCGGAGCTGTGGTGTGCGTACGACGGCTGACGGTGACGGCTGTTCAGGGCACGTTGACCACCACCGAATGCCAGCCGGTCGCACCGTCGGGGACGGTGCCGACCCGTTCGTCGGTCTGGGTGGCGCCGGTGCGGTCCGTCGCGCGGACCTCGAGGGTGTGGCTGCCGGTCGTGGCCGGCCACTCCCACACCCACTGGCGCCAGGTGTCCCTGCTGTCCTCGGCGGCCAGCCGGGCGGTCTGCCACGCGCCGCCGTCCACCCGGACCTCCACCCGGGCGATGCCCCGGTGCTGGGCCCAGGCGACCCCGGCGACCGGCACCGTGCCCGCCGTGGGGGAGGCGAAGGGGCGCGGGGTGTCGATGCGTGACTGGGTCTTGACGGGGGCCTCGCGCGACCAGCTGCGCTTGACCCAGTACGCGTCGTAGTCGTCGAAGGTCGTCAGCTCGATGTCCTTGATCCACTTGCAGGCGGACACATAGCCGTACAGACCGGGGACGAGCATGCGGACAGGGAATCCGTGGGTGAAGGGGAGCGGTTCGCCGTTCATCCCCAGGGCGAGCATCGCGTCGCGGCCGTCCATGACGTCCTCGACCGGCGTGCCGATCGTCATGCCGTCGACGGACCGGGCCACGAGCTGGTCGGCGGGCCCGCCCCTGGACGGCGGCTTCACCCCGGCCTCGCGCAGCAGATCGGCCAGCCGTACGCCGATCCAGCGGGCGTTGCCGATGTACGGGCCGCCGACCTCGTTGGAGACGCAGGTCAGGGTGATGTCGCGCTCGATCAGCTCCCGCCGGAGCAGGTCCTGGAAGTCGACCGTGAGGGGCCGCGCCACGCCCTTGCCGTGGATGCGCAGCCGCCAGCGGCCCGCGTCGACACGGGGGACCACCAGGGCGGTGTCCACCCGGTAGAAGCTCTTGTTCGGCGTGACGAAGGAGCTCAGCCCGCGGATGCCCAGATCGGCGCCGCGGGGTACGGCGGGCGCCGCCGCATCGGGAACCGGCAGGGTGATCGCACCGCGTGAAGCGGACGCCCCCGCCTGTACCGAAGCGGTGATCCGGCGTCCGACGAAGCCGGCGCCGGCCGAGGCCACCGCCGCGGCGGTCGCCGCGATCACGAATCCGCGACGGTCGAAGGTGCCCTGGTCCGCCCGGACCTCCGTCTCCCCAGCCGCGGGAGAGGGAACGGTCCTCGGGGCAAGCCGTCCGACCAGGAAGTACAGCACTCCTGCGGCCACCAGGGCACCCACCACCGAAGGCAGGGCGTCGCCGGGCAGGCCCTCGGGCCGCCCGACCGCCGCCACTGCCCCGACCACACCGAAGACCAGGACGGCAGCCGCACCGAGCCGCCGGTGCCGCAGCGCCAGCACCCCCACCGCCATGGCGAAGGCCGCCAGGAGCGCGAGGATGCCGAGCTGCAGCACCAGCTTGTCGTTGGTGCCGAAGTTCCGGACCGCGAAGTCCTTCACCGCCGGGGGAGTGCGGTCGATGACCGCACCGCCCACCGCGTTGACGGGACCGGCCTCCGGTCGTACGGCAGCAGCGACCAGCTCGGCGACGCACAGGGCACAGAAACCCGCGATCAGACCGCTGAGCGCGGCGAAGAAGGCGCGCGCCCAGCGGGATCGACGGGACAGCGAGACCCCGTGCGGCTGCGAATCGTTCTGATCTGCTTTCACACCGGTGATTCGGCCCCGGGCGGGCCGCGGATTGGTCAGTCACCCGATCGGATGAATCCGCGGTTCCGACCAATCCTTCGCGCGTCCTGCGACGAATCAGATCGGGGGCGTGCCAGGGCGGCCCCGACACGCAGGCAGTGAACGAGAGGGAACCGGGATGTCAGGGGAAAGACGGCGCGCAGCCGTGGTGGGAAGCGGGGTGGCGGGACTGACCGCCGCGTACCTCCTCCGGCGGACGCACGAAGTGACGCTGTACGAGGCGGACGAGCGGCTCGGAGGTCACGCCCACACCCACGACCTGGCCGCGTCGGACGGCCGCGTGCACCGCGTCGACTCGGGCTTCATCGTGCACAACCGGCGTACGTACCCGAACCTGTTGCGGCTCTTCGAGGAACTCGGCGTGGACACGCAGGAGTCGGAGATGAGCATGTCCGTACGGTGCGAGGGGTGTGGCCTCGAATACGCGGGCGCGCGCGGACCGGCAGGACTCCTCGCCCAGCCGGGTGCTGCCCTCCGAGGGCCGTACCTGCGGATGTTGGCCGAGGTGCCGCGCTTCCACCGGGAGGCCCGTGCGCTGCTGGCGGGTGCGGAGACGGGCACGGACGGCGAAACGGGTCCGACGCTCGGAGAGTTCGCCGACCGCGGCCGTTTCTCCCCGTACTTCAGGGCCCACTTCCTGACCCCGGTGGTCTCCGCCGTCTGGTCCTGCGACCCGGTGACGGCCCTGCGCTACCCGGCCCGCCACCTCTTCCGGTTCCTGGACCACCACGGCATGCTCGCGATCGGCGGCTCGCCCGTCTGGCGCACCGTGACCGGCGGCTCGCGCGCCTACGTGGACCGTGTCGCGAAGCAGCTCTCCGCCGTGCGGACCTCGACGCCGGTACGGACCGTGCGCCGGCACGGCGACGGCGTGGACGTCGTCACCGAGGACGGCTCCACCGAGCGGCACGACGCGGTGGTCGTCGCCACCCATCCCGGCCAGGCGCTGCGGTTGCTCGCCGACCCCAGCGACGAGGAGCGGAGCGTCCTCGGCGCGTTCCGGTACTCGCGCAACCCGACCCTGCTGCACACCGACACCAGGCTGCTGCCGCGCAGCCGGCGGGCCAGGGCCTCCTGGAACTACCTGATGCCCGCCTGCTCCGCCGATGCCGACCGGGTCACCGTCAGCTACGACATGAACCGTCTCCAGCGCCTCGACGCGCCCGAGTCCTTCGTCGTCACCCTGAACGGCGCCGACCGCGTCGATCCGGCCCTCGTCCGCGCCCGCATGGTCTACGAGCACCCGGTGTTCACCCCCGAGTCGGTGGCCGCGCAGGCCCGGCTGCCCGCCCTGTCCGGGCCGGTCGTCGCCTTCGCGGGGGCCTACCAGGGCTGGGGCTTCCACGAGGACGGCTGCCGCTCGGGGGCCGAGGCCGCCGGGGCGCTGGGGGCGCCGTGGTGAACGGCATCGCGAGCGACGGCGTGAACGGCACCGGAAGCGACGGCGTGAACGGCACCGGAAGCGACGGCGTGAACGGCATCGGGAGCGACGGCGTGAACGCCCTCTACCCCTGCACGATCCGGCACGTGCGGACCACGCCCCGCAGGTACGCGCTCCGCCACCGCACCTACATGTGGCTGATCGACCCGGACCGGCCGCCGCGGCTGCCCGCCGTCCTGCGCCCGCTGGCCCGCTTCGACGCCCGTGACCACTTCGGCGGCGGCGTGCCGACCATCAGAGCCGGACTCGAACGGTTCCTCGCCCCCCGTGGCATCGAGCTCGCCGACGGCACCGTCACCATGCTCACCCACGCCCGGGTCCTCGGCCACGTCTTCAACCCGCTGACCGTCTACTGGTGCCGCCGGGCCGACGGCACCCCGCTCTGCGTGGTCGCCGAGGTGCACAACACCTACGGCGAACGGCACTGCTACCTGCTCCGCCCGGATGCCGCGGGCCGGGCGGAGACGGCCAAGGAGCTGTACGTATCCCCGTTCTTCCCCGTCGACGGCGGCTACCGGATGCGGCTCCCCGAGCCGGGCCGCCGCCTCGATCTGACGGTCCAGCTGGAGCGCGCCGGAACACGGCCGTTCACCGCCACCGTCCGCGGAACCCGGCGCCCCGCGACGCCCGCCTCGCTGCTCCGCGTCGCCCTGCGCCACCCCCTGTCCACCGCGGCCGTCTCCGCCGCGATCCGACTGCACGGCATCCGGCTGTATCTGCGCCGTACACCCGTGCAGCCACGTCCCCGCCACCGCACTCAGGAAGGCATGCAGTGAAGATGCCCCCTTCGCCCGCCCCGTCCCCCTCGCCCTCGGCTTCGAGCCCGCCCGCGCCCCCGGCGCCGTACGGCACCGGAGGTCCCGACCCGCTGCGCTGGCCGGACGTCGTCGCCCTGCCCCGGGCGTCCCGGGCCCGCACCGCCCTCGCCGAGCGCCTCGTACGCCGCGCCCTCTCCCGGCTGCCGCTCCGGGCCCGGCTCGCGGGAGGGGAGAGCGTGGGCCTCGGCGGACCGCTGATGGAGATCCACGATCCCGTCGCGTTCTTCCGGCGGATCGGTGCGAGCGGACTCATCGGCTTCGGCGAGTCCTACATGGCGGGGGAGTGGGAGTCGCCCGACCTCGTCGGTGTCCTGACGGTCTTCGCGAGTCACGCCGCGGAGCTCGTCCCGAAGCCGCTGCAACGGCTGCGCGGACTGTGGGCGCTGCACCGTCCGCCGGAGCAGGCCAACACCCCGGAGGGCGCCGGCGCCAACATCAGCCACCACTACGACCTGTCGAACGAGCTCTTCGCGACGTTCCTCGACGAGACCCTGACGTACTCCGCCGCCGTCTTCCGCGGTTTCCCCGCCGAGCAGGCACTCCTGCCCGCCGCCCAGCACCGCAAGATCGACCGGCTGCTGGACATGGCGGACGTGGGGCCCGGTACCCGGCTTCTGGAGATCGGCACCGGCTGGGGCGAGCTGGCCGTCCGGGCGGCCGAGCGGGGCGCCCGCGTCGTCACCGTCACGCTCTCCCGGGAGCAGCGGGAACTGGCCCGCGCCCGTGTCCGCGACGCCGGCTTCGAGAGCCGCGTGGACATCAGGCTCCTCGACTACCGCCGGATCACCGGGGAGTACGACGCGATCGTCAGCGTCGAGATGATCGAGGCCGTGGGCGAGGAGTACTGGCCGGTCTACTTCCGGACGCTGGACGAGCGGCTCGCTCCCGGCGGCCGGATCGTGCTCCAGGCCATCACCATGCGGGACGAGCGGCTGCGCGCCTCGCGGGCCACGTACACCTGGATCCAGAAGTACATCTTCCCCGGCGGTCTGCTGCCCTCCGCCGACGCGATCGAACGGACCGCCACCGCGCACACGAGGCTGCGAACGGAGCAGCGGATCCGGTTCGGCATGCACTACGCGGAGACCCTGAGGCTCTGGAGGGAACGGTTCACCGCACGCACCGCGGAGGTCGACGCCCTCGGCTTCGACGCGACGTTCCGCCGGATGTGGACCTTCTACCTCGCCTACTCCGAGGCCGGATTCCGTTCGGGGTACCTCGATGTGCAGCAGATACTGCTCACGCGCGGCGCGGGGATCCCGGGGAGCCCGGAAGGGAGCCTGCGGTGAACGGCTTCGACGGAGCGGCGTTCGCGCAGGCGCTCGGGGCCTGCGCGGGTGCCGCGTTCGGCGTCATGCTCGTCACGTTCGCGCTGGCCCTGCGCAAGGGTGTGCACCGCATCGTCGACGTCGCCTGGGGTGTCGGGTTCGCGGCTGTCGCGCTCGTCTCGTACGCCCTCTCGGCGGGGCACGGGGACGACGTCCGCCGCCTCCTGGTGACGGTTCTGACCATGGTCTGGGGGCTGCGGCTGGCCGTGCACATCGCGCGGCGCGGCCGGGGGCACGGCGAGGACCCCCGCTATGCGGCGATGCTCGCCAAGGCCCGGGGGAATCCCGTCCTGCACGCGCTCTGGAAGGTCTACCTGCTCCAGGGCGCCCTGGTTCTCCTGGTCTCCCTGCCGGTTCAGGCGGCGCAGTACCTGACGGGGCCGCTGACGTGGTGGTCCTGGGCGGGGACGGCGCTGTGGTCGGTCGGGTTCTGCTTCGAGGCGGTCGGGGACCGGCAACTGGCGCGGTTCAAGGCCGATCCCGCGCATCGCGGCCGGATCATGGACCGGGGGCTGTGGTCGTGGACCCGGCACCCGAACTACTTCGGCGACTTCTGCGTGTGGTGGGGACTCTTCCTGTTCGTCTGCGAACAGCCGGCCGTGCTCGGTGCGACGATCGTGGCGCCCCTGGTGATGAGCTGGCTGCTGATCAGGGGCAGCGGCAAGGCACTCCTGGAGCGGCACATGGCCGAGCGGCCCGGGTTCGCGGAGTACCGGGCGCGCACGAGCGGTTTCTTCCCGCGTCCGCCCCGCAGGGCCTGACGACGAAGCGTCCGCCACGCAGGGCCTGACGACGAAGAGCGTCCGCCACGCACGGGCTGACGGAGAAGAGCGGGACCCGGTGGTGCATGACGCACCACCGGGTCCCGCTCTTCTGCCGGCGCCCGTCCGGCCACCGGGCCTCTCAGGCCGGGAGGCTCATCAGGGCCAGCGGAGCGGAGGTCGGCTCCTCGGACCCGCCCGCCGGTTCGACGGTGATGCCCATGCCGGACGCCTGGTCGACCGGTCCGTCCATCAGCACGGCCTCGTCCGAGCGGGACGGGTCCATCAGACCCGCGGACCGCATGGTGCCGTCCTCGTCGAACCACAGCTGGTACACGCTCCCCGCCGGTGGCCGCTCCATCCCCGAAGCCAGGAACACCGCCCGGTTCACGCTCTCGGAGACGACGACGGTGCCCCGCGCGCCGCCCTCCAGCGTGGCCGAACTGGTCTTCGCGTCCGGAGCCGTGAGCACCTGGGCCATCTGTTCGGTCCGCGCCTCGGCCCGGTTCGCCTCCTGCCTCGCGTCCTGGGCCACCTGGTTCTGCCACACCGCGACCCCGCCGAAGGCCACCGCGGCGGCGATGCAGGCGGCGAGCACGTACGTGGTCCGGCGGCGCGCCCGCTCGCGGGCCCCGGCGGACCGGGCGAGCCTGCCGTTCGGCGGCGGCTCCTGGCGTACCGTCACGATCTCGCGCAGCACCCGGTCGCGCAGTCCGGCCGACGGTGTCCGGGACACCGCGAGACCGAGCCGGGCAGCGGTCGCGGACAGCTCCCGCACCTCCTGGGCGCATGCCTCGCAGACACCCAGGTGACGTTCGAACTCGATCCGTTCGTCGTCCGGCAGCGCGTGCAGGGCGTAGGCGCCGGTGAGCGTGTGCAACTCGGCCGTGCTCATGCGTTCACCCCCAGGCAGTCGCGCATCCGGATCAGCCCGTCACGCAGCCGTGTCTTGATCGTGCCGAGAGGTACGGAGAGCAGCTCCGACACCTCGCGGTAGGTGAGACCCCGGTAGTAGGCCAGGGTCACGGACTGGCGTTGCAGTTCGGAGAGGGTGCGCAGACAGCGCCGCACCTGCTCGCGTTCGAGCCGGGTCTCGACCTGCTCCGCGACCTCGTCGAAGTCGGGCGTACGGTCCAGCAGGGCGGCCTTGTGCTCGCGTGCCGACGCCGCCTCCGCCGAACGGACCCGGTCGACGGCCCTGCGGTGGGCCAGTGTCAGGACCCAGTTCATGGCGCTCCCGCGGTCCGGCTGGAAGCGGGGCGCCGTGCGCCACACCTCCACCAGGACTTCCTGGGCCACCTCCTCGGACTGGGCCGGGTCGCGGAGCACACTGCGTACCAGCCCGAGTACGGGCCCGCAGACGGCGTCGTACACCGTGGCGAAGGCGTTCTGGTCACCACGGGCGACCATCACCAGGAGTTCCTGGAGATCGGGCCCCGCCGCAGGGGCTCCGCTGATGTGTACGGCTTCTTTCACGCGGGCTTCCTCCAAGGCAGCGCATCGGTTCCCAGGCATGATTCGGAGCCGGTGCCCGCACGGATTGGTCAATCCGTAAAAATTCTTCCACGCACGGGGGAATCCGCGAGGCCGTGGGCGACGGGTGCCGCCCGGTCGGGACGCTTCTTC